>CBINNO010000113.1:0-11731 GCA_966252055.1 uncultured Rheinheimera sp. | reverse complement strand
ACAAGCCGCCAACTGACCTTGTGTAAAAGTCAGTCAGCGGCCTTTGCTGCGTTCGCGACAGTGATTGGTTAAGCCTTGTTCTCAGTCGCGGCAGTTGCCGGCTCTGGTATAGCCTGCCTGCTGCGCCTGTTGCTCTGTGCTAAAGTCGACGCCATTTTGTATTTTGATCTGACTAAAACCGGGACAATGCGGCAAGTGATACTTTTTGCTGTTTTTGTTGCCACGCACAGCAGGCGCACCGGGTTCAGGCTGGTTGACCGGCCATTTTTTGCCAGACGTTGTCTGTTCGCTCGTCTTCATCGCCGGCACCGGCGTGCCTTTTTGCACTAAATAGCCCTGGTACCAAATTTTGCGCCCGGTGACAAACTCGTTCTGATGCCCCATCAGCTGCGCAGTTCTTTGTGTCAGCAGTAATTCACGGTCATCGACCGGATCAGCCTGATGCCAGCGCAAAAACAGCGCCTGCTCAGTGGCACTCAGTTGCAGCTGATAACGGTCCGCCATGTAAAAATAGATCCGGGCGATATCACCACGGATCTCTGCTCTGGGTTCTGCCAACTGACGACTGAAATCTATTTTGACCGGACAAGCGCCGTGCTGAGGGGCAACCGCCGGCAATTCAGCAAAGCTGAAATTTGCTCTGTCGCCGTTGACCTCGCCGTTGGCAGGTTTGAGGTTGTACAAATCACCTTCCATCTGCCTGAATTGCCGGTCCTGATCGCTGCAGCGCTCGCGACCACCTTGTTTCCAGCAGGCTAACGGCGAACCAAAGCGATGGGCCGGCACCACGTGCTCCCACTCGACACGTTGGGCCCGCGGGCCATTTTTACGCACTTTATAGCCGCACTGGGTTAAATCAAGCTGGCCTTTACCGCCGACCCAACGCAGCGGACAACCACAATAAAATTCTGACGTCTCATCCGCGTAAATTCTTTGCGCCAGTTTCTTCGCGGCAGAGAAATCCGCTGGCGCTGCATTGACAAGCCAGCTGCACAGCCACAACACACACAATCCAAGGTACTTCACACATCCCCCTGTATCACAACATCTGTTTGTCCCGCTTTGGGACCGCGGCAGCTTACCAGAACAATCCGCTTTTTCCTGCCCCCGGCTTTGACTTATACTCCAGCCGTTTTTTTCAGTATTTTCAGGGACCCACTTTGAGCCAGGCCACTTTCTACTTTTATGACCTTGAAACATGGGGCGCAGATCCAAAGAAAGATCGCATCGCTCAGTTTGCCGGTGTGCGCACCGACCTGGCTCTGGAGCCGCTGCAACCGGCGCAAATGGCCTATTGTCAGCTGGCGCCAGATTATCTGCCGGCCCCAGCGGCAGTCCTGATCACCGGTATCACGCCACAACGCTGCCAGCGACAAGGCCTGACTGAACTGGAGTTTATTCGCCAACTGCACCAGCAAATGTCAGCTGCCGGCACTTGTGTTGTTGGTTATAACAACATCAGATTCGACGATGAAATGGTCCGTCACGCGCTGTTTCGCAACTATATCGAACCTTATGGCCGTGAATGGCAACAAGGTAATAGCCGCTGGGATCTCATTGATGTTGTGCGTGCTTGTTACGCATTGCGCCCGGAAGGCATTGAATGGCCACTCAAAGAAGATGGCAGTCCCAGCTTTCGGCTTGAAGATCTGACCAAAGCCAACCAAATCAGCCATCAACAGGCGCATGACGCCAGCAGCGATGTTTATGCCACTATCGCGCTGGCAAAACTGGTGCGCGACAAGCAACCGAGATTGTTTGATTATCTGTGGCAACACCGGCAAAAACAGGCTCTGCAAGCTATGGTTGACGTCGCAGGCCTGACACCTTTGGTCCATGTGTCGTCAAAATTTCCGGCGCTGCAAGGATGTTGCAGTTGGATAGTGCCACTGGCTTTTCACCCGACCAACAAAAATGCAGTCATCTGTTTTAACCTGCAGCAGGACCCGGCGATATTGCTCAATCTGACCGCTGAAGAGGCCCGCAATCGTCTGTACGCGAAGAATAATGACCTGAGTCAAGACGAGCCCCGCCCGGCGCTGAAGCTGGTTCATCTGAATAAATGCCCGGTACTGGCTCCGGCGAAAACTTTGTCCGCTGAACGTGCAGAGCAACTGGGGATAGACCGAGCCTTGTGTTTACAACATCTGGAATTATTACGCCGCTCACAACCACAACTGCAGCAACTGGTACTGGACATTTACCGGCAGGAACATGAATTTGAGCCGGCAACAAACCCGGACTATAGCCTTTATCAGGGTTTTATCAGTGAACAGGACCGTCAGGCGATGCTGCGGCTCCAGCAGGCAACACCGTCGCAACTGGCCACAGACCCGCCGGTGTTCCAGGACGACAGACTCAATCAACTGTTGTTTCGGTTCAGAGCGCGCAATTATCCGGAAAGCCTCAATGCTGAAGAGCTGCGTCAATGGCAACGTTACTGTAAAGACAAATTGCAGTTTGGGGTGGATCAACCGGCCCGAACCTTGGACGACTTTGTGCTGGAGCTGGAACAATGCGCAGAAACTCAACAGGATAAACCCGAAGCGATCGCATTACTGAAACAATTATTCAGTTACATCAACAGTATTTGAGCAAGCGCAGAAATCAACGCTGACGGCTGGCGCGGCAAAAAGCTGCCGTGTAGAATACAAAAAGAAACATCTGTGAACATACTAGTGTCAGCAAGTTTTACATCTTATCTGTAGCGCAGATAAAAACCACAGATAAACCATTTACAATCAATAACTTGCGATAATGGCAAGGATATTGCTTGAGAGCCGGTAACTGGAATTCGAGGTAGCAAAATGAATCAGCAGAATGACGCTCAAACCGCGCAAACGGAATCGCAACAGAGCACAGCAGCCAAAGTATTATCGCGCCGCAAGTTCTTGCTGCAAGCCTCAGCAGTGTCCGTTCCGGCGGTGCTGTCGCTGAAAAGCGGCAAAGCATGGGGTTGTGTCGAGCTCAATTGTACCCCAGGTGAAGTCAGCCTCAGTAACTCAGGCTCTCAGGTTGCCTCAGTGTCTGAAGGACCGAATAAAGTTTACGAACGTCCGCAATGGTCAAGCATCTCTCGCATCATTTCAGCATTTGATGCCGACTTCTGCGACTGGCTGCTGTCAACTTATTATGCAAGTCTTTGCACCTACACCACCAAAAAGCAAGGCAAAACGACCTACTACAAATACGACAAACTGACTTGTGGCATGTACGATTTTGACACTTGGTGGAACAAAGTTAAAAAAGGTTCATCGGCAACGGTAGTTACGAACAGTTCTACCACCAACTGGGTAACGACGGCACCGAAAAGCTACAACAAAAGCAACAGCCGGATGCCTGGGAACTACAAAAACGTCCTGATTAAGCATGACACTGACGCCAATAAAGTTTGTCCTGGCATTTTGGGCAAAGTCGGCGATGTTTTGAAAGGCCGTGATTGCCCTGAAAAGTATGCCATGGCGGCTATTATCGGTTCCATTTGGGAACGTCACCCTGAGTATATTGCCCGATATGGTTCTGATTGGTGCTTCCCAAGCCCACAGGAACTGATTGCAGCTTTCGCCAAGGCCAAACTTGAAGGCCGCCTGGCAGAATTACATAGTCTGTTCAAGCTGTACATGTCTCCTCTGTGACATCTCAAGTTACAGCTGCCTATCTAAAAGAACTGCTCGGCTTCGACCCGGAAGCTGGCGGTTCTTTTGATATATTTACTTGTCTGGACAATAACGCTGAAATCCGATTTAATCGTTTGACTCACGCGACTGAAGTTGTAACTCAGACTCAGAGCGACTCACCAGGGGAACAAGAGTCACCGGATATATGGCCACATCATTCGCACTGAACCTCTCTCCATTCAATTTTATCGTTCATACCTCTTCCAGGCACTTAGTATCACAACTGTCAGCTCTGTATCCTGACGATGTGCTGACAACAGTTCAGAACGACGAAATCTATGACTTTGTCGTGGATTATCAACGTCGCCCATGGCCCGCCTCTGCCAGTCTCGCTTTTCGGCTCGGGCAACAACATTTTCGTTTTGTCGAACCTGCGCAAATTATTCCGATGTTTGAGTGGGGTCTGAACTGGGTGGTTTCCGGCTACCAGAGCCGTTATCTGTGTATTCACGCTGCCGTGCTGGAACAAAATGGACAGGCCGTGATCCTGCCTGCACCGCCCGGCTCAGGGAAAAGTACGCTCTGTGCCATGATGATGTTGCAAGGCTGGCGGCTGTTGTCGGATGAGCATTGTATGATCGATATTTCAACTGGTGACATTGTGCCTTGTGTGCGACCCGTGAGTCTGAAGAACAATTCGATTGAGGTGTTGCAACAGCTTTACAGCCAGGTGACGCTTGTACATCACACACTGAATACCCATAAAGGAACCATGGCTTATTTGCCCGCCAGCACAGAGTCATGGCGTGAGCGTCACATGGCCGCCAAAGCGAGGCTCGTAATTTTTCCGAAGTACGATGCCAAAACCCAAGGTTTACAGGGCAATGCGCTTTGCCAATCCGCGCTTTTTATGCAGCTTGCCGTGAATAGTTTTAATTACAGTGTATTGGGCGAAGTCGGTTTTCGGACGCTGACCCGATTAGTCAGTCAGGTCGAAGCGTTCCAGTTCCAGTACAAGGATGGGCAATTAGCGATTGCACAAATTGAGGCATTGCTGGATGAAGAGTGAATGCCTGACTTTTTTGCGCGCTCCTCAAGACTATGTCCGCCAGGCAACAGCCAGGCAATGGACTGCTTTTTTACAGGAAGCAAGACAACACGCTTTATTGGGCAGCTTTAGCTACCTGCTGCATGACTTGCAGTTATGGCAGTCGATACCCGCAAAAGTGCAGGCTCATCTGCTGTCCGGTCAGCATTATGCAGATAAGCAGAAAATCACGCTGGTAAACGAGCTGATGGAACTGGAGCAAATCTTTGCCGATTGTGACTTACCGCTCCTGCTGGTTAAAGGGGTCGCTTATCGCACTGATGGCTACCAGTTTGCCCGCGGCCGGGTCTTTTCAGACATCGATTTGCTGGTGCCAGACAGCCACTTTGATATTGCGTTAAAGAAACTGGTGGATGCTGGTTATCTGGAATTTGCGCTATCGGCTTATGACCGGCGCTACTACACGCGCTGGACACATCAGCATCCACCGCTGACGCATTTCCTGCGTGGCGCCAATATCGATTTACACCATCATATTTTCCCGGTGGCGTCTGGCGAAGACATTCTGGTCGGGCCTATCGTCGCTGCAGCCGTGCGCCTGGAAGGTTCGGTATTCTCTGTACCTGCGCCACAGCATTTATTTGTCCATGCGGCTGTCCATTTGTTTTATCAGGAAGAAACGCACAAGCTGATTAAAGATCTATTTGATCTCTATTTGCTTTATCAGGAATGTTTGTCGCGTTGCCCGGTGAGCGCCATTATCCAGGCTGCTTGCGACTGTCAGGCACAAGCCGCTGTCTACTACGCGATAGAAACCCTGCATCGGCTATTCAGTCTGCCGCTACCTGCTGAGTTAGCGACATTGGCCCCTGCGACCAGTCATTACCGCCGCTGGCAAATGCAGTTTTTGCTCAGACACTTATTAGATACCGACAGCCTGTGGCATAAACCTGCACATTTATGCTGGTTTGTGCGGGGACACTTGCTGAAAATGGGGCCGGCAACGCTGCTTTATCACACTGTGGCAAAGGCGATTGAGCAACACAAAGAACGAAAAATGTTAAGTAAAAAACAACAAGAGATGGACGCCCGTCATCGTCCGGGAGATGTGCATTGAACCGTCCTTTCATCCGTGGTTGCCTGCTGGTCACGCTCTTGTGCTGCCATCCCTTATTGCTGACGGGCTGCGCAGCACCTGCATTATTATTGACTCCACAAGGTCAATTGATGTGGTCCCTGCTCAAGCCCATGGTCGGTTTAGACCCAAAGGAAGTCAACTTCTTCAAACAGCCCCTGATCCAGGCGAGATTGCAGCCTCTGCTGGGAACACATTACGACAAAGCCGTCCAATTGCTGGAAACTGCCGATAAGATCCAGCAAGAAGGCCCGTTGTTCTATCTGGTATCGACTTATACACCAGTGCCCGAATTGGCCGAAAAAGCAGGCTTCGTCTGGAATTCAGAAACAAACCAGATGGCAGTGCTGATGATCAGCGGCGGAGCACCGCAAATATTTGCTGAAAAGCTCAATGAACAGGTGGCTGCACAAGTCCCTGTCTGGCCAAAAGAGCTGGCCGACTACACAGATCCTGCCAAGTTAAAACAGAAAGCGCTGGAGCAAGCGAAAGCACAAGCGGCAGCCCAGTTACCTGTGCCAGCGGCGGTACAACCAATTGCTGAAGCGGCATTGCAAGGCAATAGTCTGAAACAGCAAGGCAAGGCGTTGCTGGAAGTCCAAAAAGAGCAAGCCGTTAGCCAATTGCTGGAACCTGTTACACAAACAAAACAGCAACTTAAAGAACAAATACTGGCGCCAGTAGAACAGACTCAGCAGCAACTCAAACAACAAATACTGGCACCGGTAGAGCAAACCCAACAGCAACTTGAACAGCAAATACTGGCGCCAGTAGAACAGACTCAGCAGCAACTCAAACAGCAAATAATGGCGCCGGTAGAGCAAACCCAACAGCAACTTCGACAGCAAATAGTGTCCCCGGTTCAGGAAACACCACAACCGGCATCACCGAACTTGATTCCGGCGAAGACACAGACTCCACCACCTCAAAACCCGCCAGCAAAAGCATCACCCCCGCAGCAAGAGCGAGTACAACTGCCAGAAAACGCAGCAGCCCTGGTCAAGACAGCAACTACCGCCGTCGAAGCGTTATCTGAAACTGCATTACAACCCTCGTTGCCGACGGCAACCGCAGACGACGAATTCGCCGAAGAACAGGCATTTATCAAGCAGCAACAACGAGATTTGTTGCTGAACGAACTGCAAAACATCGAACAGCAATTACAAAAAGCCGTTTCAGTCGATGAACACTTCACGCTGAGCCAGCGCAAACTGAAGTTGCAACAACAACTCCAGGAACTGCAAAACTAAAATCTTACGAGAACCAGCCTGACTGCTGGTTCATCATTGACGCCTGCCTCTGTCTTACCCTGCCCAGAGCGCCAGCGTAGGACGCCTCTTCAAGCTGAACCAAGGCACGAACTTTTTCGCGACTTTTACCGTGCGAAAACTCAGGCAGCATTAACCAGATTCAGCGTTTGCACACTTGTATGTGGCTGCGCTTCAGTGTCTGAATTTTCGTTTTGCAGACCTTGTCCGACGTCGTGTTCGATGGATTCAGCCTTTTTGGCAGGCTTTAATTTTCCCTGCAGCAACTGCGAAATCTCGTCTTTGCGCTGCGCCATAAACATGGCAACCTGATCTGCCTGTTCTTCATCTAACAGCTGATGTTCTACCAACAATCCGGCGAGCTGCTCTGCTATATCCAGCATTTTGTCGTAAGCATCGGCTTGCTGTTTGCTGGTAAATGTCATTTTGGCCACCCCATTTCTTTCCACAACGTACTGAATCACGACTGACATAAAAGACCCCTTTTTACTGAAACTGTTTATTTATACAGTTATACTGTATTTTTGTCCAGCGCTCCGGCGAATTTTTCAGTTCGCGCAAATGACCTGATTTCAGTAAGATACTGCCAAAGTGCCGCAGGAATTCATTATGGATGTCTGGACCCGACGCCATTTAGCTTTGTCAGAATCACGACCAGGCGACCACCGCTCTCCGTACCAACGCGATAAAGCCCGCATTCTGCACAGTGCTGCATTTAGACGGTTGCAGGCCAAAACCCAAATCATGAGTGTGGGTCAGAATGATTTTTACCGCACCCGGCTGACGCATTCGCTGGAGGCGGCGCAAATAGGTGGCGCGCTGGTTGCGCAGCTGCGTAATAAAGCCGGTTCTGCGCAATTATTGGCCTTGTTGCCCGATGAAGCGCTGATCGAAAGTCTGTGCCTTGCTCATGATCTTGGACATCCGCCTTTTGGCCACGGTGGCGAGACCGCACTTGATCAAAAAATGCGGCCTTATGGCGGTTTTGAAGGCAACGGACAGACCTTCCGGATTGTCGGCAAACTGGAACCCTACACAGCGCAAGGCGGCATGGATCTGTGTCGTCGGACTTTACTGGGATTGCTGAAATATCCTGTTCTGCAGCCGCAGCTGCCTTCTTTGCAGCAAGCCAGGCCTGTAAAAGCCATTTACCGCGAAGATGCGGATCTGCTCGACTGGGTTCTTGAGCCACTGTCGCCAACAGATCGTCAGTTGTTTCAGCAAGTCCGCATGGATGGCCAGCATCCACGTACGTTATACAAATCGCTGGATGCATCTGTCATGGAGCTTGCCGACGATATCGCTTACGGCGTGCATGATCTGGAAGATGCCGTCGTCACCGGCACCGTCAACGAGTCTCAATGGCAACAATACCTGACGCTCAGTGAGCTCGACGAAGATGTGGCCGAATTTCTACTGCTCAGTGGTCGTCAGCTGTTCAAGCCCGAACACTACCTGCGCAAAACAGCGATTGGCAGCCTGGTGAACCGCCTGATCACTGCCGTGCAATGGCAGACCAGTCTGCCAGCGGCGGACGAAGCCTTGCTGCGTTACAACGCTTGTTTGCCGCCAATGGAAGCACAACTGCTGCAACATCTGAAGAACTTTATCTTTGCTCAGGTGATCAGCCATCCGGAGATTCAACAAAACGAATTCCGCGGCCAGCGGATTGTTCAGCATCTGTTCGAAGCTTTTGCCAGTGAGCCGCTGCGGCTGTTGCCAGCCAATACCCAGCAGCGCTACCGGCAACTGGCAGCTCAGGGCAACGGCCAGCGGGCAGTTTGCGACTACATCGCCGGCATGACAGACGAATATGCCAGCCGGATGATGGATAAATTGTATGGAGCCGCAGGATGAGCCGACCGGTTCTGCAGCTGCACGCGGGCGCAAAGGCACTGGCACACATCAAACAGCACGGACTGCGGGCCAATGATATAGACGTGTTGGTCGGCGCCAGCGGCGGGCCAAAATGGTTTTGTCTGTACGGCATTGATCAATATCTGCTCAATGAGTTTTTTGCAAAGCGCGACAGATCTTTGGAATTGCTGGGCAGTTCTGCCGGTGGCTGGCGTTTCGCCTGTTACGCCCAGCAAAACGGTGCTGCGGCTTCCAGTCGCTTTTGTGAGGCTTACCGCACTCTGTGCTATCCACCCAAGGCCGACATCTGCACGGTCACCGAGATCTCGCGCACGGTGCTGGATGCGATTTTTCCCACCCCCGAACATGTGCAACAGGTGCTGGATCATCCGGTCTATCGGCTGAATCTGATTGTCGCCGGTAAGACTGGTCAGCCATTGCCGGCCAGACGCTGGCGCCAGTTGAGCCATCTGACCCTGACAGCAACGGCTAATCTGCTCGACCGAAAGCTGCTTGGCCATTTTTATCACCGGCTGCAGTTTTGCCACCCAGACAGTCAGCTGCAGGCGCCGAATGACCTGCCAACCCGCCGGATTGAGTTAACCGAGGCGTCGCTGCCCAAAGCTCTACTGGCGACCGGTTCCATTCCGTTGGTGCTGGAGACCGTGCGGGACATTCCCGGGCTGTCTTACGCTGATTATGTCGACGGTGGCCTCACCGATTATCATTTTGGCTGGCCCATTGAGACGCCCGGACTGGTGCTGTTTCCGCATTTTTACCAAAGCTTAAGCCCAGGCTGGTTTGATAAAGCGCTGCGCTGGCGCCATCTCGCACCCGTCCAAAGAGACAATCTGGTGCTGCTATGCCCTTCTGCAGACTGGGTGCAGAGCCTGCCTTATCAGAAGATCCCGGACCGCAGCGACTTCAGCCGCTTCACGGATACCGCACGCCTGCGCTATTGGCAGGAAGTGACCGAACGATCCTTTGAACTCGCCGATGCCATGCGCTCGCAGCAGTTCACGCTCAACAGTCTGTGAAGCTGCGGCTGCACTTATCTTTGTGCCTGGCGCTGTGGTTCTGCCTTACTGTCATTTTTGGCCGGATAGCGCCGGCGCTCAGTCCGGCGCTCAGTCCGGCTGAAGCCGCTCCTGACCTGAAACTGTCATTAGCAAGTCATTATTTTGTAAACGAAATCACACCAAACAGTCAGATTTACTGCCGAGAATAGCGCCGAATTTATAACAATACGGAGACTATCGTGCAGTTTCGCAAATCACTGATCGCGCTGGCATTGTCCAGCCCCCTGTTGCCCCTGAATCTTCAGGCTGAAGAAATCGCCGCCAGCCCTGCTGCTGAAAGCAGTGTCGAGCGTATTGCCGTCAGCGGCGCCCGGATGGCGTACGCCAATAACAGCACCGACGAAAGCATGCTCAAAACTGTACCGGCGATTGGTAACGTGCTGGATGCCGTCAAATACCTGCCCGGGATCAGCGTCGGTCAGGGCGATGCTTTTGGTGCGGATGACTGGTCAACCACCATGTCCATGCGCGGTTTCAACCTGAATTTGAACGAACAACAGCTTGGCATCACTGTTGATGGGCTGCCCAATGGCGGCTCCGCTTATGGCGGCGGCAGTAAAGCCAACCGCTATCTTGAAACCGACAACACTATGCTGGTGGAAGTATCCCAGGGAACTGCTGATATCGCTTCTGCTTCACTGGAAGCCTTAGGCGGCACGCTGAACTTTGTCTCGGCTAACCCGCTGGACGAACAACGGGTTCAGGCTGCTATCACTTCAGGTGATTTTAATGCCCGTCGCTACTACAGCCGCGTCGACACTGGCGAGCTCTTTGGCAATACCACCGCCTATGTCAGTTTGTCGGACAGTTATAACAATCGCTGGATCGGCACTGGCAGCAATGGTTTTGCCGACCGGACCCACTTTGAAGCGAAATCTGTCACGCAGTGGCAGGACAGCAAACTGACGGCCCGTTTTTCCTACGATGACACGGAAGAAGACAACTACAACACCGTTTCACTGGCCGATTTTTATACCAATGCCCGTTGGGACCGGCTGACCAGCAGCTGGACTGGCGATCCGGAAATTGACCAGAATTTTGCCGAGGCCTGGTCGACCCTGCGCGAGAACAGCCTGAGCTATCTGCGCTACGAGCAACAACTCAGTGACAACGCTGAATTCATCATCACGCCTTATCTGCATCTGCAGGATGGCCGCGGCGACTGGTTGCCGCCGTATCAGGTTTATGTGGAAGATGCTCAGGGCAAAAGAGTGAACCGTGGCACAGGCAACGGCAAGCTGGTGCGCTACACCCATGTCAATCAGAATGGTCAGCCATTACTGGACCCGGCCGCCGACTTGTCTAAAGCCAGCCGGGTGTCGTCATACCGGCACACCCATTATGAAAAACAACGGACGGGCCTCACTTCTGAGCTGAAATGGCAGCTGGGTGACCACCAGTTACGGGCCGGTTTGTGGCTGGAACAACAAGACCGCGACGAAAGCCGGGACTGGCATCAGGTGCTGGACCCGCGGGTGTATCACTACTTCGCCGACCAGCCTTATTGGGTGCAATATGACCGTAATTATCAGACCGACACCCAAAAACTCTATCTGCAGGATGAATGGAGCCTGGGTGATTTGACGCTGACGGCGGGCCTTAAACAGTTCTTTGTCGACATTGAACGTCAAGATCGGATCGTCAGCAGCAACACCGGCAAACTGTCCAGCGATTCAGATCCGCTGTGGTCCTTTGGCCTGCAGTATCAGTTGACCGACAATCTGGAA
>CBINNO010000112.1:0-11984 GCA_966252055.1 uncultured Rheinheimera sp. | reverse complement strand
CGAAACCAACTTCGAAAAAACCGGCCAACTGGCCGGTTTTTTATTCGCACCATCCCTGGTGCTCACCCTTCGGGCCAACGCCTGACGTTGTTAAAAACCGTTCCTGGCGGTCGTCCGCTGAGCCATCGGAGCGAGCCGCTAAAATTAGCCGTGGGTTCAGCTACACAGATCCGTTATGATAGTGATTATCTGTCTGTATTCGCCCCAAGCCGGGCATTTGTGGAAACGGAGCCTCAGGCATGCGAAGTCCGATCCAGCCTGCTTCATTACGGCAATTTATCCTGCTGAGTTTCTTTCTGGCCTTGATCCCGCTGGCGGTACTGCTGTGGCAAAGTAACAGCGCCTTGTCGGATGTCAGCCGTTTTGCTGTGGCAGAAGCCGAGTCTTCTGTCGACAGCGTCAAGCGGGCGGAGAATATGCAGAATCTGGTGGTGGATATCGAACGGGCGGTTCGTCAGTTCGGTATTCTGCGCACCGAATCTTTAAGCCGGCTGGCCAACAGCCATCTGCAAAATTATCAGCAAATGTTACAGCAGGTTTGTTTGGATCTGGACGCGCCGCTGCTGTGTCAGGCCCAGGCCGAGCAGGTCATCCGGTTGTTGCAGGGATTTGAGCATGCCAGCAGCGAAGAGTTGTCGCCGACCTTACAAAGCCTGCGTCAGCAGCAACAACAACTGACCGAACAAATCTGGCAACGGCTGGAACAGCGGCTGCAGACCCAGCAGAGTTTTGTCGTCGACGCGCAAAATCAGCTGGCCTGGCAATCCGTTGCGCTGGTGCTGCTTACTTTATTGCTGGTGCTCTGGGCGCAGGCGCGGATCACCTCACCGATCAAACAGCTGGAAACCATGATCCGCGCTGTCGGTCAGGCCAGCCATCACTTCCCGCATGACAAAGTGCAGGGCCCACGGGAGCTGATTGAACTGGGCGAGCAACTGCGCTGGCTGGCGTCACGTTTGCAGCAGTTGGAAGCCTTGCGGCTGATTTTGCTGCGCCATGCCTCGCATGAACTGAAAACGCCACTGTCCAGTATCCGCGAAGGCTGTGCTTTACTCAGTGAACAATTGGTGGGGCCGCTGAATGCCCCGCAAATGGAAGTGGTCACTTTGTTAAATGGCAGTGCCGATCGGCTCAGCCAGCTGACTGAACAACTGCTGGATTACAACCGGTTGTTGCAGCAGGCCAAACCGGAATTTGACTGGCATGACAGTCAGCAACTGCTGGAGGCTTGTTTTGCCGACCACGCCTTGTCATTGCAACAGCGTCAGCAGTTTATCCAACTGGACTGTCAGTTAAGCCGAATTTATACCGACGCCATGTTATTCCGGCGTATTCTGGATAATCTGATCAATAATGCGCAGGCTTATGGCGGCGAGGGCAGCCCGGTCTGGGTGGTGCTGCGCCAGCACGAGAAATTTATGATACTGGATGTGGCCAACAACGGTACACCCATCCCGGCCGAGTTGCGGGCCAAGTTGTTTGAGCCTTTTACCCGCGGCAAAACCCCGCGCTTTGACTCGGTGCAAAGTTCGGGGCTCGGCTTGTCAATTGTGTCCGATTGCGCGCGTTTGCTCGGCGGGATGGCAGAAATTGTCGACGTGCCTTATGCCGACGTCTGTATCCGGGTCCGTTTACCTTTGGTTGAGGAACAAGTATGAAAAAGTGGTGCCTGCTCGGTTTTGGCCTGGTGCTGGCAGGATGTCAGGGCGTTCCGGCGCCATTACCTGTGATAGTGCAGCCCAAACCTGAACCGCAAAAAGTCGTGGAATTGCCACCAGA
This sequence comes from uncultured Rheinheimera sp., assembly GCA_966252055.1. Taxonomy (GTDB): domain Bacteria; phylum Pseudomonadota; class Gammaproteobacteria; order Enterobacterales; family Alteromonadaceae; genus Pararheinheimera. The sequence goes on along the minus strand of CBINNO010000112.1, from coordinate 10,205 downwards.
GCAGCCTGAGCCGAGCAAACCACAGCTGGCGGTACAGGATGATGCGGCGACTTTGAACGCCTGGCTGCAGTACCGAAATGAAGTGCTGCAGATGAGCAGCGCTGAGCGGGACGCGGCCAGCAAGGCCTTGCTGAAAACGCCGGTCGATGAACTCAAAGGTATGCTGTTGCGCATCCACCCTGACACGCCCTATCCGGTGCGTTTTCGTGCGCAGAATCAGCTCAGTGAACAGTTAAGCCGGCTGCCGGCTGGCCTCGCTGATTTGCTGCGCTGGGATTACGCCTACAACCAGAAGCTGCTGGAGTCTGAATCGGCAGTCAAAGCGCTGGGCCGGCTCAACGGTCAACAGCAGGACAATCTAGAGCGGCTGCAGAAGCAAAATGCCGATCTGCAGAAAAAAATCGAAGCGCTGACCCAAATCGAAGCCAAGTTAAATCAATCCGGTGGAGGCTAAGATGGCAGGCTCCAATACTGGCAATAACGCCCGCCTGCTGCTGGTGGATGATGATCCCAGTTTGCTGCGGCTGATGACGCTGCGCCTCGAAGGCGAAGGTTATCAGGTGATTTCGGCCGATTGCGCGGAGACCGCGCTGACCTTGCTGGCCAAGCAACCGGTCGATGTGGTGCTCAGTGATTTGCGGATGCCGGGGCTGGATGGCATGGCGTTGTTTGATGAAATCGCCAAACGCAGTCCAGGTTTGCCTGTGGTGCTGATGACAGCACACGGTTCTATTCCCGAAGCGGTGGCGGCGACGCAGCGTGGGGTCTTTGGTTTCCTGACCAAACCCCTCAACAATGCAGAGCTGCGTGACATTTTGCAAAAAGCGGTGCACCAGTCGCATGTGCCGAGCAAAGATGAATGGCGTCAGGCCATCGTCACCCGCAGCAAAGCGATGGAAGATGTGCTGGAGCAGGCATACCGGGTGGCGCAGCGGGATGTCAGCGTGCTGATCACCGGGGCCAGCGGGACTGGTAAAGAGCTGCTGGCCAATGCGATCCACAAAGCGAGCCCAAGGGCGCGCCGGCCTTTTGTAGCCATCAACTGCGGCGCTTTGCCGGAACATCTGCTGGAATCTGAACTGTTTGGTCATGCCAAAGGCGCGTTTACCGGCGCGGTGACTGAGCACAGCGGCCTGTTCCGCGAGGCCGACGGCGGCACTTTGTTTCTCGACGAAATTGGCGACATGCCTTTGCCGCTGCAGGTCAAGCTGTTGCGCGCGTTGCAGGAGCGGCAGATCCGGCCGGTCGGCAGCGCCAAATCGATCCCGATTGATGTACGGATCATCTCCGCAACCCATCGTGATTTAAAACAGGCGATGCAGGAACAAAGTTTCCGCGAGGATCTGTACTACCGCCTCAATGTGGTGAACCTGCAGCTGCCAAGCCTGCGCGATCGGGCCGAAGATATTCCGCTGCTGGCCCGTCATGTGTTGCAACAAAGTGCCGAGCGCCATGGCGTGCAGGTCAATCGTTTTTCAGAAGATGCTATGCAGGCGCTGGTGACGGCGCAATGGCCGGGTAATGTCCGTCAGCTGGTCAACGTGGTTGAACAGTGTGTGGCGCTGACCAGCAGCCCGGTGGTCAGTCTGGCGCTGGTCAGTCAGGCGCTGGAGCAAAACCGCAGTTTCTGGCCGACGCTCAGCGAAGCACGTGATCAATTTGAGCGTCAGTATCTGATTAGGGTGCTGAAAATGGCGGAAGGCAATGTAACCCGGGCGGCTGAGCTGGCCGGACGCAACAGAACAGATTTTCATAAACTGCTGAAAAAACATGAATTAAGTGCGGCACAAGTGTCGGAGCAAGGGGACGAGACGGAGTAAATCCGCGGTCTGAATACTGAGAACGGATATGGATGAAAATTTGAGTGTGGAGCCTGCGGTACTGAAGGCAAAACTGACCGGCGAGACGGCCCGGATCAACTGGCATGAACTGCAGAAGTTTTATGCGGCCGGCGCTGTGATTGAAGTTTCGGCGGGGTTGGATCTGGTCGAAGTGGCTTATGCGGTCGCAACCGACGATAAAACCCAGGTCGCCAGCTGGCTGCAGGCGGGCCAGCTTGGCCAGGTGGCAGATGTGCAAGCGCAGCACTGGTATCAGCACAATACCGAATTGTGGGCTGTGGTGGTTTCTCCTTGGGTGCTGGTGCAGGACAACGCCAAGCATTGAGCAAAACGGCCGTGTTTGTCTTCGATAAGCCTGTCGCAACCGCAAGTTGCGGCGGGCTTTTTTCTGACTGTTCCTGTCTGCGCACTGCCGCTGAGGCAGCGGCAAGGCTACACTGAAGCAGCAGTTCAAACCTGAAAAAAACTATGAGTACACCGCGGGGCCTGCAGGCCTGGCTGAAATTGATCCAGCAACATCAGTTGCCGGCACTGGATATGGTGGTCCGGCAGATTTGTTTGCTGGATGAACACAGCGACAGCAATGCCGAGGGGCTGGCCCGCATGGTGCTGCGCGACGCCAGTCTGACCGCGCGCGTGCTGCGGGTGGCCAACTCGGTGCATTACAACCGTTCAGGTAAACCTATTCAGACGGTGTCACGCGCCATCGTGCAGGTTGGTTTTCTGGAAGTGAAAAACATCACGCTGGCCAGCAGCCTGATCGACAGTTTTCTGCAGGGCAAACCGCGTCAGTTGTTGCTCGAACAGCTGAGCCGGGCTTTTCATGCCGCCGTACAGGCCCGGGCCATGGTGCCGCGCGCTGATGCCGGCCGCAAAGAGCAGCTGTTTATCGCCGCCTTGCTGCGTCATGTCGCGGAGCTGGCGCTGCTGGCGACCGGCGAACCGGCGGCCGAAGCTTTTGTCGCCGAAGCGCTGCAGTTTCCACAGGACAGTCATGCCATTGCGATGAAACATCTGGGCACGGGCATCGACAGCCTGAACCGTGAGCTGATGAAGGAATGGAAGCTCGGCGACTATGTGTTGGAAGCGCTGCAGCAGACCGGCACGCCCGGCGCTGTCGGGCAGCTGGTGCAACTGGCAGACAGCATCAGTCAGCATCTGGCAGATGGGCTGCAGTCAGAAAAAATGCTGCAAAACTGCAGCGAACTGGCGCGTTTGTGCCAGCTGCCTTTGGCCGACACCCAGCAACAGGTGTTGCTGATGGCCGAAGAAGCGGCGCTGATCGCCAATCAGTACAATGCCGAAAGTCTGGTGCCGCTGCTGCCGACCCGTCAGCAAATTCTGGCGCAAAGCCAGCCGCAGGAAAGCTCTGGTTACGAGTTCAGCAACCAGCTCAATACACTGCTGAAGCTGCATAAAGTGGGCGACAGTCTGTCGAAACTGCTGCATGCGACGGTGATTTGTCTGCAGGAGGGTGCGGCGCTGCCACGGGTGGCGTTGTTGCTGATGGATTATCAGCACAAGAGTTTTACCGCCAGTTATGTCGCCGGGCGTGACACGCAGCTGTGGCGTCAGCAGGCGGTGATTGCATTAGACCAGCTGCGTAAAGGCGAAGTGGTGTATGAGCTGCTCAGGCAGGACCAGATGTGCTGGCATAAAAAGCAGCGCAGCGCGACTGAGCTTGGCAGCCTGCAACAGTTTCTGCCTTATGACGGCGATTGTTTTGTCGCTCCGGTGCGGCTGGATAAAAGACTGTTTGCCCTTTTGTATGCAGATGCTGCCGGCCGGCCGCTTGTTGAGCGCCAGCAGGTCGAATTTGAACTGACCAGCCGCTTGCTGACTCTGCTGTTGCAACAAAGCGACAACAGCGCCTGAACTGCAAAAAAAGAGGGGGATGGCGCAAACATCCCCCTGAAAGTCACTGCAGAACAGCAAACACCCAATCAGAGACTGGGACTACCGTGGAGCCGGATCCTTCCGCACACCGGGCAAGTATCGGTGTGTCATCCTGACGCTGACTACCATAGCGCGAATAATTCTCAATTGCAAATAATTCTCATTTAATTTATTTTGAAGTTCTGTTGAGTGAGCATGGAGAAGCCTGATGCTGGCGTTAAGCTTGTGGGTCATCTGGCCGGCGCTGTTGGTATTTGCACTGGATTATTGGGTGTACCGGCGACCGGATCCGCGCATGATGATTTTGGTGTTGTGCTGGTTGCTGCTGATGCTGGTCAGCACCTGGTGGTCGGTACAAATCCATTGAAGCCAAAGCCTTTATTGCAGTTGCTGTTAAAAGCATCAATACTGGGTCTGTACAGCAAAGGGGTGGCCCGTCAGCCGGCGGCATCCTGTGCTCTCACAGACTTCAAATCAGGTAGATGCGATGCAGAAATGGCGGATTTACTGCCTGGCCTTTTTGCCTTTGATAGCGTTGCTGTTGATGTCGCGGCCCTTGCTGGCGGCGGATGCCGGCGCAAATAGCGGCGCTGAAACCGGCGCTGATGCGGCCGAAGTGTACAGCCGTTTTATTCAGCTGAGCCGGACTTTCCCCCGCCTGTCGCAGTCGACTGCGCTGGCGCAAGACCCCCAAGGGTATTTGTGGCTGGGCACCCAGCATGGCTTGATCCGCTTTGACGGCAAACAAATCCGCACCTTTCAGGCTGATCCGAACCAGACCAATGCATTGTCGTCCGATTGGGTGACCAGCCTGTTGATTGACCGTCAGGGCTTGCTGTGGATTGGCACCCGCTATGGCGGCCTGAACCGTTTTAACCCCGCCACTGAACAGTTCAGCCAGGTACCGCTGCCGGCGTTACCGGGCGCGCAACAGCAAGTCGAAATTTCTGCACTGTATCAGGACAAACAGGGCGAGCTGTGGGTGGGCACTTACGGCGGTGGCCTGCTGAAATGGGACGTGACAGCGGCCCGCTTGCAAACGGTGAGCTTGCCGTTGTCTGCCAATGAGCTGGACAGCCTGTATATCAATACTTTGTTTCGCGATGATGCGGGTTATCTGTGGATTGGCACCGGCGTGGCGCCGCTGCGCAACCGCAGCGAACCCAAAGGCGGCGCCATTCGCTGGCATCCGGCAGAGGGCCAGTGGCAATTGTTCAGCCGGCACAATTCAGCGCTGACTGCCGCGTCTGTCACCACGGTGCAGGCGGACGCGCAAGGCCAAATCTGGCTGACCAGTTATGGCGGCGGCCTGTATCAGTATGACAGCGCCGCCAATCAGCTGCGGGCGACAGAGGCGCAACCGGCGGCTTTGCGACAAGGTCTGTTAACAGACCTGCAATTTGATGCACAACAAGGATTGTGGGTCAGCAGCTACGATAAAGGTTTGTGGTACCTGCCGGCCGGTGCGCAGCGCTGGCAAAGATTCAGCGCAAACCCGATGGTCGGTTATCAGCTGCAAAGCAACAATCTGACGGCTTTGCTGCTGGATCAGCAACAAACCTTGTGGATGAATTCGCCGGTTGGGGTCTTTGGTTTGTCGGCCAGAGCGCAGCAGGTGCGCAATATTCCGGTGGAACCCGTTCGCTGGCTGACCCATGGTGACGTGTTTGGCATCTCGCCGGGCAAGGCGCAGCAATTCTGGCTGGCTAATCGCGATGGGGGGCTGGCTTTGCTGGACACCGCAGCGAATCAGTTGAAGCGCTGGCCCGTGCCTGATGTGGTCACGCTGGAGCGCCAGCCGACGCTGATCCGCCAGGCAGTCGAACTGGCGGACGGCAAGGTTTATCTGGGCACCGACGCCGGTTTGTTGCGATTTGATCCGGCCACAGCCCAGGCAGAGCTGGTGCGGATCAAAGACGGCACGCAGCCGCACATTGGTAATCTGCATCTGGACCAGCAAGGTTTGTTGTGGATTGGCAGCCGGGGCGATGGTCTGTTTTTATTGCAGGATGGTCAAATCAAACGCTTTTCGCAGCCGGTGCATGGTGGTGTCACGCTGGCCAACGCGACGGTCTCCATCATGAATTCCGACCAGCACAATCAGCTGTGGGTCGGGTTGGCAGATCAGGGCTTGTTGCGGCTGGATAAACAAAGCGGACAGCTGCAGAGCTGGCAGGCCGGTGATGAGGTGGGCTTGCGCTTTAACGGCATCCAGCTGATTTATCCGGAGGGTAACGAACTGTGGGTCCGCGCCGGCAATATCAACCACCGGGTGCTGTGGGAGCCGCAAGGGCGGGTCCGTGGCTTTCAGGCGTATCTGAATGCCGGCGAGCAGGATAAATACCTGCAGCAGGCGCCGCAGTTTCTGCTGTTGTATCGCCAGTTGCTGCAGCCGGGTGGGGTGGTACAGCTCAGTGAAAGCCAAGGTTTTCAGAGCACCACCTGGATTGGCGCCTGGTATATCGACCCGCAAGGACGCATTTATCGCGGCGGCAGCCAAGGGCTCGACATCTATCAGGATTCGGCAGCGCTGCGTCAGCAGCGACCTCTACCGGTGCGCCTGACGGGGCTGAGCCTGTTTAACCGCCCGGTTGAGGTGACGCCAGCCGACGGGCAGGGCATTTTGCAAAAAGCCATTGGTTTTGCTGAACAAATCCGGCTGCAGTACGAACAGGACATGTTCAGCCTGCATTTTTCAGCGCTGGATTTTGTCGCGCCGCAAAGTGTGCAATATCGTTACCGACTGCATGGTTTTGACCGCGACTGGCTGGAAACCGACGCCGACAGACCGGTGGCGACATACACCCGGCTGGCGCCGGGTCGTTATACTTTTGAAGTGGTCGCCCGCCTGCCAGGCCAGTCCTGGACGAGTCAGCAAAGCAGTCAGATCCGCATTGACGTGCTGCCGCCCTGGTGGCTGACCTGGTGGTTCAAATTGTTTGCGGTGTTATTTGTCTTGAGCGCTTTCTGGTTTTTTATGCAAGACCGGCTGCGACACGAACGTAAAAGCCGGCTCTGGCTGGAAAAAGTGGTCGACAGCCGCACCAGCGAGCTGAAAAGTCAGCATCTGGCGCTCAGCAATTCCTACCGCGATATGTCACTGCTGCAAACGGTGTCGCGGCAGATCACGGCTTCTCTTGAGTTGCAGGAAATCATCTGGTTATTGCACCGTAATTTACGTGATTTGATGGACGTGCACGTGCTGGCGATTGGCATTTACCGCCCTGAACATCAGGTGCTGGAATTCAGCCACTGGCTGGAAAATGGCAAGCTGATGCCGGCATTTGAACTGGTGCTGGCGCAAGAAACCAATCTGGCCGCGGTTTGTTTTAACGGCCAGCGCGAAGTTCAAACTCAAACCCGGCAGGATTTTCTGAATTATCTGAAAGAGTTACCTACACCTTTGGTGGGCGCGCCGATGCAGTCTGTGCTGTATTTTCCGCTGGTGGTCAAAGGAGAACAGGTGGGTTGCCTGTCGGTACAAAGCCCGGCCCAGGCCGCTTTTGCGCCGGAACAGCTCAGCTTGTTGCGCACGCTTTGCAGCACTATTGCCATTGCGGTGGCAAACGCCAACGTGGTGCAGCGTCTGCAGCAAACCCGTCAGCAACTGGTGATGCAGGAAAAAATGGCCTCACTGGGCGGGCTGGTGGCCGGCGTGGCGCATGAAATCAATACCCCGCTGGGTATTTGTGTCACTGCCGCCACGCATTTGCAGCATGAACTGGCCGAACTGACCTTGTTGCAGCAGCAAAAACAGCTGACCGTACAGCGTTTTCAGACTTATCTGGAAACGTCGGGTGCGACCTGCCAGATGCTGGTCGACAACACGCAGCGGGCTGCCAGCTTGGTGCAAAGCTTTAAACAAGTGGCGGTTGACCGCACAGCCATCAATATCCGCGAGCTGGAGTTGTCCAGCTATGTGGCCGAAGTGGTCAGAGCGCTGCAACCAGAACTGAACAAAGCGGGTTGCCAGTTGCAGGTCGAGGCACAGCCTGGCCTGGTGCTGTTTGCCGATGCCGGCATTTTGTCGCAGATTTTGACGCATCTGGTGATGAACTCGCTGCAGCACGCGTTTTTACCGCAGCAGCAGGACAGACGTATCGCATTGCAGCTCAGTCGTCAGGGCAGCCAGCTGCAGCTGCAGTATCAGGACAATGGTCAGGGCATGCCGGCAGAACAGCTGGCGCGCCTGTTTGAGCCGTTTTTCACCACCAAAAGGCATCAGGGGTTCAGTGGGCTGGGCAGCCATATTGTCTACAATCTGGTGACGGTCGAACTACAGGGCAGCATTCAGGTCCGCAGTGAAGCGGGTCAGGGGCTGAGCTACCGCTTGTTGTTCCCGGTGATGCACAGGCCGGATTAACAGTTGCATTTATATTTCGAGTAGATAGAATAACTTTCGTTTTTAAATAATGTCGTTTCAAAAATGCTTTTTATATTTCGAAACGAAACTTAAGCTAAATCCTTATTGAGTCCTGATGAATAAACGCAACACGCAACAAAGACGGCGCGCCATTCTGGATTTACTGGCCAGTCAGGGCGAAGTCAGTGTCGATGATCTGGCCGCGCGCTTTGACACCTCTGAAGTGACCATTCGCAAGGATTTAACCGCGCTGGAAGACAATGGCCTGCTGCTGCGCCGTTACGGCGGCGCTGTGCAAATCCCGCATGAACTGATCAGCGACAACGCGCCGGCTGCCATTTCTGAGCGCAAACAGGCGCTGGCCAAAGCGGCCGCCGGGCTGATTAAAGACCACTACCGCATTATTCTCGACAGCGGCAGCACCACCGCTGCGTTGCTGCCGGAGCTTTCTGCCAAACAAGGGTTGGTGGTGATGACCAACTCGCTGTTTATCGCCAACAGCCTGCGCGAGCTCGAGCACGAACCCAAATTATTAATGACCGGCGGCAGCTGGGACGCCCAGTCGGAATCCTTTCAGGGCCAGCTGGCGGAACAGGTGCTCAGGGCCTACGATTTTGACCAGCTGTTTATCGGCGCCGATGGCATCGATTTACAACGCGGCACCACCACCTTCAACGAACTGACCAGCTTAAGCCGGGTGATGGCAGAAGTGGCGCGCGAAGTGGTGGTGATGGTCGAATCCGACAAAATCGGCCGCAAAATTCATAATCTCGAACTGCCGTGGACGTCGATAAAAATCCTGGTAACAGACGACAAGTTACCCGACACGGCAAAAAGGCAAATAGAACAACAGGGTGTCCGCGTGATTTGCGCCCCTGCCAACAACGAATAAACGACAACGGAGTTTTTATGTGTGGAATAGTAGGCGCGGTCGCGCAGCGTGATGTGGTGGACATTCTGGTTGAAGGCCTGCGCCGGCTGGAATATCGCGGTTATGACTCGGCCGGTGTGGCAGTGGTTGGCCCAACGGGTGAGCTGCAGCGCATCCGCCGGTTAGGCAAAGTCAAAGAGTTGTCTGACGCGGTCAAATTAACGCCAACCCCAGGTGGCACTGGTATCGCACACACCCGTTGGGCGACGCACGGCGAACCTTCTGAGCGTAACGCGCACCCGCATGTGTCCGACAAAATCTCCGTCGTGCATAACGGCATCATCGAAAATCACGGCCCGCTGCGTGAAATGCTGAAAAGCAAAGGCTACGTGTTTAATTCTGACACCGACACTGAAGTCATCGCGCATCTGGTTGAAGAAGAATTCAAAACCGCCGGTTCTTTATTAAAAGCAGTACAAAACGCGGTGAAACAATTCAGCGGCGCTTATGGCACTGTGCTGATGGACAAAACCGACCCGTCGCATTTAGTCGTCGCGCGCTCAGGCAGCCCGCTGGTGATTGGTTTTGGCATCGGCGAAAACTTTATCGCGTCCGACCAACTGGCGCTGTTACCAGTGACCCGTCGTTTTATGTTTTTAGAAGAAGGCGACGTGGCTGAAATTACCCGCCACGACGTCACTGTCTATGACAAAAATGGCAACAAAGTTGAGCGTGCTGTCACTGAATCAAACGTCAGCTATGACGCCGGTGACAAAGGCCAATATCGCCACTTTATGCTCAAAGAAATCTACGAACAGCCGCATGCCATCATGAATACGCTGGAAGGGCGCCTTGGCACTGATTCAGTGCTGGACGAAACCTTTGGTAACGGCGCGGCAGAGCTGTTCAAAAAAGTGAAGCATATTCAAATCGTCGCCTGCGGTACTTCTTACCACTCGGGCATGGTGGCGCGTTACTGGCTGGAATCTTTAGGCGGCATTTCCTGTAACGTCGAAATCGCTTCTGAATTCCGTTACCGCAAATCTTTTGTCCAGCCAGGTTCGTTGCTGGTCAGCATTTCCCAGTCTGGTGAAACCGCTGATACCTTAGCTGCGCTGCGTCTGGCGAAAGAAGCTGGTTATTTGGGCAGCCTGACCATCTGTAACGTGGCCGGTTCTTCGCTGGTACGTGAATCGGATTTGGCCTTTATGACCCGCGCCGGCGCCGAAATTGG
>CBINNO010000111.1:0-12113 GCA_966252055.1 uncultured Rheinheimera sp. | reverse complement strand
ACCCTTGGGCCAACGCTGTGCGTTGTTAAAAACTGCTCCTGCAGTTTTTTTATCTGCCAAAAATAATCAGTCAAAGTTGCTTTTGATTTAAACCATTGGCAAAGCCTGTTCGACTACACTGACACATTTACTCGTCGCGGATATTGGATTTAGATGCAACAACAGGTGGAAACCTGGGTGAATCAGGCGAAAAAAGGTGATCAACAGGCTTTTTATCAGTTGTATCATCAATTTAAAGGGCGGGTTTATGCAATTTGCCTGCGGCTGCTGGCCGACCGTGGGCAGGCGGAAGATGCCACCCAGGAGGCTTTTGTTCGTGCGTGGCAGCAACTGCCCGGTTTTCGTGGCGACAGTAGTTTTTCCACCTGGCTGCACAGCATCAGCAGTAGAACCGCAGTCGATTTATGGCGTAAAAACAAAATGATGCGGCTGGTGTCTGATGTGGAGCCAGAAGAGCAGGGATATCTGATCCCTGAAGAGATGCCAGAGCTGGAACAAGCCATTATCCGCTTACCGGCACAGGCCAGGGCTGTTTTTGTGCTCTTTGCGCTGGAAGGTTATCAGCACAATGAAATTGCCCAAATGCTCGATATTGCCGAAGGCAGCAGTAAAGCCCAATACCACCGGGCCCGACAATTGTTACGGAGTTGGTTAGATGAAAACTGAGCAGCAACTGGATGATTTGATTGCCGCGTTGCCACGGGAACTAGCACCGCAGCGTGATTTATGGCCGGAAATCGAAAAACAACTGATATTACCGCCGCAGCACAACAGCGAAGCGCCGGTATCCACAATGCCGCAGCGACGCCTGGCGCCTGTCTGGCTCAGCGCAGCCGCTGCTGCTGTGCTGACATTCTGGTTTTGGCCGGTGACTGAACAGCCTGTGCCTATTGACATCGTCAGTCAGAATACCAGTGTTGAAGCCGCACAGCAGCCGTTGTGGCAGATCAGCAGCCAGTTGCAACAGCAACTGATCGCGGAGCAAAAACGTCAACTGAAAGGTTTACAGCAGGTCCCGACAGGTTTTGCGGACTGGACCCGGCAGCTGAAAATCTGGCAAAACGCGCAGCAACAAATTGAACTGGCGCTTCATTATCAACCGGACGATCAAAAGCTGATCCATCAGCTACAACGTATTCAGCAACAACAACTTAGCTACATTGCCAAACTGGTACAAACCAGCGAACTGACTTAGGAGTTTTTATGAGAACACAACCACTGAAAATAACAGCTTTGCTGCTGGCGCTGTGGCAGTTACCTGCACTCGCCGCGGGTGACAGCATCAACGAAAGTCGCAAAGTCAGTCCGTCGGAGCGGATTGAGATTGAGAATATGCGCGGGGACGTGCGTATTGTTGCGGTGCAAGGCGGGACTTTTTCGGTCAAAGGCCGGCTTGATGAAAAAGCCGAAGGGTACGAACTGACTTCTGAAAAGGGCGTCACCCGCTTTGTGGTCAAGATGCCCCGCAGCATTTCCAGCGGTTGGGGCGGCGACAAAGAAGGGTCAGATCTGGACATTGAAGTCCCGGTTGGCAGTGAGCTGTCGTTTCGCGGCGTCAACGCCAACGTGTCGGCCAAAGGGGTTGAGGGCGGCAGCAAACTCAATACGGTGAACGGTCAGATCAAAGCTGAAAAGCTTAAAGGCGACATTGAGCTGGAAACTGTCAACGGCGAGATTGAAAGCAAGCAAAACGCCGGCAGGTTAGATCTCAATACCGTCAACGGCCGCATTGTCGACGAGGGGTCATCCGGCACGTTGGATGTGGAGTCTGTGAATGGAGAGATCCGCATCAACAGCAGCGCGAAAGAAGTCGAACTCTCGGTGGTCAATGGCGAAGGGCGACTGGAGCTCAACGGCACTGAACGGCTGGAGTTTTCCAGCGTCAACGGCGAGATCCGTGCGGTGCTGAAAAACAGCAAAACGCCTAAAGTCTCTGCCAGCAGCGTCAGTGGTGCCAGTCGTTTGTCATTGGACGCGGATGTCAGTGCGCGCTTTGAACTGGAAGCCAGCGCTGGCGGCGATATCGATAACAGCCTTACCAGCGATAAAGCCAAGCGTGACAAATATGGCCCGAGGCGCCAGTTGGAGTTCAGCACCGGCAATGCGGCAGGCAAGATTGAAATGTCGACGGTCTCAGGCGAGCTTGAGATCAGTAAACACTGAGCCTGATAAAGCGGTAAATAAACAAAGCCCCGGCAGGGGCTTTGTTTATTGGCAAACAGCGATGAAAAAATCAATAGCGATAATTCAGCTGGAGCGCCAGCAGCCAGGCACTGTTATCGAAATGACCCCGGATGCCTGATTTATACAAAGCAATATCCTGCACATTGTATTCTCGTTCGTTGATGTTGAGGTTGTCCATCCACATCCAGCCCGCCGCGATGTCGAGGCTCCACTGGGCCGTCAGTTGTTGATTCATACCCAGCGTCAGCCAGCTGCGGTCTGACGTCGGCACCCGGGCGGTACGGTGCGACTGATCAATCGGATTGCCATCAAAGGCGACTCCGGCTTTGAGCATCCGGTTTGTCTGTTGTTGCCAGCTCAGGCCCAGAGCGGCTGACCAGCTGTCTCGCCAATACTCCGGAATGTAGCCGATGTAGCCCGGCTGGTTCAGATTTTGAGGCTGCTGAGTTGACAGGGAAATCGAAGGCGTCGCACTGGCACTGACAATGTCGATGGAACGAAAATCGCTCCAGCCCGTCCAGCTGACCGTGGCTTGCCACGACCATTGACGATTGATTTGTTGATCGAGGCTCAGTGCCATACTGGCAGGCGTCGTCAGTGCCAATTGACTGGCTTCGGTCAGGTTTGGGTTCAGCGCCAGTTTGCCGGTCGCTTTGCTGATCGCCGGTAAGGTTGGCGCCACCACGATAAAGTTACTATTGCCTGCGACCTGAGCGCCCAGTATCGGCGTGTTGGTAATTTCTGAATTACCGGTCAGACGGAATCGCACAGCACTGTGATAAACCAGCGCAATCTTGGTCTCTGCACTCAGTTGCCCATGCAGCCCCAGGCTATAGCCAACTGCAAAGTCGTCACCTGAGACCGAGTAATGGCTGGCGCACACCAACGGGTTGTAAACATCGGCCCGGTACAGCTGATTGATGCCGGTCCCCAGTTCACACAGGCCGTTGTGATCTTTAAATTTGGACAAGGTTCCTTCTGCCCGGTTGACACTGATACCAAGGCCGGCAGACCAGTTGTCGCTGAGCTGGTAAGCGGCCACAGCGCTCAGTGCAAGAACCTGAACTTCTGTTTCATCGGCAAAATAACGGCCGGCCCAGTCGTCGCTGTAGTCACCCGAGAGCCCGAACGGTACGTAAAACCCGCCGCCAAGGCTCAGTTTGTCGTTGACCTTATTGCTGTAAAAAACAAAGGGTACGATTTCATTCAAACTATTTTTGCCGTTGCTGCGACCTAATACCGGAGCGCCGTTGGCGCTGGTCGCGGCGACCTGGCTGTAGTCGGTTTCTGCATGGATCAGGTTCAGGCCACCAGACAATTGTGCATCGTTTAACTGGGTCAGCGCGGCAGGGTTTGAGTGCACCAGCGTTGCATCGGTGATTTGGGCACCACGGCCAGCATAGGCATTGCCCATAGCACTGACCGATTGTTCGAATAACTTATAACCTTCAGCGAGACTCAACTGGCTGAAACAGGCGGCAAACACCGCCAGCGAGAGACTGGATTTTTTCATCAGGACAACAAACTCTGTGATTGAAATTAGAATATTTGCTCTGGACAGACCAGAAGGCGCGGCCGGCAGTATAAGAGCCTTTGCAAGGCGGGTACAGACAGCGAAATCGCAGAAAAATGTGATTAGTCGCAAAAGGGTGTTGAGGTAAATCGCTAATAAATAGCGAATTTAGCGAAACCTTTGAAACATCTTGTTGCAACTGCTCACGGGTGTGATTGTATATCTTGATGATTTTAAAGCATAAAATGACTGTTAATCGAGATGGCACAGCATCTGCTATAGCTGGCGATATCAGTTTAAAAACGACCACCAGGCAAGGAATTTATCATGAGCAAAAAAACTGAACTGTCCAAAGCAATAGCGTTGGTTCTGTTAAGTTCAACGTTGTTATTGACCGGCTGCGAGCAAGCCAACAGCAGCCCGGACACTGAAAAGAAGGATTTGGTGGTCAGCATTCCGGTGGAGGCGGCGAAAGTCAGCCGCGGTGAAATCAGTAGCACCTACCGCACGACAACCACTTTAGAAGCCAAAGCCGACGCTGAAGTAAACAGTAAAGCAACCGGCATAGTGCAAACCTTACTGGTTGAAGAAGGTGACCACGTTGAAGCGGGTCAGGTGCTGGCAACCCTGGATACTGAGCGGCAACAGCTGGCACTGGCCAAAGGCAAAGCCGATTTAGGGCAGCTCAAAAGTGAGCTGGAACGTGTCGAAAAAATGCATCAGCGCAAACTGGTCAGTACAGATGTATACGACAAGCTGAAATGGCAGGTTGAATCGCTGGACGCATCCGTGCGGATGCAGGAGCTGGCGCTGCGTGATACAAAAATTATTGCGCCAATCAGCGGTGTGATAGCCCGTCGTTATGCCAAAGTGGGCCAGTTGATCACCGAATTCTCTTCCAAAGCGCTGTTTCACGTGGTGTCACAGCAGTATCTGGAAGCTGTCATCAACCTGCCTGAGCATCAGCTGAGCCGGGCCAAAGTCGGCCAGACTGCTTACCTGAATTTCGCCGGCATGCCGCAGTTACAGGCACGGATCATCCGTATCTCGCCAGTGGTAGACGCAACGACTGGCACGGCGCGCGTCACAATTGGTGTGCAAAATGACGATTTATCATTAAAAGCCGGTATGTTCGCACAGGTAGAGCTGCAATACGACACCAAGTCTGACGCCTTGCTGGTGCCTAAACGTGCGGTGCTGGCGATGGACAACAGCAGCAGTGTTTTTATTGTCAAAGACGGCAAAGTACTGCGAAAAGCAGTGAAAACCGGTTATGAAACCGATACCTACATCGAAGTGATTGATGGCGTGGCTGAAGGTGAAGAAGTGGTCACCGCCGGCCAGGCCAGCCTCAAAGACGACAGCACTGTCACTGTAGTGACCAGCAACAGCTGATCCCCAGTCAGCGGGGGCGATGCCCCCGCCTTGCCATAACAATGAAAACAGGAACGCAAACATGAAACTGGTCAATGTCGCAGTGGCCCGTCCGGTCACTATTTGGATGTTTACACTGGGGATTATGCTGTTTGGTCTGGTCGCCATGTCGCGCCTGGCCGTTAACTTACTGCCGGATTTGTCTTATCCGACACTGACAATCCGCACCGAATACACAGGCGCCGCACCTGCGGAAGTTGAGCAACTGGTCAGCAAACCTATTGAAGAAAGTGTTGGTATTGTCAAAGGCATCCGCAAAGTTGAATCGGTGTCGCGAGCTGGCCGCTCCGATGTGATTATGGAATTTGAGTGGGGGACAGACATGGACCTCGCCGGGCTGGATGTGCGGGAAAAGCTGGATGTGCTGTTCCTGCCGCTGGACGTCAAAAAGCCATTATTACTGCGCTTTAACCCGAATCTGGACCCTATTGTCCGGTTGGCACTGACCCGCAGCGATGCGCCACAAGGTTTAACTTCTCAGCAGCAGGTTGCGCTGCGTACTTATGCTGACGAGGATTTGCGCCGCAAACTGGAATCGTTGACCGGTGTCGCAGCTGTGCGGCCTGACGGTGGCCTGACCCAGGAAATTCAGGTGTTGGTCGACAACGAAAAGCTGTCTCAACTGAAACTGGATATCAAAACGGTGAATGCCCGGTTGACCGAGCAAAACATTAATCAGGCGGGGGGGCGGCTGGAAACCGCTGCACATGACTACCTGGTTCGCACCATCAATCAGTTCAGCACGCTGGACGAAATGCGCAATCTGTATATCGCAACCGTCGGTGGCAATCATGTGCGGTTGTCAGATATTGCTGAAGTGCGCGACGCTTATGTTGACCGCCAGAGCATCACCTATGTAAACGGTAAAGAAGCCATCGAAATCGCCATTTACAAAGAAGGCGATGCCAACACAGTTCAGGTGGCGAAGATGTTGTTGGCGCGACTGGATGAACTGAAAAAAAATCTGCCTTCCGGCTATGAGCTGACGCTGGTTTATGACCAGTCGACTTTTATCAGCGATGCGATTGCTGAAGTGAAATCTTCCGCCTGGCAGGGCGGTTTGCTGGCGATGCTGGTGATTTATCTGTTTTTGCGCAACGTCTGGAGCACGCTGGTGATCTCCATCTCCATTCCGTTGTCGGTGATTGCTACTTTTAACCTGATGTATAACCAGGACATCAGCCTCAATATTATGAGCCTCGGCGGCATTGCGTTGGCCATCGGCATGTTGGTCGACAATGCCATTGTGGTGCTGGAAAACATCTCCCGCTACAAAGAACAAGGCATGGCGCCGATGGAAGCGGCGAAAAAAGGCGCCAGCGAAGTCTCGATGGCGATCACGGCATCCACACTGACCACAGTGGCAGTGTTTTTTCCGCTGGTGTTTGTTGAAGGCGTGGCCGGACAATTGTTTAAGGATCAGGCGCTGACCGTGACTTATGCCCTGTTGGCATCTTTGCTGGTGGCGCTGACGTTGATCCCGGCGATGGCTGCGCGGGAAAGAACTCTGACAGCTGCTGCCTCGGCAACACATGAGCCTGAAATCACTAAAGTGGTGGTTAAAAACTGGCGCTACTGGCTGGGCTGGCCTTTGCGTATGCTGATCAAAGGTGTGGCGGTCTTATTCTCCTGGTTTATCACGCTCTGGACTTTGATCTGGCGTTTAATCTGCAAGCTCTGTGGCCTGCTGTTTAGCCCGGTGGTTGCTTTGGTGCAAAAGTTTCTGGCGTTGTTGGAAGCGGGCTATCGCCGGACTCTGGGGGCAGCGCTACGGGCCAGAGGGCTGGCTGTCGGTGTGACGTTGTTGTTGTCAGCCATCTGTTACAGTCTGGTGCCACGTCTGGGATTTGACGTGATTCCTGCGATGAGTCAGGGCGAATTTTATGTCGAAGTCCAGTTGCCGGTCGGCACCGCCATTGAGCACACCGATAAAGTGCTGAAAAATCTGGCCGCAGTGGCCGCCAAACAAGAGGCGGTTGAGCGCAGTTATGCCCAGGCTGGCACAGGTCAGCAGATGACCGTCGACCCGAGCATCGGCGGCAGTCACTGGGGCCGGCTCAATATCGTGTTAAAGCCTGGCAGTACCGTGGAGCAGGAACAGCAGGTGATGCAACTGTTGCGTGACGCTGCCGCGTTGATCCCAGACCTGACTGCTAAAATCGACACACCCGAGCTGTTCAGCTTTTCTACACCGCTTGAGGTTGAGTTGGCCGGCCATGACCTTGGTACTTTAAAAACGGCGGCAGACCAATTGGCACTGGCATTGGAACGGTCGGGGCGTTTTATTGATATCAAATCCAGTCTGCGCGCCGGACAACCGGAAATTACCCTGCATTTTGACCATGGCCGGCTGTCCCAGCTTGGTATGACGGCGTCAGATGTCGCGAAACGGGTGGCGAACTATGTGGGCGGTGAAGTGGCCGGGCAATACACCATTCAGGACCGCAAAGTCGATATTCGTGTGCGTTTAGCCGAACAGTTCCGAAACTCAGAGCAGGAACTGGCGCAAATTATCATCAACCCTGGCAGTGCGTCACCACTGCCGCTATCGGCGGTCGCCCGCATCAGCCGTGAAATCGGCCCGAGTGAAATTACCCGGATTGGCCAGCAACGGGTGGCTGTGGTCAGCGCAAATCTTGCGTATGGCGATTTAGAGCAGGCAACCTCTGAAGCCCGTCAGTTGCTCGGCCAACAGAAGATGCCGTATGGCGTCAGTGCAAGTCTGGTCGGGCAGAGCGAAGAAATGGAACGTTCCTATAATTCACTGCTGGTGGCGCTGGCGCTGGCGATTTTCCTGGTTTATCTGGTGATGGCGTCGCAATTTGAGAATTTGCTGCAACCGCTGCTGATCCTGTTCACGGTGCCGTTGGCTGGCGCAGGTGCCGTGTTCGGCTTGTGGCTGACCGGCACCCGCATCTCTGTCATTGTGTTTATCGGTCTGATTATGTTGGCGGGTATTGTGGTCAACAACGCCATTGTGCTGATTGACCGCATCAATCAGTTGCGCGCCGAAGGCTGGAGTTTAAACGATGCGGTGGTGGAATCCGGCGGTACACGGTTGCGCCCGGTGCTGATGACGACGCTGACCACAGTGTTGGGTCTGTTGCCGATGGTGTTTGGCGGCGATGGTGCAGAATTGCGGGCACCGATGGCGATCACGGTGATCTTCGGTCTGTCGTTGTCGACTCTGCTGACCTTGTTTTTTATCCCGGTGATTTATCACCTGACTGCCCGTCGCAGTGCCTGAGGGAGGCGTTATGGATCATCAACCGTCTTTTCTGACCCGGTTTGCCTTTAACAGACCTGTCACGCTGTGTATGTTGTTTTTGTCGATGCTGGTATTCGGCATATTTGCCAGCCGGATGTTACCGCTTGAAAAGTTTCCCGGTATCGACATCCCGGAGATTTACATCAATGTGCCGTATCCGAACGCGACGCCGGCTGAAATCGAGCGGCTGATCACCCGGCCTGTCGAAGAGGCTCTGTCGACGGTGACCGGCATCAAAAAAATGCGTTCGTTTTCCAAAGAAGACTCGGCGGAAATTGGCCTGGAGTTTAACTGGGACGAGAATATCAATACCAAGAGTATTGAAGTGCGCGAGCGGCTCGATGGTATCCGCCATTTGCTGCCTAAAGATGTGGAACGCGTGCTGGTGTTTCAGTTCAACACCAACGACATGCCGATTTTCCAGGTACGGATCTCGAGTGAGCGCGACTTATCAATGTCGTATGACTTACTGGAACGGCTGGTAAAACGACCGCTGGAGCGGGTGTCCGGCGTTTCCAAAGTTGAATTGTACGGTGTGGATAAACGTCAGGTGATTATCCGGCTGTTGCCAGACCGGCTGCGCGCGTTGCAGCTGGATGCCGGTCAATTGCTGCAAACCTTACAGCAACAGAATTTTGCGATGACCGCTGGGGAGATCCGTAACAAAGACGAAAGCATTCTGGTTAAACCCGTGGGCGAATTTGAATCGCTGGATGCCATTAAACAATTGCCAATCGGCAGTGGTTTACAGCTGGCGGATATTGCGGACATTAAGCTCGAACTGCCTAAACGCGTTGAAGGCCGCCGGCTTGACCAGCGCTATGCGGTTGGCATGAATGTGTTTAAAGAGTCCAATGCCAACCTGGTTGAGGTGTCCCGCGCTGCGATGGCGGTCATTGATCAGGCCGGTAAAGAACCGGCTTTTAATGGCATCAATATTTATGTGATGGATGATACGGCAAAAGGGGTCACCGACAGTCTGACCAATTTGCTGGAAGCCGGTGGCATTGGCGCTTTGTTGTCCTTTGCTGTGTTATTTCTGTTTCTGCGGCACGGTCCAACGACGATGCTGGTGGTGCTGTCAGTGCCGGTGTCGCTGAGCATCACGCTCGGCATCATGTATTTCCTCGGTTATAGCCTGAATATTCTCAGCATGATGGGGCTGATGCTGGCTGTTGGTATGCTGATTGATAACTCAATCGTGGTAGTGGAAAGTATTTTCCGCGAGCGCGCCAAAGGCGGTGATATCCGTCAGGCCACCGAGCGCGGCATTTACCGGATCAGTCTGGCGGTGTTCACCGGCACCGCGACCACGGCCATCGTGTTTTTACCCAATATTATCGGCCAGAAAGTGGATGTCACTGTGTTCCTCGAGCATGTGGCGATTGCTATCACCATAGCGCTCGGGGTGTCTTTGCTGCTGGCATTGACCTTGATCCCGATGTTGTCGCTGAAGATTAAAAACATCGACGCCAAAGAACACGCCGCACCGTCAAAACTGGATAAATTCTATAGCCGTTCCTTGCACTGGACCATGTCACATCCGGGTTGGTCGACACTGATTGCCGTGCTGCTGTTGGCCAGCATTGCAGTACCAATGAAGTTTATATCCGGCGGGGATGATAATGAAGGTGACAGTAACCGTTTGTTCCTGAACTACAACATTCAGTCCAACTACGCGCTGGCGGAAGTGGAGCAGGAAGTCAGCAAAATGGAAGCCTATTTGTATGCCAACAAAGAGAAGTTTCACATTCAGTCGGTTTACAGCTATTACACACCGGGTTTTGCCGTCTCGACGGTGATGTTTCAAGACAAACTGCCGGTACCGCTGCAGCAAATCAAAGACGCGATCCGTAAAGACTGGCCAGTGCTGGTGCGCGCCAAACCGCAATTTGGCTGGGGCGATGCTGGCGGTGGTATGCAATTGCATTTGCTGGGGCCTTCAACGGATGAACTGACCAAGCTGTCGAAAGACTTAGTGCCAGTGCTCAGTCAAATCAAAGGACTGGAAGATGTGCGCTCCGAAGTACAGGGCGGGCAGAAAGAACTGCAGATCCGGTTGCGTCACGCGGAGTTGCAGCAACAAGGTCTGACGGCTTCTGATGTGGCACAGGCGGTCAGCCTGGCGCTGCGTGGCACTAATCTGCGCACGTTCCGCACGCTGGATCAGGGCGAAGTGCAGTTAAGAGTGTTATACGACGAGAAAGTCAGCCATTCCAGACAAGAGCTGGAAGCCATTCCGCTGAAACAGAATGGCACTGACGTGGTCCGGCTGGCCCAGGTGGCGGATTTGCAAGTGACGGATCGGCTCGGTGAGATCCGGCGTTTTAATCGTCAGACCGGCCTTGCTATCGGCATGAATCTGCACAAAGACCTGAAAATGGATGATGCCCGCAGCCAAATCAAAAAAGTGATGGAACAGCTGCAGTTGCCACCGGGTTACAGCTGGTCGTTTGAAGGCAGCTTCCAGTATCAGGACGAAGCGCAGGGCATCATGCAAACCAATATGCTGCTGGCGGTGGTGATGATTTATCTGGTGATGGCAGCTTTGTTTGAAAGCCTGTTGTTGCCAACAGCGGTGATAGGTTCCTTGCTGTTTTCGCTGGTGGGCGTGTTCTGGGCTTTCCTGCTGACCGGGACGACAATGGGGATTATGGGCATGATTGGCATGCTGGTGTTGATGGGCATTGTCGTCAATAACGGCATTGTGCTGGTCGACCGGGTGAATCAGCTGCGCATCGAGACGCCGGATGCGCCGCTGGTGCCGTTGATCATCGAGGCCTGTGAAGTGCGGTTAAGACCTATCCTGATGACGGTGTCGACCACGGTGCTGGGGCTCATTCCACTGGCATTTGGCGATGCCAGTATCGGCGGCGATGGCCCGAGTTATGCGCCGATGGCGATTGCCATCATCGGTGGTCTGGTGTTCTCCACGCTGACCAGCCTGTTGCTGGTGCCGCTGACTTACTGGGGGCTGGTGCGGCTGGGTGAACGCTGGAGCCGGTTTAATCAGCGCGCCCGCCGGCATGCAGATCGCTGGCTGCCTGCACCGGTCAAACCTGAGTAAACGACCTGACCCAGCCGGCTTGGCTGGCTGGGTTCGCTGATAAAAATAACTTGCCCGCTTTGCGGGCTTTTTTTACAATGCGCGCTCCTTTCTTGGGGGAGTAATCGCCGGAAGCACCCAGTTTCCGGGCCAGTATCAACATACTTGTGCGCCTGCACATGGTACTGGCGGCAGCAAATCGCTGCTGATGAGACCTGAGACAGCAGACGGGCCCAAAGCGGGAGCCGGTTTGTTGTCTTTGGTTAATCCCGCGGAGTTGTCATGATGGATGCTTTTCTTTCCTCTTTTACTGCAGTGGCTATCGCTGAGATAGGCGATAAGACACAGCTGTTGTCGCTGTTTCTGGCTGCGCGCTTTCGCTCTAAAACCGCCATTGTGGCCGGTATTTTACTGGCAACTTTACTCAATCATGCCGCGTCTGCCTGGTTTGGCGCCTGGGTGGCGCAGCTCATCCCTGCTGGCTGGCATGCCTGGCTGCTGGGGGGCTCTTTTATCGCGGTGGCATTGTGGTTATTGGTGCCGGATAAAGACGACAGTGAAGAAAATTCCGTGTTGAAATATGGCGCTTTTGTCGCCAGTACCATTTTGTTTTTCCTCGCTGAGATCGGTGATAAAACCCAGATTGCCACTGTTATTCTGGCCGCCAC
>CBINNO010000110.1:0-12408 GCA_966252055.1 uncultured Rheinheimera sp. | reverse complement strand
GCCAGGCTCAGATAAAGGCCAGGCTCAGATAAAAGCCCGGTAGAGAGAAATGAGAGGCCGCAGTCTGACAGACTGCGGCCTTTGTTTTTCCACCTCGTTTCTGACGATCTGGCGGCGACAGTTGTCTCGTCTTGCCGCTGATTGCTGTCAACTGTAGCGCCGGTGCTTAGCTTAAAGGCTATTGGCGTTTATCGTCGGCAAAAAAACGCTCGATGGCAGCAGAAAAATGACTGTCTGGGTGGCTTTCAGTCTGCAATAAGCCGGTCTGTGCTAAACCTGTCAACTCTTTGAGCAATAACTGAAAGGCGGCCATTCTGGCCTGTTGTTTGTCGTTGGCGTCCAGCACATGCCAGGGCGCCTGTGCAGTGGATGTTTGTTGCAACATGTCGGTTTTGGCCTGCTGATAGTCATCCCAGCGTGCGCGGTTGCGCAAGTCTTCATCAGTCAGTTTCCATTGCTTCAGCGGATTGTTGTAGCGTTCACGAAACCTTAGCAACTGGGTCTGGGGTGTTATTTCCAGCCAGATCTTGATGATTTTGCCGCCATCTTCTGCCAGTGTTTGCTCAAAGTCATTGATTTGGCGATAACTTTGTTGCCAGACCTTTGGCGGAACCAGCTGTTCCACCCGTTCAACCAATACCCGGCCGTACCAGGACCTGTCAAACAAGGCCCAGTCACCGCGGGCCGGCATATGTTGCCAGAAGCGTTGCAGCCAGTGCTGCTGCCGCTCGCGTTCATCCGGCGCGCCGGTCGGCCAAACTTTAAAGCCACGTGGGTCCAGACACCAGGCCAGCCGGCGGATCAGCCCACCTTTGCCGGCCGCGTCCATGCCTTCCAGGACGATGACCACGCTTTGGCCTTGCTGGCGTAATTGTTGTTGCAGCAGGGTCAGTTGTTGCTGCAGATCTTTCAGTTCGGCCGTGTTGTTCATCTCAGAAGGACTCCTGTGTTGCCGGGATTTGGCCGGTTTTCCTGGCCGGCCTGCGTTGCCAGAGCAGATAGCTGGCAGGCACGGCAATGTAAATGTTATTTACACTTGTTGAAAATGAGAATGTTTCTCAGTATTATTCGTGCGCATTAGTTTTGGCAGCATTGTCTGACGTCAACATCGCGCCTTGCGTTGTTGTTTGCGAGCGTCACAAGACGCTGCCCTGTGAACCAACAAGTGAGTAAGGCGTGGTTTGGCAACGATTCTGGCGAACAGTACATATCTATATCTCGATGTTTGTGCTGCTGATTTTTCTGTTTTTTGCGCTGACCGGTATCACGCTGAACCATCCGGAGTGGCAACTGGCTGCAGGGAAATCGGCGCAGAGCCAGCAGTTACAGCTGCCCGAAAATTTACAGCAATTGCCATTTGGTGAAGACGCGCTGGAAAACGCCAAAGCAGCCGGCCAAATCGCCGACTGGCTGCGGGCCGAACATCAGGTTGAAGGCGCCGTCTTTGCTTTTAACTATGAACCGGATGAGCAGTTACTGGAACTGGATTTTAAACAGCCGGCTGGTTTTGCCAATGCCCAGATTGAGCTGACAGCAGGCATTGTACAACTGGACCGTGAATTTGCCGGTTATCTGACGCTGCTGAACGACTTGCATAAAGGCCGTTATACCGGCAGTGCCTGGAAATGGCTGATTGATATTGTTGCCGTCTGTTGTCTGATTTTTGCCATCAGCGGCTTTTATCTGCTTTGGCGACAGCCGTCGCGCCGGTTTTGGGGCATGCAGGCGGCTTTGACCGGCCTTGGCATCAGCTTGCTGGTGTACCTGGCGGCGCTGCACTGAAGCCGGTATTCGGCTTTGCACCATGCCCGAATTGTTGTTGCTTGTATTGGATTGACTGAGGATGCCGGCGTTGCCGGCCGAGTAGGGGAGCCCATGAAAAAGTTTGTTGTAGCCGCCGTTCTGGCAGGCGCATTACCACTTTGTGCCGCAGAGCTGCAAATCAGCGTGGAATTGCCAGCTTTCGAGCAAGGCCCGTATCACCGGCCTTATGTGGCTGTCTGGGTCGAGGACGCTGCTGAGAAACCCGTACGTCTGATTGAGATTTGGCGGGAAAAACCAGATTGGATCAAAGATTTACGCCGTTTCTGGCGCAAAACCGGCCGCTCGGATCAGGCGCTGGTCGATGGTCGCACCGGCGCAACAAAAGGGCCGGGGACTTATCAGCTGCGCTGGGATGGCAAAGACGACAGCGGCAGCGCAGTCGCCAACGGCCAGTATCAGCTGGTTGTCGAGGCGGCCCGCGAGCATGGTGGGCGTCAGCTGGTCAAACAAAAATTTAACTGGGATGGTTCCAGCGTACAGATCAAGGTCGCCCCAGGCGCTGAACTCGGCACTGTTGAACTGAAAAGCCAATAACTTCAGCCGTTCCCTGCAATAAGGAGTATTCGATGAAACTGAATAAAATGTTGAGCCTGGCGCTGTTTGCCGCCACAGGCAGCGCGATGGCGCATACGATGAACGTGGTGCCGAGCCATTATGTGCAGTCAAAAACCGGCGATTATGTCACGGTCGACCTGTTTGCCAGCAACATGACGTTTCAGGCCGATAAAGGCGTGGGCGTTGAGGGTTTTAAAGTGGTGCTGCCAGACGGTACCGTCAGTAAGCCTGCGGCTGCGGCACAGGGCAAGCGCAAGTCAATGGCGGATGTTGAACTCAAAACGGCCGGCACTTACCGGCTGGAAATGGGCGGACAGCCACGGTTCTTCACCAGCTATGAATTAAACGGTGAACGTAAACGTCTGATGGGCGACAAACAAAAAGCCGCCACCGAATTGCCAAAAGGCGCGACCAATGTGGTCACAACCCAGGGCCGCAGCCGCGCGCTGGCTTTTGTCACTGTCAATGGCCCGACCGATACGGTGCTGAAAACCACGGGTCAGGGCCTGGAGTTCCAGCTGGACCGCCACCCGGCGGACATCGTCGCCGGTGAAGCCGTTACTGTAACTTTAACGCTCAATGGCAAGCCAGTCAGTGGTGTCAAAGCCGATGTGTCCTTTGATGGTGAGCTGTATCGCAATGAACCCGGCCGGCAACATCTGCTGACTGACGCCAAAGGCCAGTTCAGCTTTACGCCGCAGCTGCCAGGTCGTTACCTGCTGGAAGCGTCAACAGAAGCAGAGCTGAAATCCGCCAAAGCCGACAAAGTCCGCGAAGCTTTTACGCTGAGCTTTGAAGCGGCGCTGCCTTAAACACCACCGGATAGCAGCGGCGCAGTACAAATCATGCTGGTACCGCCTGCCAGGCGCATAAAAAAAGAGGAGCTTTCGCTCCTCTTTTACGTTGCATTGCCTGTCAAAATAACGGCATCGGCGCTGGCCTGCCGGTCGTCAATTAATAAAATCGACTTCCAGTTCATCTTCATCGTCCAGATCTAACATTCTGCGTAAGCGTTTTTGCTCAAGCAAATCATCAATCCGGCGACGGGCCTCAACTTTGTGTTTGTTTTTTAAGTCTTTTGAGCTGCCTTTTGCCAATTTGTGTTCCGCCACCGTTTCGGTGACGTCATAGTCCCCTGCAATCATCTCGGCCATTGTTGTTACTTCCCTGGGTGATTGTTTTTTTAAAGCCGGCATCGGTTTTAAGCGCATTTGGCAGTGATAAAAAGAGAGATATTTTAATCTTCACGATAAATTAAATTGCTTGTTAAGCTAAGTTATTGCTCTTTATCGCAGTTCAGCGACGACTGGTCGAAACGGCCACGACAGCGACAACATCGTTTGCTGCTTTTCTGTGCAAGTGACGCCAGACTGAGCAATCTGTTATGGGCAAAAACGCGTAGAATCAACAAAAACAGGAGGTGGTAATGGGTAAGTTGACGAAATTAAGTCTGGCGGCAGTTTTTAGCGTGCCAGCGTTGTTCTCGGTATCGGCGCAGGCAGCTCAGTGTGGTGATGTGTTAAACCATTCCATGCAGCAACTGCGCAGCAAAGAAACCGTTGATTTGTGTGAGTCCTATCAGGACAAAACACTGTTGATTGTCAACACGGCCAGTAAATGTGGTTTTACGCCGCAGTTTAAAGAGTTACAGGCGCTTGCTGAAAAGTACGCTGACAAAGGCCTGGTCGTACTGGGTTTTCCTTCTGACGATTTTATGCAGGAACACGACGACGAAGCGAAAACTGCTGAGGTTTGTTACATCAATTACGGCGTCAAGTTTCCGATGTTTTCCACCAGCCCGGTGCGCGGTGATGATGCCAACCCGGTGTTCAAAGCGCTGATTAAAAAGACCGGCGAGCAGCCGTCCTGGAACTTCAACAAATATCTGGTCAGCAAAGGCGAGGGCAGCGTCAAGCATTTTGGCAGCAAGGTGAAACCTTCTGATCCGGCTTTTATTGCTGAAGTAGAAAAGATGCTGGCGCAATAACTTTTGCTGGTGGTGAAAGGGCGGGCCATCGGTTGGTCCGTCGCTTTGCCACCGGGCTTCGAGCTTCTCCTCAAATACTGTAAAGACTGTGTTCTGTCTGCTGTGCCTGTAGCCAGATCATCCCGCAATCCTGCACCAGAAAGCTGCTTGTCGTGTTGAGCTGCTGAATTGTATTGTCCCGACACCGCGTCAGTGCCTGCTGTCCTTCATCAGCCAAAACCTGTGCATGTTGCACAGTCGCTGAATTTCAGCAGAGATACATTGTCATTTATTTGGTTATTAGCTTATTCTAAAGCGGAATAAGTGATCAGAATGTGCATTGGCAGGCTTTTATCGTGGCAACCTTTTCTTTGATGACCTTGCTGGCGGCGTTACTGATAGGCCTGGCACTTGGCCTGTTTGGTTCCGGCGGTTCTATCCTGACCGTGCCTCTGCTGATTTTTATGCTCGGTTTGCCGGAAAAGCTGGCGGTGACCACCGCGCTGGGCATTGTCGCGCTGATAAGCCTCGGCGCGGTACTGCCTTATCTGTGGCGCCGGCAGATTGCCACGGGCATGCTGTTCCAGCTGGCGTTGCCGGGAATGGCCGGCGCTATGCTGGGTGGCCGCTTGAGCGAGGGCGTGCCGGCTGCTCTGCAGATGGGGTTGCTGGCGCTGTTGATGGTGCTTGCCAGTGTCAATATGTGGCGCACAGAGCCCTGGCGTTACCCGCTCAGTGCACGCTGGCAGTTGCTGACCCTTGGTTTTATGCTCGGCGTGCTGACGGGGCTGATTGGCGTCGGCGGTGGTTTTTTGCTGGTACCTTTGCTATTGGTGGTGACCCGTCTGGCCACCAGCCAGCTGGTCGCGACCAGTCTGGCACTGGTGTTTTTACAAAGCGCGACTGGCTTTGCCAGCCATCTGTGGCTGACCACGCATGCAGCGCCTGATTTTGTGCTGATCCTGACGTTTGGATTGCTTGGAGCGGTCGGCAGCCTTGGCGGTTTGTTATTGCTGCGTCGCCTGCCTCAACTCTGGTTTCGCCGCAGTTTCGCGTTGTTTCTGCCTGTGCTGGCATTGGCCTTGCTGCTACAGCAGTTGCAGCAGGCGGGTTGGTTGTTTTAAAAAATTTAGCCAATATATTAGATGTCGTTAATGTAAGGAGTCTGATGATGACAGTTGAAAGAGCCTTGCTGGCTTTCGCTGGTTGTATGGTGTTGTTGTCGGTGGCCCTGACGCTATGGGTACATCCCGGTTTTGTCTGGCTGACGCTGTTTGTCGGCGTCAATCTGTTGCAGAGCGCCTTCACTGGTTTTTGCCCGGCGGCAATGGTGCTGAAAAAACTCGGGCTGCCGACCGAGGCGCAAAAAGCCTGCGCGCTGATTCATTAAGCCGACTGACCTGGTAAGCCGTCTGATTCAGTAAGCCGTCTGATTCAGTAAACCGCCTGATTTTGTGCAAAAGCGCCGCAGCGCGTTCAGCTGCGGCGAAAACCTGGGTCAGGCTGCGTGGCCTGCTCAGTGGCCGCAACCCGGGCCAGCTCGTCGCAGCGTTCATTCTCCGGGTGGCCGGCGTGGCCTTTGACCCAGTGCCAGCGCACTTCATGAGGCTGGCAGGCCGCATCCAGCCGTTGCCATAAATCCTGATTTTTGACCGGTTCTTTGTTGCTGGTGCGCCAGTTGTTGCGTTTCCAGTTCACCAGCCACTGCGTAATGCCCTGACGCACATACTGACTGTCAGTGGTCAGGTCGACGCTGCAAGGCCGTTTCAGGCATTCCAGGCCGGCAATCGCCGCCATCAGCTCCATTCGGTTGTTGGTCGTCTCTGTATAGCCGGCCGACAACTCTTTATGGTGGCCGTTATATTTGAGCACCACACCATAGCCCCCCGGGCCCGGATTGCCCAGACAGGAGCCGTCGGTGAAGATTTCAACAGTTTTGTGCATCAGAGCTTCCCAGCTGAAAAAACGGCGTATACTCTAGCGCAAAAAGCGCTGAAAAACGAACTTCAATGGCCAAACGTCAGATTATTCTTGATACCGAAACCACAGGTATCAGCCCGCAGGAAGGGCATCGCATCATCGAGATCGGCTGCGTCGAGATGTTTAACCGCCGGCTGACCGGCAACAATTTTCATGTCTACCTGAATCCGGACCGCTTTATCGAGCAGGAAGCGATCAACATTCACGGCATCACCAATGAATTTGTCGCCGACAAACAGCGGTTTCGCGAAATTGCGCTGGAGTTCTTCCGCTATATAGAAGGCGCTGAGCTGGTGATCCATAACGCGGCGTTCGACGTCGGCTTTATCAACCATGAGTTCAGCCTGCTGGCGCAGCCACTGCCCAAAGTCGACACTATTTGTACTGTACTGGATACTTTAGCGCTGGCGCGTGACCTGCATCCGGGGCAGAAAAATAACCTCGATGCCTTGTGCCGGCGCTACGATATCAAAAACAGCCACCGGACCTTCCACGGCGCTTTGCTGGATGCTGAGATCCTCGCGGATGTTTATCTCGCGATGACCGGCGGGCAGGTCAGTCTGAATCTGGCCAGCCACAACGGCAGTGATCAGAATAGTCAGCAGCAGGTGGCTTTAGTTCGTCGTGGACCACTGCGCGTTATTCAGGCCAGTGCCGACGAGTTGGCGGCCCATGAAAAAAGGTTGGATCTGGTGCAGAAAAAAGCCGGTTCCTGTATCTGGCGTGGTTAAGTGCACGCGCAGATCTTTGCATGTTAAATCCATCAGATAATCAGAGTTGAGCCGCCCTTGAACGCAAAAATTTGTCTGTTATTGAGCCTTGGCCTGATGTTCGGTCTGACCGCGAAGGCGCAAAGCCCGGCTGAAGTGGCAGCCTCAAGTGCACAAACCACGCAGCCCGCAGAGCCAGCCAGTGCCAAAAGTCCGGTGACAGAACTGAAGCTGGGCGATGGCAGCAACAGCATTCCTTTGCTGGATAACCGCTTTCGTATCGATTACGAAGTGAATGAGATCACTTTAGTGTTCTTCCGGAAAAAAGGCGCGCCTTCTATTGTGCTGGTGCGGCCGGACGGCAGCAAAATCTACGCCCGCACGGCCAAAGAACAGGGCATCGAGTGGTTTGACGACAAAACTTACGACCTGATTAAAATGGTCAAACCGACTCCTGGCCCCTGGCAAGCCATCGGAGAAGTCCTGCCGGAAAGCCGCATCATGGTGTTGACCGACATCGGCCTGGATACAGATCCTTTGCCGTCTGATTTGATGCTGGGCGAATTGCTGAAAGTGACGGCTCGGCTGTCAAACGGCGGTAAGCCGGTGAATGTCCGTGATTTTCGCGACATTCTGCAGCTGCAGGTTTTGTTGATCAGTACGCAAAAAGCAGAGTACGACAATGCGCATTCGACTGTGATGGAGTTTGCGTCCTTTCAGGATGACGGTAAAAACTACGACGAAAAACCGCGTGATGCGATTTTTACCGGTGAATTTAATTTCAATATTCAGGCTGGCGAGTGGCTGCCAAAGTACATCGTCAAAACCCCTTTATACACGCGCGAGTTGATGCAGCCACCTGTGCTGGTCAGCCGGACGCCGATCAAAATAGATGTAGTGGAAGGATTGGCGCCGGAAGAGCGGCATCAACTGACCTATCAGGTCACTGACGGCCATATCGATGCAAAAAGCCTGATTGTGCAAGGACGTTTGCGCTTTCCCGGCGGGGAAGTGCAGAGCTTTTCGCTTGGCGAGCAGGACAGCGACAAACGGGAGCTGGCGGTAGCCAATGCCGGTATCGGCGCTTACCGGGTGGAACAGATGCTGTTTGGTAAAACCAAAAGCGGGCGTGATTTTGTGATTAATCTGCCGGAATATTCTTTCGCGGCGGTCGGCCCTAAAGTGGCAGTACCTGACGCGCCACCGGCAGAAAAGCCGGCTGGTGGCGATGTGCCGGGTGCAACACCTGCTACCGACACCGCCAATGCCGCCGCTGCCAACACGGGCGAGCCAGCGTCTGAGCCCGCAGAGCCGCCGGCGGAATTTCCGCTAGGTCTGGTGATTGCGGTCAATTTGCTGATCCTGATTGGCGGCGGCCTTGCTATTTTGTTGGTGACTAACGCCAATGCGCAGTTGATGCTGAAAATGTTATGGGCGAAGTTAAACCCGTTGTCGCTGCTGAAAAAGCGCAAAGAGGGGGCAGAGACAGCTGCGCAGCCTGCTTCTCAAGCAGTGCCAAAGGCAGCGGACGCCGATGTAATGGCGAAAAAAGCGCCAAAAAACAAGGCTTCTGATGATATTTTGGACCTTTCGTTACCGGATGATTAAGCTTTAGCCAAATCCGGCAAAAAAGAAGTTGACGGGTCTGGGGCGGAACCGTATCATTCCCGCCGCAACGCAGCATCCCCAACTGATATGCTGTGTTTCAAGGCTTGGAGCGGTAGTTCAGTCGGTTAGAATACCGGCCTGTCACGCCGGGGGTCGCGGGTTCGAGTCCCGTCCGCTCCGCCACTTCAGGAAAGCAAACTCTGAGCAATGCTCACTCCAGCGCGGAGCGGTAGTTCAGTCGGTTAGAATACCGGCCTGTCACGCCGGGGGTCGCGGGTTCGAGTCCCGTCCGCTCCGCCACTTTACTGCACTGAACAGCAGTAAAACATCAACCAGCCTAGTGCTGGTTTTTTTGTTTCTGGATTCAGCCAAAGGCTGTAATCAGCGCTGTCAGGTCCCCCTGAGTCATTGACAGGTATCGCCTGAGTCGCTCGCATCAACCCTGCAAAACCAGCTATTTAGCGGAAAAATCCCTGGGCCTGGTGGCCTTCACCCCCCTTTTTATGGTAAATAAGAATAATTATTGTTTTGGTGAAAGACGGTATGAAAAAAACATTGTGGGAAACCCGGCCTGGCGATGACGTGACCGTTGAGGCGCTGGCTGCCGACCTGTCGGAAACAGTGAAACACCGGCTGCGTGATATTGGCATTGCGCCCGCCGCGATACTGCACTGTCTGCGCCGGGCGCCATTTGGCGGGCCGCTGGTGGTGCTGGTTGCTGATTGTGTTTACACGCTGGATCAACAAATCGCCAGCCAAATCTTCCTCAAAACAGCCGGTTAATCCACCTGCTGCAGCTGATGTACAAGGTTTTATGAAACGTATCATATTGATTGGTAAGCCCAATTCCGGCAAAAGTCTGTTATTTAATCAGTTGACCGGATTACGGCAAAAAGTCGCTAATTTCCCAGGTGTGACAGTTGAGCTCAAGTCCGGCCATTTCGCCGGTTATGAGCTGATAGATTTCCCAGGCGCTTATTCGGTGCATACTTTGTCCAAAGACGAAGATATTGCGCTGGGTAAAATTTACGAATCCTTAGTCGACGACAACACAGCGCTGGTGATTTGTAACCTCGATGCCACCCGGCTGGAAAGCAGCCTGGTGTTCGGCTTGCAGATGCAGGCGCTGGCGCACAAGCATCAGAAGCCGATTTTGTTTGCGCTCAATATGATGGATGAAGTGGCCAAATTTGGTCATCAAATCGACACTGAAGCGCTCTGCCGCGAACTTGGCAGTCCTTTATTACCGATTTCCGCCCGCACTCTGCTGGGGATCGCCGAATTCCGCCAGCAAGCGCTGGCAATGGCGGGGCAGCTGCAGCAGGTTCCCGTGACGGTGGAAACCGACCAGGAATTAATGGCGCAAAAAGCGCGTGGGCTCGCCAAAAAATATGGCGTGCAGCCTGGTATCGTGCTGAAAAGACAAAACTGCATCGACGGCTTTTTGCTCAATAACATCAGCGCCGGTCTGGTATTTTTAACCGTCATGTTCCTGTTATTCCAGAGTATTTTCACTTTTGCTGCGCCTTTGATGGACGCGGTCGAAGCCGGCATCGGCGTACTGGCCGAGTGGGTGGTGGGTGCATTGGGTGAGGGCATGGCCGCCGATTTTGTCCGCGATGCGATTTTTGGCGGATTGGGCGCTTTTTTAGTTTTTGTGCCACAGATCATGGTGCTGACGCTCATTATCGGCGTATTGGAAGACAGCGGCTATCTGGCCCGCGCGGCGCTGATTTGTCACAAACCACTGAGTTATTTTGGCCTGTCAGGCCGCAGCTTTGTGCCTTATCTGTCGGCGCACGCCTGTGCTATTCCGGCCATTATGGCGGCCCGTACCATCGAATCGCCGCGTAAGCGCCTGATCACCATGGCGACTATTCCGCTGATGTCCTGTTCGGCGCGTTTGCCGGTCTATGCGCTGCTGATCGCCGCTTTTATCCCGTCGACGTCTTACTTAGGTGGCCTGGTCAATCTGCAGGGCATTGTGTTTTTCCTGCTGTATTTTACCGGCATGCTGACGGCCTTACTGGTCAGCGCTTTGTTGTCGCGCAGCAAAAAGCTTGAGCAGCAAAATCCGGACATGCCTTTTGTGCTGGAGTTACCCAACTACCGGCTGCCACACTGGAAGCCGCTGGCGCACCGCGTCTATGAAAGTGGCAAGCAGTTTATCCGTCGGGCCGGCCCGGTGATCTTCATGGTGTCGGTGGTGATTTGGCTGCTGGGCTATTTCCCGCAGCATGGCACGCTGGAGACGTCTTACCTCGGCATGATTGGTCACTGGATTGACCCTGTCTTCCAGCCGCTTGGCCTTGACTGGCGCTACGGTGTGGCCATTCTGATGTCGTTCCTGGCCCGTGAAGTTTTTGTCGGCGCACTGGGTACTTTATTGGGGATTGAAGCGGCCGATGAGCACATCACTGATTTGGCGACCCGGTTGCAGCAGGATGGCCTGAGCTTTGGTGCCGGCGTCGGGATCCTGCTGTTTTATGTGGTGGCGCTGCAATGTGTTGCCACTGTGGCCACTTTAAAAGCCGAAACCGGCAGCAACAAGCTGGTGGCAGGCCTGGTGATTGGCTACGGCCTGCTGGCTTATCTGCTGGCGATGGCGGCGGCGAATTTACTGGGCTGATTTTGTCCTGCGATGAGTAAAGAAAGGCAGCTTTGGCTGCCTTTTTTGTCTGCGTTGGTTGCTCACACCGACGCCTTGGCGCGGCGAAGCGGTCTGTCAGAGGCAGAAGTGAGTGAAATCGCCACAAAGTGTCATTTTAATCAATTTAAATGATTGATAAGTCCGGTTATTTTCATTTTCCTAAATTGCTGTCAGCGTCTACCTTTATTGCATCACTTCAGGGTTGTCTTTCATGTATAGGAAGACAGCTGATTCAGGCAAGTAACAGAGGAAATCTGACATGGAACAGAAAACAACCGGCGCCGGCCAGTGCCCATTTGCGCATGGCGCGAACACGTCTGGCAGCCAGACCAGCCACAATTGGTGGCCCAATTCACTGAATCTCGACATCCTGCACCAACACGACAGTAAAACCGATCCGATGGATGCCGGCTTTAACTATGCCGAAGCCTTTCAAAGCCTGGATTATCAGGCACTCAAAGCCGATTTAACCAAGCTGATGACCGACAGCCAAAGCTGGTGGCCGGCTGACTGGGGGCACTACGGCGGGTTGATGATCCGGATGGCCTGGCACGCTGCCGGCACCTACCGTACCGCCGATGGCCGTGGTGGTGGTGGCACCGGCAATCAGCGTTTTGCCCCGCTCAACAGCTGGCCGGACAACGGTAATCTCGACAAAGCACGCCGGCTGCTGTGGCCGATTAAGCGTAAATACGGCAATAAAATTTCCTGGGCTGATCTCATCATTCTGGCCGGTAACGTGGCATATGAATCGATGGGCCTGAAAACCTTTGGTTTTGCTGGCGGTCGTGCCGACATCTGGCATCCGGAAAAGGACATTTACTGGGGCTCGGAAAAAGAATGGCTGGCACCGAGCGGGGGGGAGGGCAGTCGTTACAGTGGCGAACGTGATTTGGAAAATCCGCTGGCGGCGGTGATGATGGGGCTGATTTACGTCAACCCGGAAGGGGTGGACGGCAAACCTGATCCGCTGAAAACAGCACAAGACATGCGCGTCACATTCGCCCGAATGGCGATGGATGACGAAGAAACGGTGGCGCTGACTGCTGGCGGTCACACCGTCGGTAAAGCACATGGCAACGGCAATGCGGCTAACCTTGGGGCTGCGCCGGAAG
>CBINNO010000109.1:0-12430 GCA_966252055.1 uncultured Rheinheimera sp. | reverse complement strand
ACCGTCCGGTACAAGATAAAGCGCTGAGCCAACGCCAGATTGAACTGCAATATGAATTATTTGATGCACTGAGCCGCTATGAAGGCAGTTTAATAGAGCACGTATTTCGGCAAAAAACATACAGTGACTTTTTTGGCGGCGTAAAACACATCCCACCGGCAGAGAAAATTGATTATCTGCGCGGCGCGGCTGAAATCGAACTCACCTATCTGGAACCTTCAGGCCGATTGGGTAATTTTCAGCCTAAAACCATCTTGCTGATGATGGCCCTGCATCAGCAGCAATTTGACAAGGCGATAGCCGACCTTCGTTTTTTACCCAGAGATTACAGTCATTTATTTTCTGGTACGCTGAATGCCCGTCAAGTAGAGCAGTTGCTTAAGCAAACAGAAGCGCCGCAAAGCCGGCTCAATCTAATGAACCTGGCCGATATGGCGGTGTATTATTTCAGGGATGACTTGCTGCCACTGCTCGCCCGCCATCAGATCCTGCCAAGCCGCAGAGACGGCCTGTACAGTGCAATGGATATTGCTTTTAGTAGTGCCTGGAGTCGAAACGACTGGAGTGCACAAGAACGCAAGCAACACCAACAAGCGACGATTGCTTTCCTGCAACAACTTGGCTATCCGCTACACGGTGAACTCCAAACCGCGAAGAATGGCCGGCCTTTTCTGTTGGTTTATGGCATCAATGAACGTTACACCAGCTATGACGAAGAGTTGATCACTCTGGCCAAATCCCAACAGCTATTGCCACTACAGAGCCTGCCGGCGTCTGGACCGCTGCAGTCTCTGCTTCAGCAGTATCAGCAGCTGGAACAACAGCAGCAACAACTCAAAACGGCTTGTCAGACAGAACAAGATGCTGAATTGACCGCACAAGGGTTGTGGCCAGACACGCAAATCCTCCGCCAAATCGATTTGCTGCTTTCACAACATAGTGCCGGCGAACTGCCACAGCTGCTTTATCAACTGGATCCGGCATTGCTGGCGTTTTTCTGGCAACTGCAGGATACGGAGCTTTTAACCGCGAACGAGGTACCCAGCACCGAAGCTGACTTTGTCAAAGTCATCGCAGTTCATCCGGATCCCGAGCAAGCCGCCGCTTTACTACTGGCCTTGTCGATGCAGCCAACATGGGCGCGCCACTGGCCAAATGGGCTGGCGGTCAGTCAGCTCGAACACATGCTCACCTTTGATGGCACTAAACACTGGCAAACTTTGCAACAGAATGGTTTCGATTTGGCAATTACCGACAGTAAAGGCCGCAATTTATATCCGCTGGCCTTTGCCGACAGCGCGGAGGCCGTCAGTCTCCTTATCAATGCAAAAGTGCCTTTGCAGCAGAATTCGTTAGGCCCGGATGCACTGGATTTGGCTTTGGATGCCCGCTACCTGCAGCAACAACTGCACCCGACACTGCTGTACATCTTGCAGGAAACAAAAAGGCTGCGCCCATCGCATCTGGCGCGTTTAAAACGGCTGCAGCAATACAGACCAGCGCTCTATCAGCAACTGCAGACGCAGTTTAAGTTGCCGGACCTGACGTCTGTCAGGCCAAACCCAATACTGAGTCTGGAGCCATAAACGCAGTTTTCAGCCCGGCAAATACTGGCGGACAAACATCTGCACATTGCTCGTCAGCACTTGCTCAGCCTGGCCGGAGAAATCGTGAAAACGAAACACCGCCGGCCAAAAAGCAAAACTCTTCATCAGGCCCCAGAACTGGGTTTCGGCGATTTTAATATCCGGGATCTGCAAAGCGCCGGCAGCCACCGCCTGATGCAGGAAAGGTAACAAACCACATTCCTGATCATTGACCTGCGCCAAGGCCTGTTCCACCAACTCCGGCTGGCGAATAAGTTCAGCCAGCACGATGCGCGCCTGCTCTATCAGGGTTTCACTTTGATACACAGCCCAGACCGAACGGGCAATCTGCAGGAGTTGATCTTCAACCGGGCGTTGGCCGTCATAGACCAGACTGGCGGCTTGTTTGGTACTGACCCAAAACGACCCCGTCACTTCATTAAATAACAATTCTTTGCTGGCGAAATGGTTATAGACGGTCCGCTTGGACACCTGCGCACGTTCGGCAATGGCATCCATACTGGCGCCAACAAAACCTTTGTCTTTAAATTCCGCCAATGCTGCCTTGATCACAGCCTGACGTTTTTGCGCAGAGCGACTGACCGCTTCCATTATTTCCCCCCACATTCACTACAAACCCATGGCCAGTCTGGCATTTCGCAGCCCGGACAGACTTCATCAGACAAAATATTACACTAAGGAGTTTACTTTTGCTATTTCAGCATTAAACTACACCGTGTAGTTTACTTTTATCTGATTGGCGCCAGCGACTGGCCGCAGGAGACCTTGATGAACATTGCCAAAAAAAGCACTGCATTTTTTAGAACCGGGCCCGCAGAAAGCAATCAAAGGCCGCGGTTTCGCAATACGGCGAAAACGCAGGACGGCAGCGCGGCCATGGGCCAAATCCTCTGGCGCTATCTGACACAGAAGGTAGCCGATAAAACGCCACGCCAGCAGCTCCCGGTTGAAACAGCGGATCTGCGCGGTACCCATGACATGCTGCTGAAAATCAGTCACAGCTCCGTGTTGCTGCGCCTCGATGGTCAATATCTGCTGCTTGATCCGGTGTTTAGTAAACGGGCATCGCCGCTGCAGTGGTTAGGGCCAAAACGCTTTCACCGGTTGCCTGTTGAGCTGGACGATTTACCGGCATTGTCCGCCGTCTTGATCTCGCATGATCATTACGATCACCTGGACAAACAGACCGTGCGGGCACTCATTCAAAAAACCAAACGTTTTATTGTGCCGCTCGGCGTCGATAGCCATTTGCGCCGTTTCGGTGTACCGGCAGAAATGATAACGGTACTGGATTGGTGGCAACATACTGAATTTTCTGGGTTAAAAGTTCATGCCACCCCAGCACAGCATTTTTCAGGCAGAGGATTAAACGACAAAAACCAAACGCTGTGGGCGTCTTTTGTTATTGAATCCAGCCATAAACGGCTGTTTTTCAGCGGCGACAGCGGCTATTTCAGTGGCTTTGCTGAGATAGGCCGGCGTTTTGGCGGTTTTGACCTCGCCATGGTTGAAACCGGCGCTTACGACGAGCTGTGGGCCGATATTCATATGTTGCCCGAGCAAAGCCTGCGGGCGGCATTGGACCTGCAGGCCAGCTATATGCTGCCCATTCACAACAGCAGCTTTGACCTTGCGATGCACGCCTGGTACGAACCGCTGCAGCGGCTGGCGCTGGCAGCTGATGCTTATCAGTTGCCACTGCTGACGCCACGCTTTGGCCAGACGTTAGCGCTCGGCCAGTTAGCCGACGAAGCGCGCCAGAACCTGCGCTGGTGGCAGGCGCTGATGCCTGCGCACGCAAGCGGTGCAGATGAACTGTGGGTGCCGGCCTGATCGCGCCCGAGCTCAGGTGAAGATAAAAAAACCGCAGCAGATGCTGCGGTTGACAAGGGACTCAGTGCAGGGCCACTGAGTCAGCGCTTTACCCGGTCAGGCCTTAGCCTGTTACGAATTGCGGATCAGGTAGTCAAAGGCACCTAAAGAGGCCGTTGCGCCTGAACCCATCGCAATAATGATTTGTTTAAACGGTGTGTTGGTGGCATCACCCGCCGCGAACACGCCTTTCATCGATGTCTGGCCATGACTGTCGACGATAATCTCGCCACGATTAGTCAGCTCCAGCGTGCCTTTTAACCACTCGGTGTTTGGCACCAGACCGATTTGCACGAAAATACCAGCCAGTTCAACCTGCTTGCTTTCACCACTGTTGCGGTCTGTGTACTGAATACCCGTGACTTTCTGACCATCGCCCAGCACTTCAGTGGTTTGTGCCATCGTGATGATGGTGATGTTGCCCATCGAATTGGCTTTCTTCACCAGCACCGCATCGGCGCGCAGCTTGCTGTCAAATTCCAATACGGTGACATGCTGTACGATGCCGGCTAAGTCGATCGCCGCTTCAATACCAGAGTTACCACCGCCAATCACCGCGACTTTTTTACCTTTAAACAGCGGACCGTCACAGTGCGGGCAGTAAGCGACCCCACGACCACGGTACTCTTTTTCGCCCGGCACGTTCATTTCTCTCCAGCGGGCACCGGTCGACAGGATCACGGTTTTGGCTTTTAAAGTCGCACCACTGGCCAGCTCAACTTCGAACAGGTCGTTTTGCGCCAGCTTGACCGCTTTTTGGTTGTTCATAATGTCGACTTCATAGTGACGGACATGCGCTTCCAGATTGGCGACCAGCTTTGGCCCTTCGGTTTCTTTTACCGAAATAAAGTTTTCAATTCCGACAGTGTCAGCCACCTGACCGCCAAAGCGCTCGGCCAGCACACCGGTGCGCAAGCCTTTTCGGGCCGAATAAATCGCCGCGGCTGAACCCGCCGGGCCGCCACCGACCACCAGCACGTCAAAAGCATCTTTCTTTGCCAGCGCTTCAGCCTGACGGCTGGCTGCACCGGCATCCACTTTATTGAGGATATTGCCGAGGCTGATACCGCCTTGCGAGAACTGCTCGCCGTTTAAATATACCGTCGGCACCGCCATGATGTTGCGATCGGCCACTTCCTGCTGGAAGACGGCTCCGTCAATCATGGTGGTTTTGATTTGCGGATTCACGGCCGCCAGCAAATTCAGCGCCTGCACCACTTCAGGACAGGTCTGGCAGCTCAGTGACACATAAACTTCAAAGTTCAGTGGCCCCGGCAGTGCGGCGATTTGCTCAAGCACAGCAGCTTCTTCTTTGATGGTGTGACCACCAGAGTGCAACAGTGCCAGCACCAGCGAAGTGAACTCGTGGCCCATCGGCACGCCGGCAAAAGTGATGACGCTGTCTTTGGCCTGTGAACGCACTTCCATCGAAGGCACGCGGCTGGCCGCCTGGTTTTCTGTCAGCACGATTTTGTCAGACAGGCTGGCGATATCGGCCGCCAGCGCTTTCAGTTCCTGACCTTTTTCACTGTTGTCAGTTGCCAGCGCCAGTTCAACCGGCGTTTTTAAATTCTGCAGATAACCTTGTAATGCGGCTTTTAAGTTATTGTCTAACATCACGTTTTCCTCTTAAGGCTGATTCATTCCCCGAACTCTGCGGCATTGCTGCCCGACTGGCCGGTCTCTTTGTCGTCGATGGAGCTATCTTAAGGGCTGCTTTAAATCCCATAAAACGAATTAAACAGATATATTCAATTTGTTTTATCGATTAATTTCTGTTTCTTCAGTCACCTGTTGCCAGACTTGCACAGCAGAGCCAGCGCCATAGAAAAAGCCGGAACAAGTCCGGCTTTTACAGTGTTTCAGTGCGCTGAAACTGAGCTTAGATCTTACCAACCAGGTCCAGTGAAGGCGCCAGTGTTTTCTCGCCCGGCGTCCACTTGGCAGGACATACTTCGCCGTCGTGGTTTGCAACATACTGAGCAGCCTGCACTTTACGGAACAGTTCTGCTGCGCTGCGGCCGATACCCAGGTCGTGGATCTCAGCAACTTTGATCACGCCCTCTGGGTTGATCACGAAAGTACCGCGCAGTGCCAGACCTTCTTCTTCGATCATCACATCAAAGTTACGGGTGATAGTGCCTGTTGGGTCAGCCACCATTGGGTAGTTGATTTTCTTGATAGTTTCAGAAGCGTCATGCCACGCTTTGTGCGTGAAGTGAGTGTCAGTTGATACTGAGTACACTTCCACACCGATTTCCTGGAACTTGGCGTAGTAGTCAGCCAGGTCGCCTAATTCTGTTGGGCAGACGAAAGTGAAGTCAGCCGGGTAGAAGCAAACCACTGACCACTTACCGATCAGGTCAGCGTCAGACACAGTGATGAATTTACCCTGATGGAAAGCCTGAGCCGTGAAAGGCTTGATTTTGCTATTGATAATCGACATCTGTCGTTCTCCATGTTGTGGTTAACTGAAAAAGCTTTTTACGAAAAGCCGTGGTGTTGCAAGCATAGTAGTGCGGCAAGACAATTGTGCATAACGAATAAAATGAATCCACCTAATCAATTTTAGCGATTAATTCGCTATGGGCAGCTCACTTTCGCTGTGACAAGCACCGCAGCACCAGAACCAGCTGTCAGATGGGGATGATGCAACAGCAAAACAACGGCACTGCTG
Organism: uncultured Rheinheimera sp.; assembly: GCA_966252055.1. Lineage (GTDB taxonomy): Bacteria > Pseudomonadota > Gammaproteobacteria > Enterobacterales > Alteromonadaceae > Pararheinheimera. Next base: position 6,274 of record CBINNO010000109.1, on the reverse strand, counting down.
TGAAAAATCCGCAAAAGAAGACTAAAAGCAAAATATGACCGCCAGATTGCGGCTTTTCGGTCTGGCGGCTAAGCTGCAACAGTGTTAGATCTTGATCTGATTTAAATTTTTTCGAAGGTCACCGCAAAGACGGCCATGGCAAGTTTTAAACTCGACTTCAATAAACTGTTTGAATTGCAGGTCCTGCTGATCGAAGCGGATCAGGATTTATTGCACTTGTTTAAACAAATGCTGCTGAGCCTTGGCATCAAAAAAATCGAGACAGCACGCCAGGTTGATGAACTGCTGAGCCGTGAAACACCGGTACAGGCCGACATTGTCTTTCTGGATTATGCGGTCGATGCCCAACTGACCGGCGGCGAAATTGTCGACCAGTTGATCCGTTTTGGTATTTTGCCCAATCGCACCCGTCTGGTGCTGATGGCACAACAAAATGAAAAAGCGCAATACAGCCTTGAATATCCTTACCATCAAATCAGTTATCTGGAACGCCCCTTCAATAAACTGCAGCTTGACCAGGAGCTGAAACAACAGGTGATGTTCAGCCCGTTGCTGCGTCCTTTACTGACGCTGGCCGGCCGCGGCCGTTATGCCGACTGTCTGAAACTGCTGTTGCACACGCAGTCTCAGCCATTGCCGCCCGGGCTCGACACTGTGCTGCAACGTCTGCGCGTGCAGTTACTGCTGGACCTACAAAAATTTGATGCCATCGCGCCACTGCTCAGGCAGCCCGTTGCAGAGCTGCAAGGCTGGGCTTTGTGGGCTTTGTACCGCATCCGGTATGAGCGTGGCGATTTGGCTGCCTGTCAGGCATTTCTCACGGACAGCTCGGAAGAACTGGTGCATTACACCGAGCGGCGTGCGTTGTGGCTCATTTATCTCGCCATGCAGGAGCATGATTATTCGCGCGCATATCAGGTCGCACAGACAATCCCGAATGTCGGCATGTCGAGCAACATGGTCCGGTTGGTTCATCTGACGGCTATACTGGCCGATGATATCGATAAAGCGCAGGAATTTATCGAGCGTAAACGCCGATTGGCCGGTCGTGGCGAGCTGTATCTGCAGCTGGGCGTCTCGCAGGCCAGAGCCATGTTGTGGCGGCTTGAGCACAGTGAAGCTCCCTATGACAACCAGCTGTTACAGCAACTGGACTTACTGCTCAATCAAATCAAGACCGACAAAAGCTCGGCCGAACATGAGGTGTCACTGGCCTTGCTGCAGGCCCATGCCGCTTTGTATGCCGGCAACGAGCAGCTTGCCATCGACATCTTCCGGCAACGTCTGGCACAAACGGACTGGCCAGGCCTGCCGGTCAGCGTGCTCTGTCATGCTATAGTCGTCTGCCATATTCTGCATCAGCACAACTTGTTGCAGGACCTGCTGTTTTACGCAGATAGCCAGCTTCAACAGATGGTGGACAACTGCCACCGCATCTTTGCTGCCTGTCTTTACCAGCATGCATTTGACCTGGCGGTCCCCCTGACACATTACTCGCAGCAGCACCAGCAACTGGCGGCCCGCTATCTGCAACAACAGCAACTATTGCCGGCAGCCCGTCAGCTACGCCGGGCCCTGCGGCATGACACGCAGAACCTTGCACTGCGCCAGCAGTTGTATCAGTTGATGCAGCAAATGGGCATTCAGCGTTTTCGCGGCATCAATCTGCCCTCTGAGCAGCCTGGCTGAGCAGGTCAGAACAGCACCTGCTCCATAAAACCACCAAAGCCACTCGCGGGGTCTAACAATTGGATCTCCAGCACCCAAATACCAGCGCGCAGCGTGCCTTCGTAGCCACCCAGCTGGCCTGATGCATACAGTTTGTGCGGAAAATCCCCCACCCGATGACCTTTGATCTGATGGTTCAACTGCATGCCAAAGTCCAGAGCACGCTGGCTGGCATATTGATACAGGGCACTGCCGCTGCAACCTGTTGCTTTCCAGTGCGCAGCCACCTGCTGGAAAACTGCTGAAGTCGCCTGGCGCACTTTCCGTTGGGCGGGCTGGTCGCCGAGGCAAAAAGTCGCGCCCACATCCGCTTCATGGCCATCAAATACCGGCCCGATATCAATAAAAAAGATATCTTCCGGCTGCAGGCAGACATCCGGCTCGGACGCTTCGCTGTAAATTTTTGCTGTGTTGCGGCCAAAGCGAACAATAGGCGGGTGCCAGTGTTGCTCTGCGCCGGCTTGCTGCAGCACCTGCAATGCGAGTGTTGCCGCTTCAGGCTCTGTCATCCCCGGCTTTAACCGGGCTGCGATCTCCTCAAGAGCAACCAGCGCCTGCTGCTGGGCCCGTTGCATCGCAGCCAGTGAAAAGTGTGCGCCAGTCAGTTCTGGTTTCAATCCTTGTGTCATGAGTATCTCCTCTGAACAGAAGGCTGCATGATAACCCTGCGCCTTTAAAATGACCGATTTATTTTGTTGAATTACTGTAATTTTTCGCGCCATAATCAGGCGCTGCCGGGTACAACTTGTTGCGCAGTTGCCGGCTTTCTATACTGATAAATGATCAATAACAAGACTAGGGATCGAACATGTCACTGACTATCAGCTTTGACCTGCAAGAGCAGGATCTGGATTACTTTCGTCAACTGATGCAAAAAACTGAGCGAGTGGTCAGTCAGCATAATAGTGAAGAGATTTTGAATGCCGCCCGCACGCTGGCCAGCGAAGTACAGAACCAGGTGCCTGAGTTTGTCGCTGTGCGCCTCAAACAGCTGGAAACCCTGGTGGCGATGGTCGAAGACCAGGACTGGGACCTGACCGACGAAGAAAAACTTGATGTACTGTCAGCACTGGCCTATTTCACCCAGCCTGAAGATTTAATTGCAGATCACCTGCCGGTGTTGGGCTTCCTCGATGACGCCATCATGATTGAACTGGTTGTGCAGTCACTGGCTGACGATTTCCAGGCATACAGTGAGTTCTGTACCTTCAGACGCAATGAAATTGAACGCCGTGGCGCCGCAGCCCAGCCTTCCAAGGCTGACTGGCTGGAAGCGAAAAAACAGGAATTACATTCCTGGTTACGTCGTCGCCGTGCAGAAAAACGCAGCGGCGGTGGCAGCGGCGGTTTCCGTTCTGTGTTTTCGTTTCGCGGTTAATGGCTGACAGGCAAGCCCGTCTTTACGCCAGCACATGGTGTGTGTTGCTGGCGTTTTTTACATGCGCTCCGCTTAAGGCGGCTCAGTTGAAAGTTTACCAGTACACCCAGCCCGACGGCGTGGTCGCATTTACCGACCGGCCGCCAGCACAAGGGCGTTACAAAGTGCTGCGTTATGATTGTTTTGCCTGTGGTGTTAAAAACAGCGTCGATTTTTCCACAACCCCACTTTTTGTTGACAGCTTTCACTCCGAAATCATGCAGGCCGCCAGCCAGCATCAACTCGACAGCAGCCTGATCCGGGCAGTGATCCATGCCGAATCTGCGTTTAATCCCCGCGCCACCTCCAAAGCGGGCGCTTCCGGCCTGATGCAACTGATGCCCGACACCGCACGGCAATTGGGCGTCGCCGACGTCTGGTCCGCCAGCCACAATATCGCAGCCGGCAGCGCCTATCTGGCGTCTTTGCTGCAACAATTTGGTGGGGATCAACAACTGGCGCTGGCGGCTTACAACGCCGGCCCTGGCGCGGTCAGCCGCTTTGGCGGCGTTCCTCCTTTTGCCGAAACCAAAGCGTACTTGCAGCGTGTGCAGATTCTGCAGCAGCGGTACAAACGCCATCAGGATGCAAGGCACCAATAAAAACCACGCAGCAATAACATGGCGACCTGACGCAAATCCGAAGCCTGGCGGTTAAACCTTTTCTGCTCTTTTTGCGACACAGAACGTCATAGATGGTCAAAGCAACCGAAAACTGGCGAAACTGACCAACCAACGCTGAAAAACATCCAGTATCTTATTGTTTTATAAATAAAAAATGAATGGCACAGCCATTGCTGTGCTCTTCAGTCTGACTCACAACAAGGAAAATAAACTGATGAAAAAAATATTCCCTCTGCTGACGACCGTTTTTTTGCTCAATGGTTGCGTGATCCAGGTCAATGCGGACGAACCGCTGGAAGCCGAGCAGCGTCAACTGCAATTAAGCGCTGCACAATTAAAACAACTGGTGGCCGATACCGGCGCGGGTAACCTGCAAATCATTGGTGAAGCCGGCCGCCAACAAATTGATGTTGCAGCCACTATTTATTCCCGCGCAAAAACAGAAGTTGAATTGTCCTTACAAGCCCGTGGTGACGCCGCTTTGCTGGTCGCAAAAACCTCAGAGCGTTTTTCGATCGGCAACTCGCCTTATATCGATTTGGTTGTCAAAGTACCGGCCTCTTTTAACCTGAAACTGGACGATGGTTCTGGTGACACCGATATTCGTGGGCTGACCGGGGATTTAGTGGTCAATGATGGTTCAGGCAATCTGCGGATTGATGGCGGCAAACAACTCAGTGTTGAAGATGGCTCCGGCGATCTGCAGATCAGCAACATCGCTGGCAATACTCAGGTCGATGATGGCTCCGGCAATATGGACATCCGTCAGATCGGCGGAGATCTCACCATTACCGATGGCTCAGGCGACATCCGCGTCAGCCAGGTGGCCGGCACAGTGCGCATTGACGATGGCTCAGGCGATATTCAGGTCGAGCAGGCCGGCAGTCTGATTGTAGAAGATGGCGGTTCTGGTGATATTCGCTACCAGCAGATCAGCGGCAAAGTGGAACTGCCAGATGACGAGGACCACGACCGTCAGTAACGGTTGAACACCCAACCTTGTGGGGGCTGCGGCCCCCTTTTTTGCAGCCGCGGCTCAGAACAATGCGGCAAAACGCTCTTGCAGCAAAGGCTTCAGCGCAAAGGTAATCAGCTTACCGGCCTGTTCGAGGAATGCGATTTGCGCCTCGTTCCATTGCATGATCTCCCCTACTTGTTCACAGCAAAACACGCCCACTAACTGGCCGTTCAGACGGATCCCAACATCCAGCAGCGATAAAATATCATGGGGTTCGAAGTACAATTCGTTAAAACAAGCCGTGGCCGGATGCCGCCAGGCGTCCGCCGCATTAATGCCGCCATCATTGCGCATCGCTTCAAAATAGGGCGCAAAATCATCTTCGTGCAGCGCCATCCCCTGCAGGTGCTCATCTTTGAGGCTGTCATACAAATCGACCGCCACAATTTCACTGAGCAGGCTGTCAGAGTACAACCACAAGCTCGCACGTGAACATTGCAACTGTTTGGTGATGGTTTCGGTGAGTTGACGATAAAATGCATCCGAGGAGATCTGTTGGTCTTTATAAGACTTAATCAGCAGCAGCAATGCGGTCTGGTCGAGCATAACGCCTCCGGTGGTCATCAGGGGGAAACAGTGTTTGAAAAGAACTGACACTCAATTAGTTATATCGGGGACTTTTTCAGCTGTCAGCCCCCACCCGCGCAAAGATGTTAATTTTGTCGTTGCCGATACCATTCGCCGAGGATCAGGCTGGCTGCGACACTGACATTCAGCGATTCCACTTTGCCGGTTCCGGGGATTTGCAAAGCAATCTCGGCGCTGTTGGCCACAACTTTGGACACACCGTCCATCTCTTCACCAAAAACCACGACTACCTTTGCCGGTAACTGGCTTTGATACAAAGACACTCCGGCATGGCTGGACGTGGTGATCAGCGTATAACCGGCCTCTTTACACAGTTTAAGAGCCAGCGGCAGATGGTCAGTCTGCAGCGCTTCGACAAACTCCAGCCCACCCTCAGCGGTACGGCTGGCCGCGCCTGATTGCAGCGCATCCGGCGCTGTCAGAATGATGCCACTGACACCAAAATGGGCGCAGCTGCGCGCAATGGCGCCGAGGTTATGCGGATTCCCGACACCATCCAGCGCCAGCAAACAGTCTTGTTTTTTCTTTTTATGCAGCGTCAGATAGCTGGCGATACTGATGCTGTCTTTTTTCTTTACCACCAGCACCACCCCACCGTGGTGCTGACTGCCGCTGATTTTTTCCAGCTCGGCATTGTCGACCAGATGGTAAGCCCGTTTCTGCTTGGCCAGATATTTCATCACATCGGCAAAACGTGGCGCATAGTCGCTGTGCAGGTACATTTTGATCACCGCGTCCGGCCGCTCAGTAAAACAAACCCGGCAGGCGTTTTCACCCAACACGCGGCTTTCCTGTTGTTCCTGCTGGCGCAAACGGGCCGGCGAGACCGCTTTGGTGCGGGATTCATGTGCTACGGGTTCGTCGGTCTGACGGGCCCGCACGCTGCTGCCAGCGCTTTGC
>CBINNO010000108.1:0-12495 GCA_966252055.1 uncultured Rheinheimera sp. | reverse complement strand
GAGGGTAATAGTAGTGGAATAGCGGAGCACTAAGATGATCCAGATGCAATCTATGCTGGAAGTCGCAGACAACAGCGGCGCACGCAGCGTAATGTGTATTAAGGTCTTAGGTGGTTCGCATCGCCGTTATGCTGCAATTGGTGACGTCATTAAAGTTACTGTTAAGGAAGCGATTCCGCGCGGTAAAGTTAAAAAAGGTGACGTTCTGAATGCAGTGGTGGTGCGTACAGCAAAAGGCGTACGCCGTCAGGACGGTTCTTTGATCCGTTTTGATCGCAATGCAGCTGTGTTGCTGAACAACAAGCTGGAACCGATCGGTACACGTATTTTTGGACCGGTAACTCGCGAACTTCGTGGCGACAAATTCATGAAGATCGTTTCTCTGGCCCCAGAAGTACTGTAAGGAGTCACAATGGCTAGCAAAATCCGTCGTGATGATGAGGTCATCGTTCTGACAGGCAAAGACAAAGGTAAAACTGGCAAAGTCACCAAAGTTCTGGTTGATGAAGGTCGTGTTTACGTGTCTGGTGTCAACCTGGTGAAAAAACATCAGAAGCCAGTTCCGGCTCTGAATGTACCAGGCGGTATCGTTGAGAAAGAAGCCTCAATTCACGTGTCAAACGTAGCGATTGTCAACCCTGCAACTGGCAAGGCTGATCGCGTTGGTTTCCGTTTTGAAGATGGTAAAAAAGTCCGTTTCTTCAAATCGAATAATGAAAAAATCTAATTAGCTATTGGAGTAATACGATGGCGAAACTGCATGAAATTTACAAAGAGAACGTAGTTCCTGAACTGTTTAAACAGTTCGGCTACACCAGCGTCATGCAAGTCCCTCGGATTGTCAAAATCACCCTGAACATGGGTGTTGGCGAAGCTGTAGCTGACAAAAAAGTGTTAGAGCACGCTGTAGCTGATCTGTCTGCAATCGCAGGTCAGAAAGCTGTAGTGACTAAAGCACGTAAGTCAGTTGCTGGTTTCAAAATCCGTGAAGGCTACCCTATTGGTGCTAAAGTGACCCTGCGCGGCGAGCGTATGTGGGATTTCCTGGAACGTCTGGTATCGATCGCTATTCCGCGTATCCGTGACTTCCGTGGTGTAAACCCGAAATCGTTTGATGGCCGTGGTAACTATTCTATGGGCGTTCGCGAGCAAATCATTTTCCCAGAAATCGACTACGACAAAGTAGATACGGTTCGTGGTTTAGATATCACGATCACGACTACTGCCCGTACCGATGACGAAGGACGTGCATTGCTGGCCGCGTTTAACTTCCCATTCAAGAAATAAGGTTTTAGGGTCATGGCAAAGAACTCAATGAAAGCACGTGAAGTAAAACGTGCAAAACTGGTAGCCAAATACGCTGAACAACGTCATGCACTGCGGGATGCTATTGCAAACCCAGCTACTTCTGACGAAGACCGCTGGGCAGCTGTTCTGAAGCTGCAAACGTTGCCGCGTGATTCTAGCCCGGTGCGTCAACGCAACCGTTGCCGTATCACTGGCCGTCCACACGGTTACCTGCGCAAGTTCGGCATGAGCCGGATCAAAGTCCGTGAAGCGGCAATGCGCGGTGAAATTCCTGGCCTTCGTAAGGCCAGCTGGTAAGAATCACGGGAGTAACAGCTATGAGTTTGCAAGATCCAGTAGCGGATATGTTTACTCGCATCCGCAACGGCCAATCAGCCAAGAAATTTGCGGTCAAAATGCCATCTTCAAAACTGAAGGTGGCTATTGCGAAAGTATTAAAAGACGAAGGTTACATCGAAGATTTCGTTGTCTCTGGCGACGTGAAAGCAGAACTGGAAGTTACTTTAAAGTATTTCCAGGGCAAATCTGTAATCGAAACTATCGATCGTGTTAGCCGGCCTGGTCTGCGCATCTATAAGAAGCGCGGCGAATTACCAAAAGTAATGGGCGGTTTAGGTGTTGCAATTATTTCTACATCTAAAGGGTTAATGACTGACCGTGCTGCACGCAAGGTTGGTATCGGTGGCGAAATCATCGGCTACGTAGCGTAACGGAGGTAGTAATCTATGTCTCGTGTTGCTAAGGCCCCTGTTAACTTGCCTTCAGGTGTTACTGTAACCCTGAATGGCCAGAACGTCACAGTTAAGGGCAAAAACGGCGAGTTGACGTTAAACGTTAACGCAGCAGTTGAAGTCGTGGTTGATGGTAACGTGCTGCGTACCAATCCACGTGACGGCTTCGAAGGCGCAAATGCTCAGGCAGGTACTGCCCGCGCATTGCTGCAAAACCTGGTTGTTGGTGTGTCTGATGGCTACACCCGCAAGCTTGAATTAGTTGGTGTTGGTTATCGTGCTAAAGCCGAAGGTAAGGTGTTGAACCTGTCTCTGGGCTTCTCTCACCCGGTAGCATTCCCTGTACCGGCAGGTATCACGATCGAGACTCCTTCTCAGACTGAAGTTCTGGTGAAGGGTGCTGACAAACAACTGGTTGGTCAGGTTGCTGCGAACATCCGTGCGTTCCGTAAACCAGAGCCTTACAAAGGCAAAGGTGTTCGTTACGCGAACGAAAACGTGCGTCGTAAAGAAGCCAAGAAAAAGTAAGGTAGAGCGATGGATAAGAAACTTGCTCGTCTGCGCCGCGCTAAACGCGTTCGCAGAAACATTATCGAACAAGGTGCGAACCGTCTGGTGGTACATCGTACACCACGTCACATTTACGCCCAGCTTATCGCACCAAATGCTGAAGTGATCGCTGCAGCTTCTACTGTAGAAGCATCAGTCCGCGAAGCACTGAAGTACACAGGTAACATCGACGCTGCTAAAGCTGTTGGTAAAGCAATTGCTGAACGTGCGCTGGCTAAAGGCGTTACGACTGTTGCTTTTGACCGCAGCGGTTTCCAGTATCATGGCCGTGTACAAGCATTAGCTGACGCGGCGCGTGAAGCCGGTCTTCAATTCTAGGAGTAGATCATGGCTAACGTAGAAACAAAACCACAATCAGACTTACAAGAGAAGCTGGTTGCTGTTAACCGTGTATCTAAAGTAGTTAAGGGTGGCCGGATTTTCTCCTTCACCGCTCTGACTGTTGTAGGTGACGGTAACGGCCGTGTTGGCTTCGGTTATGGTAAAGCGCGTGAAGTACCAGCTGCTATCCAAAAAGCAATGGAAAAAGCACGTCGTAACATGACTCAGGTTGAACTGAACGGCAACACTCTGCACCACCCAACTAAGGGTGTGCATGCCGGTTCTAACGTGTACATGCAACCAGCCTCTGAAGGTACCGGTATCATTGCCGGTGGTGCAATGCGTGCAGTGTTAGAAGTAGCAGGTGTACAGAACGTTCTGTCTAAGTGCTACGGCTCAACCAACCCAATCAACGTAGTTCGCGCCACTATCAACGCCCTGTCAGCGATCAAATCGCCTGCTCAGGTTGCTGCGAAACGTGGTCTGCGCGTTGACGAAATTCTGGGGTAATCGACATGGCTCAAAAGACGATTAAAGTAACCCAAACCAAGTCAAGCATTGGCCGTCTGCCAAAGCACAAAGCGACTTTGGTTGGTTTAGGCTTACGCCGCATCGGCCACACTGTAACGCTGGAAGATACTCCAGCTGTTCGCGGTATGGTCAACGCTGTGTACTACATGGTTAAAGTCGAGGAGTAAGCGATGTTATTAAATACTCTTTCTCCGGCTCCTGGCTCCAAAAAAGAGAAGCGCCGTTTAGGTCGCGGTATCGGTTCTGGTCTGGGTAAAACCGGTGGCCGTGGTCACAAAGGTCTGAAATCTCGTTCAGGTGGTAAAGTACGTCCAGGTTTTGAAGGCGGTCAAATGCCTCTGAAACAACGTCTGCCTAAGTTCGGTTTCACATCACTGAAAGGTCTGGTGTCAGCTGAAGTGCGTCTGCACGAGCTGGCTCTGGTTGCCGGTGATGTTGCAGACCTGAACACGCTGGCAGAAGCGAACTTGATCACCCGTAACGTCAAGTTCGCCAAAGTGGTGCTGTCTGGTGAGTTGGCTCGTCCAATCACTGTGAAGGGCCTGCGTGTGACTAAAGGCGCTCGCGCTGCGATCGAAGCTGCCGGCGGTAAAGTCGAAGAATAATAAGGATAGTACGCGATGGCTAAACCAGGTCAGGACTTAAAAAGCGCCAAAGGCGGCCTCAGCGAGCTGAAGGCACGCATTATGGTTGTGCTTTTTGCCATAGTCATTTTTCGACTGGGCTCATTTGTGCCAATTCCTGGAATTGACGCCACCGTGCTAGCTCAATTATTCGAGCAACAAAAAGGTACCATCGTTGAAATGTTTAACATGTTCAGCGGTGGTGCCCTTGAGCGTGCGTCTGTGTTTGCGCTCGGTATCATGCCTTACATTTCTGCTTCTATTATTGTTCAGCTGTTGACGGTGATGCACCCGAAAATGGCTGAGCTGAAGAAAGAAGGTGAGGCTGGCCGGCGTAAAATTAATCAGTATACACGTTACGGTACCCTCGCACTGGCCACTGTTCAGGCGGCCAGTATCGCGACAGGTTTGCCGAATATGATGCCAGGTCTGGTGATTAACCCAGGCTTTGGTTTCTATCTGATCGCCGTGATTAGCTTGGTCACCGGTACCATGTTTCTGATGTGGTTAGGTGAACAGGTTACAGAACGCGGGATCGGTAACGGTATTTCGCTGTTGATTTTCGTGGGTATTGTTGCTGGCTTCCCGTCTGCCGTAGGCCAGACGATTGAGATGGCACGTCAAGGCGATATGCACTTTTTGTTACTGCTGTTCATTGCGTTTATCGTAGTGGTTGTGACTTGGTTCGTTGTTTTCTTCGAACGTGGTCAACGTCGTATAGTGGTGAATTATGCTAAACGTCAGCAGGGCCGTCAGGTGTTTGCTGCGCAGAGCAGCCATTTGCCACTGAAGGTCAATATGGCCGGCGTGATTCCGCCGATTTTCGCATCGAGCATTATTCTGTTCCCGGGAACTATTGCTACCTGGTTTGGTACAGGTGATGGTATGATAGCCAACATTTTCCAAGAGTTGGCATTGATGCTGTCTCAGGGGCAACCGCTTTACATTATTTTGTACGCGGCAGCTATTATTTTCTTCTGTTTCTTCTACACGGCGTTGGTTTTCAACCCAAGAGATACAGCAGACAACCTGAAAAAATCTGGCGCCTTTATTCCAGGGATCCGTCCTGGTGAGCAGACGTCTAAATACATCGATAAAGTGATGACACGCCTGACCTTAGCTGGCGCGGCTTACATTACCTTTATCTGTTTGGTTCCTGAGTTCATGATGGTTGCACTTGACGTGCAATTCTACTTCGGCGGTACGTCATTATTGATTATCGTTGTAGTCATTATGGACTTTATGGCACAGGTACAGACCCATCTGATGTCACATCAGTACGAGTCTGTGCTTAAAAAAGCAAATCTTAAAGGCTTCGGCCGTTAAGGTAATTTTGCGGAGTTAAGTCATGAAAGTACGAGCTTCCGTTAAGAAGATCTGCCGTAACTGCAAAGTTATCAAGCGCAACAATGTTGTGCGGGTAATTTGTGTAGAGCCTAAGCACAAGCAACGTCAGGGCTAACAGCAGAAAAAATTAAGTCAGGGCTAAACCTGCGGGTTTAGCCCCGGCTTATTGTTGCAATATGGCCGCCGTTTGAGTATCCTTACGGGCTTTTCAAATCGGCACCCTTAAACTCATTTATAGGAGAACGTTAGTGGCCCGTATCGCTGGCATTAACATCCCCGATAATAAACATGCGGTCATTTCTTTGACCTATGTTTTCGGTATCGGTAAAACTCGCTCTAAAGCCATCCTGGCTGCAGTGGGTATCGAAGAAAATCGTAAAATCTCTACGTTAACAGACGCAGAGTTAGATACTCTTCGTGACGAAGTTGCTAAGTACACCGTTGAAGGTGACTTGCGCCGTGAAATCACGTTAAACATCAAACGTTTGATGGACCTTGGTTGCTACCGTGGTCTGCGTCATCGCCGCAGCCTGCCGGTTCGTGGTCAGCGCACTAAAACTAACGCGCGTACCCGTAAAGGCCCACGCAAAGCTATCAAGAAATAAGACGGAGTAAGACATGGCTAAAGCACCAGTTCGTACTCGTAAACGGGTAAAGAAGCAAGTTTCTGATGGTATGGCTCATATCCATGCCTCTTTCAACAACACGATCGTGACCATCACGGACCGTCAGGGCAATGCTCTGTGCTGGGCTACCGCAGGTGGCTCTGGTTACCGTGGTTCTCGTAAATCAACGCCTTTCGCTGCGCAGGTTGCTGCTGAGCGTGCTGGTGCTGCTGCACAAGAATTTGGTCTGAAGAATCTGGAAGTGTTCGTTAATGGTCCAGGTCCTGGCCGCGAATCAGCCATCCGTGCGCTGAACGCTGCAGGTTACCGCATTACGAATATCACCGACGTGACGCCAATCCCGCATAACGGTTGCCGTCCACCGAAGAAACGTCGCGTGTAAGAAGCGCTTCTAAGATTATTGGAGAAAGAAGATGGCAAGATATTTGGGTCCTAAGCTCAAACTGAGTCGTCGCGAAGGTACAGATCTGTTCCTGAAAAGCGGCGTCAGAGCAATCGATTCAAAGTGTAATTTAACTACGGCTCCAGGTCAGCACGGCGCTCGTCGCGGTCGCTTATCGGACTACGGTTTACAATTACGCGAGAAACAAAAAGTACGTCGTATTTACGGCGTGTTAGAGAAGCAGTTCCGTAACTATTACAAAGAAGCTGCTCGTCTGAAAGGCAACACCGGCGAAAACCTGCTCCAGTTGTTGGAAGCACGTCTGGACAACGTGGTGTACCGTATGGGTCTGGCCAGCACTCGTGCAGAAGCACGTCAGTTAGTCAGCCACAAAGCGATTACACTGAACGGTAAAGTCGTTAACATCCCATCTTACTCTGTATCTCCGGAGCAAGTGGTTGCTGTTCGTGAAAAAGCGAAGAAGCAAGCGCGTATCGTTGCTGCTTTAGAGCTCGCTGAACAACGCGAAAAACCAACTTGGGTTGAAGTTGACGCGAAGAAAATGGAAGGCGTTTTCAAACGTCTGCCAGAGCGTTCAGATTTGTCTGCTGACATCAACGAACAGTTAATCGTCGAGCTTTACTCTAAGTAAGGCATTTTCTTAAGAGAGGATAAAATGCAGGGTTCTGTCACCGAATTCCTTAAGCCGAGATTAGTTGGTATCGAAAAAATCAACCCAACTCGTGCCAAAGTTACTTTGGAACCACTTGAGCGCGGTTTCGGGCATACCTTGGGCAACGCGTTACGTCGTATCCTTTTATCGTCTATGCCAGGTTGTGCAGTGACTGAGGTGGAAATCGATGGCGTGCTTCATGAGTACAGCGCCAAAGAAGGCGTTCAGGAAGATATCATTGATATCCTTCTGAATCTGAAAGGTTTAGCCGTTCGTTTGGAAGACAAAGACGAAGTCACTCTGACTTTAACCAAAAAAGGTGCTGGCCCTGTAACTGCTGGTGATATCCAGCGTGGTGACGGTGTAGTGATCGTGAATCCTGAGCACGTGATCTGTAACCTGACAGGCGAAACTGAATTCAGTATGCGTTTGAAGGTTCAGCGTGGTCGTGGTTATGTTCCTGCATCTGCCCGAGTGTCCTCTGAAGATGACGAACGTCCAATCGGCCGTCTGTTGTTAGACGCGTCTTTCAGCCCGGTAGAGCGTATTGCTTATTCGGTTGAAGCGGCACGTGTAGAGCAGCGTACTGACCTGGACAAACTGGTAATCGACATGGAAACCAACGGCACAGTAGAGCCGGAGGAAGCGATTCGTCGCGCTGCCACAATTCTGGCTGAACAGCTGGAGTTCTTTGTGGAGCTGCGTGATAAGAGCGAGCCAGAAAAACGTGAAGAGAAGCCGGAGTTCGATCCGATTCTGTTACGTCCTGTCGATGATCTGGAATTAACAGTTCGTTCTGCTAACTGCTTGAAAGCAGAGCAGATTCAGTACATCGGTGATCTGGTGCAACGTACCGAGGTTGAGCTGCTGAAAACGCCTAACCTGGGTAAAAAGTCACTTACCGAAATCAAAGACGTGTTGGCGTCACGTGGTTTGTCACTGGGCATGCGCCTGGAAAACTGGCCGCCAGCAAGTTTGGTAAACAAAGACTAACCAGATACCAGTTCCTGGTTTAGTGAGAAGGAATAGATCATGCGCCATCGCAAGAGTGGTCGTCAGTTAAACCGGAACAGCAGCCACCGTCAGGCTATGTTCCGCAATATGGCAAGCTCGCTGGTGAAGCACGAAGTCATCAAAACGACTCTGCCTAAGGCTAAAGAGTTACGCCGTGTAATCGAACCTCTGATTACACTGGCAAAAAATGACAGCGTGGCTAACCGCCGTCTGGCTTTTGCCCGTACTCGCGACAAAGAAGTTGTAGGTCTGCTGTTCAACGTGTTAGGCCCGCGTTACAACGCCCGTCCAGGCGGTTACACTCGTATTCTGAAGTGTGGCTTCCGTGCTGGCGACAACGCACCAATGGCTTACATTGAGTTGGTTGACCGTCCAGAGACTGCTCTGCCAGTCGAGGAAACTGCAGCTGAGTAATCAGTTTGCAGTAAAGAGCCGGCGAAAGCCGGCTTTTTGCTATTCGGAACCCCCCAGCCTTTTACTGCTGTAACATTTCACTATCGTCCCGGCTCTTCAATTTAAATCCCGCATGGCTGCTCAGGGTGGTCACTACCGGTCCGCAGTATCTTTTGGTTGCCTCCAGCTTTGATTGGATGCGCGGGGCCTTGGCCGCGAAATGTCTCAGCCATCTTTGCTTCGGTCAGTAGGTGTTGCACACCTTTATTGGTTCCGTAATGTCGATTGCACAGACACTTTGTGCAGACGACGATTCAGCTGTTGCAGTGAGATGAAACAAACTGCGCTGAACGCTGCAAATAGCAAACCGGCGCGCAGCGGTGTGATTGTTTCCGCTGTCAGCATGTGAGGTTCAGTCGGGCTAAGCTGCAGTTGAGCGAAGAAAATTGCGAAGGTCGCGAAGGCGCTGCCACTGAGTACCGGCAGCAATAACTGCCTTAACAACAACCGGAGAATTGCTGGTGGGGTTGCCCCCAGCGCCCGCCTGACACCCAGCTGATATTGGTTCAGTTGTAACTGGTAGTTATACACGGAATGGATGCCGGTTGCCGCCAGTGTCACAGCGACGATGCTGAGTGCAAACGCGACAGCCAGTGTCAGGCGCGCTAAGCGTTGACTGCTGTGCAGCCTGTCATCCAGCCAATATAGCTGCTGGACTTTAAACGCCGGATTGATTGAAGCCAGCAGGTTATTCAAAGTGCTGACTGGCAGCGCAGGAACATCCGCTGGATATCGCAGATAAACTGATGGCAGCAGATGATAAAAATGGCTGATCCAGGCTCTGGGGACATCAGCATGCTCGGCTGGCGAAAGGCTGGGTAACTGGTAATCCGCCACGACGGCGACAATATCTGCGGCTGTGTCACCATTGAACCACAGGCGTTGGCCGGCCAGCTGACTGGCTATTTGCTGCGATGTTACCAATGGCACAGCTGGGATGTCTGTGGTGTCTCGGATCTGCAGTAGACGGCGTGCCGCGCTTAAGTTAATCACTAGCTGCAGATGTTTGGGCTGGAAAAGCAGTTTTTTGTCTGGCCAATGGCCGCTCAGTAGCGGCATCTGTAACAAGGCGCCAAATCGGTGATCCGTGTAATTACTTTCGACCTGCAAAGACGCAGCAGTGGGCTCTGCGTTTGACCATTGCAGACTATCTTGTACCGATAAACCCTGAAACTCTAAGATTGGACTAAAACCCAGTGCCGCATGGTGTTCTGCCGTGTCAGATTGTTTAGTCAGATGCTGACTGGCGATTTGCTGATCCAAAAGGTCCCGAATCGCCGTGAGGTCGGCGACGGCCAATGGCGTGCTGCCTGCTGACAGCACATTCAGCTGAAGTTGCTGAACGCCTGTGATGTTCAAGCCGTTGACTGGTTGTAGCCGCTGCCAGGCACTGTTTGCCAGCAGTAAGGACAGTTGCAGGATAGCGGTAGCAAAGACCCCGTGGGCGAACAACAGCAAGCGAGCCTGTCGGTATTGCTGACCACTGCTGCCTTTGCCGCTTCGTTGCAGCTGTTGTTGCAACATGGCGTAGTTCCAGCGTCTGGCCTGCAGGCGATTTAGCAGATAAATCGGCGGAACCAGTAACAAAGGGCTAAGCAACAATGCTGCTTGCAGGCGCAGCTCCGTTAAGCGGGCAAGATAGCCGCACGCTGCGTGCTGAAACCAGGGCAGTGCGACGGCGACTAACAGGCTAGCCAGACTTGTCGCAAGGAATAACAGCAAGCAAATCTCTGTTGTTTGCTGTCTGGCCAATTGCACAGGTTGCGCGCCCAACGCCAGTTCGACGGCTTGTTGCGGTTGCCGGCTGACCAGCCGGGCGAGCATGAGCTGACTGACATTCACCAGCGCTATCAACAGTAAGATCAGACATCCTCCCAACAAGTAATGGCTGAAATTGCGGCTGTTGTGCTGCATAACCTGTTGTAGTGGTTGCAGACTGACGCCGATACGGGCGTCGGTAAAATAGGCTGCATATGGGGATTGTCGAACCTGCGTCAGGTATTCGTTATTTAGCAGGTCACTGAGCTGGTGTGCCAACAATTCCGGGTTGACCTCGGGTTTTAGCCGCAGCAGCAGATGGTGGTCTGGCACCAGTGCGCCCCACCAATTGCGATATTGCTGATAAGTCGGATTGAAGGCCCATGGCAACCAAAGGTCGGTCTGTTGGTCCGGTGTTAAAATCGCCGGTTCGACAAAATCCGCGGCCAACACCCCAACCACTTTAAAGCGTTGCTGACCGATTTGCAGATGCAGCTTGCTGAGCTCCAGGCTCCCGGCAAACAGCTGGTGCCACAGCCGGTTACTGATGACGACTTCTGGTTCGGCTGGCGCGCTGCTGTCAATCGCCGGAGCACCAGACCCAGCGCCGGTTGCAGATGTTTGGCTGGCCAGACTGCTACCCATCACAAAAGGCGCCTGCAGTAACGAGAAATACTCTGGGCTGGTATATGCAATGCGCAATTGCGGTGAGTCGACGCGATCACGTAACACGTCGGTGGCGTAAGCCAGTAATGCTGCCTGTGTGATGGCTGGCTCAGGTGCCTTGGTCTTTGGCATTTGCCCGGTTGGAAGCTGGCTCCAGTAAAATTGCTGTTGATAAAGCTTTGCAGTGCCAGCTGCGGTCATCAGATTGGCGTAGTTGAGTTTGTCGCCGCTGTATGCCTGTCCCCGCACCAGGTAAAGCTGCTCAGCTTGCGGGTAAGGCAAGGGTGCCAGCAGCAGTTGATAAAGCAAATGCAAAGCGAACAACACTGCCGCTAACGGCAAAGTCAGGGTGACTATCACCAGCAAGGCAAAGCGCCTGCTATGGCGCAGTGAGCGGATACTGGCAATGAACAGCAGGCGGAGATTTTTTAACGGCATTGCACAATTCCTCTGCGAGGCGCCAGGCTGTGTGGTGCCAGTATGACGGTCGTCGTAGCCGTTGGGCCGCTGTGACAGACAATGGCGCGATGAGTTACTTGTCTTCGCATCAACCTGCCGCTCGCAGGCCCGGACTGATCGCTGGCGTGTTTAAACGTCGTAGCGGCAGGTAATGCGCGATCGCGGCGCACGCTGTGATGAGCACCAGAGTGAATCCGTACAGAGATAGCGGGTGCCACCACCGGCTGCTGGCGCTGTGTAGACCTGCCGACATCAGTGACGTTATCAGTGACACTTGCGACCGGCTGAGCGCCCATAACATCAG
Organism: uncultured Rheinheimera sp.; assembly: GCA_966252055.1. Lineage (GTDB taxonomy): Bacteria > Pseudomonadota > Gammaproteobacteria > Enterobacterales > Alteromonadaceae > Pararheinheimera. The sequence goes on along the minus strand of CBINNO010000108.1, from coordinate 729 downwards.
GAGAATCACGAGGCTTATCAACATTGCGCCCAGCAGCAGGTACAGATATTCACGGGCTGACTCCCGCACGATTTGCTGAAAGCGGGCACCCAGCGCCAGCCGAATGCAAAATTCACTACGACGTAACTGTTGGTTATATTGCATGACCCCAACCAGTCCAACGCCTGAGATCAGCACGGTAAACAGCGCCAGCGCCAGAGCGCCCAGTGCCAGCAATTGTTGCGGTAAGTACAGTCGGTCTGTCAGCTCGCTCAATGGTGCAAAATGCGTCAGCGCAAATTGACTATGCGCTTGTTGCAAGGCTTTGATCATCGCCAATTTGTCGAATTTTGCCCCAGGTTCGAGTTTAATCAACAGCCACAGTGCCGTGCCCAGATTGGTCATGTAGAAGCGGGGTGGCGTTGTGGCCAGGCCAGGCAGCTGCACATCAGCCACCACGCCAATGACCTGAAACGGCTGCTGTTCGATATCCAGCTGGATCCGGCGGCCAATCACGGGTTGCAGAGCAAGACCGTTGTCATCGGTGTTGAGGCCATGCGCGCTGAGCCCCAATAACTGTCGGGCAAAAGTCTGGTTAATGACAATTTTGGGCTGATGTTGCGGGCCAACATCCTGCACGGTAAAACCCTCGCCGGCAACCAGCTGCTGGCCCAGCAGCGCAAAATAGTGCGCATCGACGTTGCGATGTACAGGATAAAAACGTTGGTCATTGCTGAGGTCGGTGGCCGC
>CBINNO010000107.1:0-12502 GCA_966252055.1 uncultured Rheinheimera sp. | reverse complement strand
CGTCAGATAAGTCTTGTTGCCTTTCATGTTGTTCCCTCTGTGATTCTTATTGCTTTTTGACAGTGACAGCTTTGTTAAATCAACTGGTTACCACACTACTACCGGTACTGACGCTGAGTCATGCTGGCTGCTTAAAATTTAGTCTATTTGCTTTACTAATTATTTGTCAATTGATTTGACTATTTATTTCAACGAAATTTATTCACCTTTTTTAACTGAAATTTATCCTTCGGCCGCCGCCGGTAACTGACGGCCGGTCAGCCGTTCTGCTAATGCCTGCGCCGCACAACGCCGGCTGGAATAACTACACAGATAAGTGCCAAGCCCGGCATAAAAACGCAGTTCATCGTCAGAGCGCAGCCCCAGCAACACAGGCCGTAAGCCGGCAGCCAGCAGTTGCTGCACCCGCTCGCGTTGGCGGCCCAGATTGAGCTGGCTGCCTGGCAGCGGATAGTCTTCGCTGATGAGGACAACCGGCCAGTCGGGTGCTGTGTCGCCGAGCAGCTGTTGCAACCGGCCAAAACTCAGCAGCTCAAAACAAGCCCCCAGTTCACGCAATGCCTGTTGCAGCGCTTCGCTGGCCGGTACTGGATCATTTGGACCTATGCCACGGCTGTTGCAGATCTGGCTGTACTCGTCAGGCTCAGCCAGCGGTACCAGATAAAACGGCTGTTGCAGCGGCAGCACCTGGTCCTCATCACGCAGTAACCGGCAAGCCTGCCTGGCCGCCGTTAAACCGAGACCACGACTTAGCGGAATTGGCGCCGTCACCGGCTCTGACAGCTGGTAGCGCAGTGCCAGCACCCGCTGCAGCGCTTCATTGATGCGGGCTTCCGGCAGTTCGCCACCAGCCACCGCCGCCACCACGCCTTCAATGGTCTGGCGCTGAATGGCCTGATAATCAGTCACCGCATTTTCATAATGCTCTTCGCTCAGCATCACCAGATCAGCACCGGCACGCAGCGCCTGCACCGCGGCGGTTACCGGGTCGAAATGGCGGCGCATCGCGCCCATATTCATGCTGTCGGTCAGGATCACGCCATCAAAGCCGAGTGTTTCGCGCAGCAGCCCTGTCAGGATACGCGGCGACAAAGTGGCCGGAAACTCCGGGTCCAAAGCCGGATAACAGATATGACTGGTCATGATCAGCGGCACCCCAGCCTCAATCGCCGCCACAAAAGGTTGTAAATGGCTGGCCAGCAGCGCTGCTTCGCTGAGCAGCACCTGTGGCAGCCCGCTGTGACTGTCGGTGGCCGTATCGCCATGGCCCGGGAAATGTTTGGCACAGGCCAGCATACCGCTTTGCAATATCGCCTCTGTGGCCAGTGCAACATGACGGCTGACTTTGCGCGGATCTGCACCAAAAGAGCGCTGACCAATAATGGGATTATCCGGATTGCTGTTCACATCGGCACATGGGGCCAGCACTGTGTTGTAACCAAGTGCCTTCATCTGGCCGGCCAGACACTGGTACATGCGGCTGGTTAAACCTGCATCGTCCGCCACGCCAAGCGCCAGATTACCGGGGCCGGTGTCGGTCCAGCGCGTCAGAATGCCCCAGGCGCCTTCCTGATCAACGCCCAGCAGCAGCGGCGCATCAACACTGCGAAGCGCCGCCAGTCGCTGCAGCTCCTGGTTCAGCGCCTGTGCCTGCTCTGGGTCTGGTGCATTGTCGTCGGTCAGATAAAAGCCGCCAATATGCAGCTCTGTCACCAGCGTTTTTGCCCAGCCGGGTTCGCTGCCAGCAAACGCCAGTATAAACAGCTGTCCGACTTTTTCGCGTAGCGGCAGGCTGTCAATCAGCTGCCTGATCCTGTGTTGCATGGTCTCTCCTTATGCGGCCACGGCCGCGCCCGTAATAAGCGCCACCAGATGCTCTTTGCTGACATCCGCCACCGCCACATCGGCAACTGAACGGCCCTGATACAGCACCACGGCACGGTCACAGGTTTCCAGCACATGCTGCATGTTGTGGCTGATCAGCAGCACGGCAACACCTTGTGAACTGATGAGCCTTATCAGCTCATTCACCTGCGCACTTTGCTCCACCCCAAGCGCTGCCGTTGGCTCATCCATAATGACCAGATCGGCGCCCCAGTTGACGGCGCGGGCAATCGCCACCGCCTGACGCTGACCGCCGGACAGACTTTGCACCCGCGCGGTAAAATCCGGCATCCGGCTGTTCAGCCGATGCAGCGATTTGCGCGCCTGACGCTGCATCGCCGCTTTATCAAGCCAGCCAATGGCGCGCAGCAGCGGATTTTTACTGAGGATCTCGCGGTTTAAGAACAAATTGGCGCTGACATCAAATTCCGGCACCATGGCTAAGTCCTGAAATACCGTTTCAATGCCAAGCTCACGTGCCTGTTGCGGACTGTCGATGTGCACGGTGGCGCCATTAAAATAAATCTCACCACCGTCCGGCTGGTGAATGCCGGACAAGCAGCGCACCAGCGTGGTTTTGCCGGCACCGTTGTCACCGAGCAGCGCCACGACTTCACCTTTTTGAATGGAAAAGCTGACGTCTGTTAATGCTCTGACCGCACCAAAGGCTTTGTGTACCCCTTTCAGCTCGAGCGCAGTTTGCCCTAATGGATGCCTAACCATGTTTGTTCTCCCTCACGCCGATAGCAACCGCCACAATTAAGATGACGCCACGGGCAATCATCTGCTCGTTGGTCGAAAAGCCGGATAAAATCAGGCCGTTATTGATCATGCCCATCAGCCAGGACCCAAGCACTGCCCCAAAAATACAGACCCGGCCACCAAACAAACTGGTGCCGCCAATCGCGACCGCCGCGATGACGGTCAACAGATCCGCTTCGCCCAGCGTATAACGGGCGCCCTGCAAGCGGCCGGCATACAGCAAACCTGCCAGTGCCGCGCCGGCCGCAGAAATCATCAGCGCCTGCACCCGCAGCCGTGTTAAGGCGATGCCCATAGCGCGCGCCGCCGCCGCCTGACCGCCCACTGCCAGTAAATGACGGCCAAAGCGTAATTTGTTGAGCAGCAGATAACCGAGCAGCGCAACAGCCAGCGTCCATAACAACAGCGTCGGCACGCCCAGCAGCTCACCACCACCGAACCAGAAGATAAAATGGTCATCCAGCACCGGCACCGACTCTAACTGGCTGATTTGACGGGCAAGACCCGCCAGCACACTCATAGTACCGAGCGTGATCAGCAGCGAAGATACCTGCAGTTTTTCGGTCAAAAGGCCGTTGATAAACCCCACCAGCAAACCAAAACCAAGCGCAGCCAGCACCGCCAGCAGCATGCCGAACTGCGGCAATAACAAGGCGACAATCAGCGCGCTGACCGCCACCACAGCGCCAATCGACAAATCGATATGGCCGACCGCTAAAGCAAAACAGAGCGCCACCGCCATCACAGTGACAGGCGTGGTCTGGCGCACAATATTGAGCAGGTTGTCCAGGCTCAGAAACGCCGTGTCATGCAACACCACGGCAAAAAAAGCCAGCACCAATAAGAAAATGTAATAAATGTAGGCATCGCGGCGCAGCAACAATTGCCGCACGTTGATGGCCGCCAGGTTCGCACTCATCGGCCAGTCTCCTTTGCCGTTATCGATTGTAATAAGGGGGGCAGCGGGCTTTGAAACGACTGTTGCCAGCCACTTTGAATATTGTCGCGCCGGACGGTATCAAAAGGCACCAGCGTCAGGGCTGGCGTCGCTTCGCCCAATTTTGCCAGCAAGGCGAGCCGTGCCATCGTCTGCCCTATCAGATAAGGCCGGTCGGCGATAGTCGCCAGCAGATTGCCGCCACGGGCCAGGTCCAGCAGGTTATTGACGCCAAGGTCATGAGTGACCACCCGCACATTTTTTTTGCCGGCCGCACGCAAAGCTTCGATAACACCCTCGGCAGCCGCGTCCCAGGACACATACAACACATCCAGCGCCGGTTGCTGCAGTAACAAAGCTGCGGCCATGTCCGATGTTTCCTGTTCGCGGACAAAGCCTTTTTTTGCGACCAGCTGCAATTGCGGGTACTGCGCCAGCGCCTGTTCAAAAGCCCGGTCACGGGTATTGGTGATGAAATAATCCGCATCGTGAAAAATCATACCGACTTTCAGCGGTTGCGCCGCTGTAGCACCTTGCTGTTCACTGAAACGCGCCAGCTCAGCGGCTGCCTGTTGACCCATGCCCACCATGTCGTCGGTGACAATGCCGGCGTAGTCGGCCGGATGCGTGAACCCGGCGATGGGGTTACTGAGCAGCACCAGCCTGGCGCCGTTTTGCACGGCCTGGCGGTAACTGCCCCGCACGCTCGCCGCATCAATCACCAGCGACAGAATAAAATCCGGTCGCAAGGTGCTGACGTTTTCGATGTCAGCGGCCTGTCTCGCCGGGTCGTAGTTGGCATCGGTCACCGCCACCACCTCAACGCCGGCCGCGGCAAATTCCGCCCTGGCACCGGCCGTCACCGCGTTGATCCAGGCACTGGCACCATGCCAGACCAGCGCGGCTTTGTATCGCTGCGCTTTTAGCTGCGCCTGCTGCTGCGCGCTGATATGGACAGTGCTGGCAGCGACCGCCTGCGACAAATCCAGCCCGGCTTTCACGCCGCCGACTGCCGGCTCAGACGCCGCTCTGGCGTCTGCCGGCCCCGCAGCATGCAGCAGCCACAAAGCCAGAAATGACAGCGTTATCTTTTTCAGTTTCACAAGCCACCTTTTGTTCACAACTCTGATAGATTGGTTATATTCCAACCAGACTTTATATGTCAATCATTTTTACTTATTAATCTGCCCGGACAAATAATTTGCCTTCGGACCCGCTTCAGGGCAAAAATGGCGCTGGTTTTTTTGCCGGCATCAGGGCGCATGAAAGGCTCCAACTCCAAACAAAACAAATCGTTAAATCTTCGGCTGGTGCTGTCAGAAATAGTGACGCAAGGGCCTTTGTCGCGGGCAGATCTGGCCCGGGCCACCGCGCTGACCAAACAAACCATTACCAATCTGGTGGATGAACTGCTCCGCCATCAGTTGGTGGTGGAAACCGGCCAATTGAAAGTGGGAGTCGGCAAACCGTCGACGATGTTGATGTTAAACGGTGCCGCTTTGTACAGCGTGGCGCTGCGGATCTGGCCAGAGCGGCTTGAATTTGCCCTGAGCGATCTGACCGGGCATTTTATCGGTCAGCTCACGCTGCCCCGTCATCTGCAGTCTGAATTAACGCAGCAACTGGCGACAGGCTGTGAGCAGCTGTTGGCTCAGTATGCTGTTTCCCGCAGCGCCCTGCTCGGCGCCGGTGTCACCATGGTGGCGCAGCACCAGGCAGATCCGCTGCAACGACATCAGGAGCTGGCCTTGTTGCAGCAGCAACTGGCCGGCGCACTTGGTCTGCCAGTCTGCGCGTCGCACACCGCCACGGCCTGCGCTGCTTATCAATTGCTGCACGGTGAGGCGCGCAGCCTGCAAAGCTTCTGCTACCTCCATATCGGTCAGCAAATCGACTGCGCGCTGGTCTACCAACGCCAGTTGCTGCAAGGGCAGCATGGTCTGACCGGCGCATTGGGCGAGATTTTTGTCACCCCGGATCAGGACCACAGCAACGGTGATTTTGGCCGGTTGAATGATTTCGCCTCGGTCCGCTCGTTACAACAATATCTGGATAAGAAAGTCCCTGGCATACAACTGAGCTCCGCGGAGGCCTTTACGCAGCTCGCACCCCAGGCTGACAAACTGGCGCCCTGGTTTGAGCGCGCCACCGAGCCACTACGGGTCGCCATCCATACGCTGGAATCGCTGTTTAACTGTCAGACCATCATTATTGGCGGGGAAGTCAGCACCTGGTTTCTGGACAGACTGATAAGCAAATTAAGACCGCTGATCCCGTCGATTGCCCAATACGGCAATCGTGAGGTGCCCAGGCTGATTAAAACACCCCAGGTGGAGCGGGTCGCGCTGCAAGGTCTTGCCACTTTGCCGCTGCACTGTGCGATCCGGCCCTCAGATGCCGGTCAGTTAGAGTTGCCGCCGCTCAGCCAGCTGGATGCGCGGCAATTGCTGCTGTTTGGCCCGGAGCGGGCCGGCGACGACACTGCAGAATAGAACACAGTCTCAGGCCCGTTTCAGATTGTCGTGCAGCAACTGACGCAATGCTGACGGCTGCCGAGCACGGGTTGCCGAAGTGGCATAGTAGTTTGAAGTATCGTTTTTCACCCGGTTCAGAATAATACCGCCAATGTTGACGCCACTTTCTGACAACAAATCCATTTTGGCGGCAAAATCCACCAGTGGCGTCTTTTTCACATCGACCACCAGTTCCAATTTGCCCACACATTTGGCGACGATCATCGCGTCTGACACCGACAAAATCGGCGGACATTCGATAATGACCCGGTCGTATTTTTTTGCCAGCACTTTGAGCACGGCGTCAAAGCGGGGCATCGACAGAAAGAGCAGCGGATTCATCGGCCGGATGCCGGAAGGCAACACATCGGCATTTAATTCTTTGCTGTAAAACACACACTGCTCGAAGGTATGAGTTTTGGCCAGTAAATTGGTCAAACCCGGCCGGTGCGGGTTTTCCCCCAATGCTTCGGCAAGGGCCGGAAAGCGCAAATCGGCGTCGATAATAATGACGCGTTCCAGTTCAGAAAAAGACTTGGCCAGCTGCAGGCAGATACTGGATTTACCTTCGTTTGGCGAAATGGAAGTCAGCGCCAGCAAGCGCTGTGAACCCAGCTGCTTGTCGAGCAGGATATTGGTGCGCAGCGAACGGATATATTCCTGATACAAAGTGTATTGTTTGCCGGATTGCTGGATCACCGGCAGATTTTTATCGATGCCTTTGACGCGGATTTGCGGCACTACGCCCAGCAGCTTATAGCCAAAGCGACTGGCAATATGGCGGTATTTCGAGGTCACGTCGGCAAAAAAGTGCAGGCAAAGTACCAAAAATACCGCACTGATGAGGCCGAGCACAAAAGCCGCCGCCGACAGCAACACACGCTTGGGGCCGACCGGTTTGAGTGGCACTATCGCCGGATCGACCACAAAAATACTGAAGGCTTTGTTGATATCCTTCATCAGCTCGGTTTCTTTCATCTTGTCAGACAAAGTCGTCAGCAGGTGCAGGTTGGCCTGGATCTCTGCTTCGAGTTTTTTGTGGGCCTGACCAATGCCGACCAGCTTCTCCAGCCGCGCTGTCACTTCGGTGGTTTTTTGTGCAGTTTCCAGCAGAAGCCGGCTGACATCACGCTGACGAACCTGAAAATTGGCGGTTAGCTTGCTGATTTCCGCATTGAGCTGGTTGGTGGTTACTTCGATTTTCCGGTTGGCGGCAATGTAGCGCGGATGTTTTTCCAGATAACTGAGTTTGAGCTGGGCAAATTCCGCCTGCTGCATTGCCAGTTGCTGCTGCAGATTGGCGACCACCGGCACCTGCGTCAGCTCAGCAATTGTTGCCAGTGCGGCAGGCTGGCCAGTTTGCAGCCGGATCTTCTCCAGCAACAGCGCAAGCTCGTCGGCCTGACGCTGCAACTGACGTTTCTCGCTGAACAGCTGCGCAATTTCCTGCTTGGCCAGCTCAATATCACTGCCGATATCAATGATGTTGCGCTCCTGGCGGAACTGCTGCAGCGCCAGCTCAGACTGAGTCAGCTTGGCACGCACCTCTTCCACCCGCTGTTTGATCCAGTCGTTGGTCTGGTGACTGTGCTGTTGCATCAGGCCACTCTGATAATTGATAAAATGCTGGGCAACCCGGTTTGCCACGTCGGCTGCGATGTAAGGATTGTGATGGCTGAATGCAATCTGCAGTAATGTGGTTTTGGGCACCGCCTGCACGGTCAACGCATTGAGCAACGCCTGCACATCGTCGCGTCTGCGGTCATCCGGCAGCCCTAACTGCAGATCGGCAGGAAACTGCTGCACCACATCCTGCATAAACTGGGTGGAAGTCAGTAACTTAATCTGCGTATCCAGTTCATCGTTATTGCTGCCCATGCCCGGCAGCAACGACTGCAATGGGTTGGCCGACAAGCCGCCTTTGACCATCAGCGTGGTATCGGCGCGATACATCGAAGGCAGCCGCGCAACAAAAACTGACACCAGACCAAAAATCACCAGCGTGATGAGCACAATCAGCCAGCGCCTGGCAGACAGGATCGCCAGCAGAACGCCCAGTTCAATGACGTCGCTGCCGGCTGGGTTGCTGCGGTTTTCCGGCTGCATCAGAAGAAGCTCTTGTCAATTTTAATGACGTCACCTGGCAGGATCACCGTTTCTGCCAAGGCTTTAAAAGTGGCTTTGTCGGTGCCGCGCTGAATATGCCAGCTGCTGCGGGACGCCCGGTCTTGCAGTCCTCCCGCCATCGCTATCGCCTGCTCCACGGAAATATCAGGCTGATAATCGTAGCTGCCGGGGCTTCGTACCTCACCGTAGATAAAAAAGGGCCGGTAACTTTCGACAGTGACCGACACGCTGGGCGACACCAGGTAGCCGTCCCGCAGCCGCTGCTCCAGATATTCACGCGCACTTTGTTGGGTATAACCGCTCAGCCGGATACTGCCCAGCAGCGGCATGTCGATAAAACCCTGCTGGCTGATTTCGGCCGTCACCGACAGATCCGCTTCCTGATACACACTGATTTTCAGCTTGTCGCCCGGGCCAAAGGTATAACCCTGCAAGTTAGCGGCAGGCGCAGCCTGGTCTGCCTGTGCGATAAAGGTCAGCGCCAGCATCAATACAAAGCATCCACAGCGCCACAGCGCCCGCATCGGCCTTACCATGACCAGCGGACCTCAGCAGCCACTTCCGTGCGCTGACGCTTCAAATCCTCGTCATGTTGTTGTGACACCCGGCTGAGCTGTAATTGGGTCTGCCATTGCTGGCTGATTTGCCAGTATCCGATCAGGCTGGCGGCGGTGCGGCTGCGGGTCGCGGCGTGCTGATCAAGCACGCTGCGCTGACGGCTGACAGCGGCAGTCAGCCGGTGCGACGCCGTCGCCTGCCAGCCCAACTGGGCCTGATGCCGGGTCTCCAGCTGGCTGACACTGAGCGTGCTGTACGACAACACTGAACTGCGGCCGCTGCTCAGTTGTAACTGCCAGCGCTCGTCCAGCTGCCATAAATTGCTGAGCTGCCAGTAGCTGCCGGTCTGATCGGCTGCAGCCTGCTGATTGGCCTGCGGCTTATAAGAGCGCTGAAAACGCCCTGCCGTCAGCCGAAAATGCTGTTGACCAGTCCACTGCACACTGACCCCGGCGCCATACTGGTTCAGATCGGTCTGCTGCTGATTCTGTTCTTCCTGCCGGCGCTCTGCGTCAAGCACCAAAGCCAGGTTTTCATTGAGTTTATGGCTGTAATGCGCCGCAGCACTGACAGCATCCAGTTTGGTGTATTGCCGTGTTGCAATATCCTGCGTCTGGCGGTCTGCCCCCAGTGTCAGTTGCAGATTCTGCACATCAGGCGCACGGCCAAAACTCAGCGTGCTGAACAATGAGCGTTGTTCACTGACCAATGCCCGTTCTGCGGCCGGCACAAATTCGGCGATACCATCACCTGCCAATGCCTGATCTTTATTCAGCACCGCCCGCAACGACAAATCGGTCTGCGGGTTTAAAAACAGGCGCAGTTCAGGCGCCGCCTGATACAAAGTCTGGTCCAGTCCGGCCTGTTCACGCCATTGCTGACGTTTGAGCAGCACAGGTAACTGAACGCCATAACCTTCGTACAAGCCCAGCCAATCCCATTGCAGACCCGCCTGCAGCCGCTGGTCCTGCTGCTGCGCGGCCGCGGTGTTGAACAAATTGTTATTGTGCTGTATTGCGGTGAAAGCCGAAAAGTGATGATGTGCCTGCTCCCAGTCGCTGGCATTGATCGGCGGGGAAACAGCGGAAAAAAGCGTTATTAAACCTGTTAAATACGACCTGTTCATGCAAAATGCTCTTGAAAAATAAAATATCCCTATCTTCCTTTTATTTTTCCCTTGCCGCATGGTACTGGAGAACACAAAAAAAACAAAGCTTTTCACATGAACACAGCTTTTAACAAGATGTGAAGTTCCTGATCCGGTCGATCCAAGCTATATCAGTAAAACATATCGGGACAACAGCCTGCAGATGCAGGCTGCTGCCCTGAGATCAGATGCGGAACTGCGCCACGACCTGATTAAGACTGGACGCTGCCTGGTCCAGCTGACGGGCCTCCCCTGTCAGTTCACCAGCGTGGCTTGCGGTGTTATCGACCAGCGTGGTGATAGTGCTCAGACTGCGGTTGATATCATCGGCCACCACGGTTTGCTGGCCGGTCGCCACGGCAATCTGGCTGCTTTGCTGCTGCACTGTGGCAATGGCCTGGCTGATGCCGGCCAGCGCCTGCTGCATGGCTCTGGCCCGGCCGGCACTCAGTTCCGTTTGCTGACGTCCCTGCTCCATCACATCTTCCGCCTGACGCGCGATGTGCTGCAGTTTTTCCACCATCCGTCGGATATCGTCGGTGCTGTCACGCGTGCGGGCCGCCAGTGAGCGAACCTCATCCGCCACCACGGCAAAACCACGGCCTTGTTCACCAGCCCGCGCCGCCTCAATCGCCGCATTCAGCGCCAGCAGATTGGTTTGCTCCGCAATGCCTTTGATCACGTCCACCACAGTGCCGATGCTTTCAGATTCGCGTGCCAGCCCTTGCACCACGGTGACAGCGTTCAGCATTTTCTGGTCCAGTTGTGCCATATCTGCCACTGCCTGCGCAGACAAATCCGCGCCTTGCGCGCCTTGTTGCTCGGCTTCAGTGGCCGCTTCACTGGCCGACTGCGCATTGCGGCTGATTTCCTGCACTGTCGCCGCCATTTCGGTCACCGCCGCAGAGACCGAATCTATCTGGCTTTTTTCGTGCTGGATCTCCTGATTAGTCAGCGCCACCACCTGATTTAAATGGGCGCTGGATGCCTGGACCTGCAACGCCTGTTGCTGAGTTCTGGCCAGCGACTGACGCAGCTTACCGGTAAAGGTATTAAAATGGCGCGCCAGCGCGCCCACTTCGTCTTGCTGCTCGATGTCAATGCGACGGGTCAGATCGCCTTCGCCACTGGCAATATCGCGCAGGGCCAGCGTCAAATGCTGCAAGGGCCTGACAATCACACCGGTGGTCAGCACAATGCTGGCGGTGACCAGCAGCAGAATGATAAAGGCACCCAACACCGACCAGCCGGTCGCAGTCCGGATCGGGGCGTCAATCAGCTCAGCCGGCACCAGAATGCCGACCAGCCAGTTCATTTGCGGAAACGTCCGTTGTACCGGCTGATACGCAACGTAATAATCCAGGCCCTGCAGACGGACTGCAGCAAAACCGTGCAGGCCTTGCGCCGCAGCATCGGCCAGGGCAGTAAAACCACGGGTATCGGCAAATTTCTGCTCAAAACCAGCGATCGGGTCATTGGCCTGAGTTTTCAGCCCTGAATCATTGGAGAAATGCACAATCTGGCCTTTGCCATCGAGCAAAAAGGGCAACCCTTCGCCCTGATAACGGATGGTCTCGACCTTGTCACCCACTTTGTTGATATGCAAATCGAGGCCACCCACGCCTAATAAAGTCCCGTCAGGCAAGTACACCGGCCCCTCGACCACCGCCGAAACCACGCCTGTGGTGAAATCAGCCGACGGCGAACCAACAAAGAACTTGTTATGTTTCAGGCTTTCAAGATACCAGGGCCGCTTGGTGGCGAAATAACCTTTGTCCAGCACACCTTTATCCGGCCCTTCAGTGTCCACCCCGGTGCGTGAATCTTCGCGGAAATATTCAGCCGAGCGGTCCAGCGCGAAAAAAGCCGACAGAATGTTGTCGTCGCCGGCGCTGATCGTTTTAAAAGTCTGATTGATCTGTGGATAACCGCTGACAGTTTCCAGCGCAGTGCCGCGTCCCGGATAAGCAACAAACCACTGCTGAAACTGTGGGTTGTGCAAAAAGGTTTTGGCGACCTGGGCGTATTCAGCAAAAAACTGGCCGACCGCGACGGATTCTTTCAGCATCAGGCTGCTGACCTCAGCCTCGACCTGAGCGCGGGTTTGCGCCGCCGTTTGTTGGATCACCATGAAGGCAGCGAGGCCCAGCAATACTGCTGTTGAACCACCCACCGTCAGCATTATTTTTTGTTTTATTGATTTTATTTTTGTGTTCCACATAAATCCCCCAGCATGTGAATTTTTATCAGAACACAACAGCAAGATTAAATCCAGCGGTACAACCAACACATAAGATACTGATTTATAAGTTATTGATAATGGAAACAACCGATGTCTGTGCCACATTCTGGTGCAGCCTGCCACCAAAAACAGCACAAAAGCGTTGCCATGAAGGCGCACGCACCAAAGCGGCCAGGATGAGAAACAAATACAGTGCAGCTTCCGGCTGAAACGACAGCCTGACGTTTTACCAAAGATGTGTCACAGGAACAGCAGGATGGTTGACGGGATGGCAAAAACAAAAAAACCTGCACGAGGCAGGTTTTAATGGGTGAAATCAGATCATGCGAGCC
>CBINNO010000106.1:0-12556 GCA_966252055.1 uncultured Rheinheimera sp. | reverse complement strand
TGATTGTTGCTGTCATTTTTTTAAAACAGCATATTTTTTCTGCGGTTGATTGATCCGACGCAGATTTCCGGCCGGTTCAACTTGCCAATCCCCAGTCAGCGCCAATACTTTGCTCACAGCGTGTGTGTCTGCACACGACTTCATTTCAACAATAAACGGGATAAGAGGTTCATATGCAAAAGAAATTGGTTGGCGCCACTCTGGTATTGGCTGTGGCAGCCTTCACGGCACCGATGGCGCAGGCGCAGGAACAATGGGTGACGTCGCTGTGTGAATATACCAAGGCCGACGACAAAAACCGCATTCGAAAATTGCTGACTGATAACAAAATCAACGTGCGTAAAATTTATGATGCCGTGCAGTGTAATGGGGAATCGCTGATCAAATTTGCGCTGCGCAGCGATGCTTATGAAGCCGGTTCTTTCTTTGTGAAGCAGATGCCTGCGAAAGCGCTGCAGGCAGAAGATCTGGAAAACTGGGCGAACACCAATGGTTTTGGTCAGTCCCCGCTGGTTAATGACATCAAAGCGCGGATGGGCGCTGACTAGTCTGTGCTTTTCCTCCAGACTGAATGACAAAGGCCTGCAGTTGCAGGCCTTTGGTTTATCCGCGCCAGCTGTTAATAGCCTGCCGCCTGACCGTCTTTACGCGATTCGGAAGCGCCATAATAGACGCCGGTTTTCGGGTCGCGTTTGATCGCCTGATAGCCGCCGTAGCCGCCAAAACCATACCGAATGTCGTGGCCGCGCTGCATCAGTTGCTGAATGCTCTGCCAGGGCACACCACGCTCCACTTCGGTGTAACCGCCGTTTTCCAGATACATAGCGCTGCCGTCAGTCGGCTCGGTGCTGCCGAGGTGCTGCCAGCGGGCGGCGTCACCGGCTTCCTGCAGGTTCATGCCGTAATCAATCATGTTCACTACTATCTGCACATGGCCTTGTGGCTGCATGGCGCCACCCATCACACCAAAGCTGACATAAGGCTGGCCGTCTTTGGTGATAAAAGCCGGAATAATGGTTTGGAATGGTCTTTTGCCGGGTTCATAGGCGTTATGATGTTTGGCGTCCAGCGAGAACATCTGGCCGCGGTCCTGAAAGCCAAAACCCAGGCCTGGCACTACCACGCCTGAACCCATGCCGCGGTAGTTACTTTGAATCAGCGACACCATGTTGCCGTCTTTGTCGGCGGTGGTCATGTAGATAGTGTCGCCGCTGTACAAATGTGGGTTACCAGCGTCGACGCGCTGCGCGGCCTTGGGGCCAATCAGTTTGGCGCGCTCGCGGCCATAGACTTCTGAGATCAGTTCTTTGACCGGCACCTTGGCAAAATCCATGTCGGCATAAAATTTGGCGCGGTCTTCAAAGGCCAGTTTTTTCGCTTCGATCAGCGTATGCAGGCTGTCCGGGCTGTTAAAGCCCATGGTTTTTAAGTCAAAGTTTTTCAGAATTTGCAGCATCTGCAATGCGGCGATGCCCTGGCCGTTCGGCGGCAGTTCCCAGACGTCGTAACCGCGGTAGTTGACAGACACCGGCTCTACCCAGCTGGAGCTGTGGCTGGCGAAGTCGTCATAGCGCAGATAACCGCCTTCTTTTTGCATAAAAGCGTCGATTTTTTTCGCGATATCCCCTTTGTAAAAAGCGTCGCGGCCTTGATTCGCCAGCTGTTTATAAGTGCTGGCCAGCGCCGGGTTTTTAAAGATATCGCCGGTTTGCGGCCCTTTGCCGTTGATAGTGAAAGTGCCTTTAAAATCGCCCGGCTGGCTGGCTAAACGCGGCACCGAGGCATTCCAGTAATACGCAATCAGTTCGCTGACCGGAAAGCCGCTTTCGGCGTAATGAATAGCCGGTTGCAGCACTTTTTTCATCGGCAGGCTGCCAAATTTTTTGTGCATTTCAAACCAGCCGTCGACCGCGCCCGGCACGCTGATTGGCAACATGCCATAAGGCGGAATGTCGGTACGGTTCAGTTTTTTCACTTCCGCCTGCAGCTGGTCGAAGCTGAGACCTTTGGGCGAACGGCCCGAGGCATTGAGGCCAAATAATTTTTTGTCTTTGGCCGACCAGATGATGGCGTACAGGTCGCCGCCAATGCCACAACCGGTCGGCTCCATCAGGCCCAGCGCCGCATTGGCGGCAATGGCGGCGTCAATGGCATTACCGCCTTGTTTCATCACATCGAGCGCAATTTGTGTCGCCAGCGGCTGGCTGGTGGCGGCCATCGCCTGCGGCGCGATGACTTCAGAGCGGCTGGCAAATTCGGCGCCGGTCACGCGGTCATAAGCCTGGGCTGGCAGGGTGACGCTAAGCGTCAGCGCGGCGCTCAGCAGGGGCAGGGTCAGTCGGGTTGGATGCATCGTGGCAACTCCTTTATATCAGTGCCTTCGAAACTAAAGCGCTGCTACACCGAATACCAGCACATCGCGACCAAAAAACCGCCATTGGCGACAGTTGCAGCAGCAAACTGGCCGCTGCTTTGGCATGATGCAGCACAACACCATCAAACAGACGGACCGCCCTTGTTATGTTCAGGCTGCCATTTCTGCAAAAACCAGTTTTAGTTGCTACCGGGCTTGCCCTGCTCAGTGGCTGCCAGCAGTTGCCGGCACCGCTCGACCCGCAGATTGGCGACACCGGTCAGCCGTTGTCGGCGGTCGCGCTGCGGGCCGATGTGCAGCATTACGACCTGACGCTGGAGATAGATCCGGCCCGCCAGAGCATCAGCGGGGTCGGTCGCAGCCGTTTTTTGCTGTTGCAGCCCAGCGCACAACTGGAACTTAAACTCGACAGCCGTTTTACCATCAGTGCTATTGAAGTGGATGGTAAAGCCGCCCCTTATCAGCGTCAGGGCGGCGTGCTGACGATTAACCTGCCCGCTGAGAAGCCGGCTGGCAGTCAGGTGGAAGCTGCAGTGTTTTATCAGGGCAAACCGCACGTGGCGAAAAATGCGCCCTGGGCAGGGGGCTTTGTCTTTGCCAAAACACCGGATGGCCAGCCCTGGATAGCGACTGCAGTGCAGGGCGAGGGCTGTGATTTGTTCTGGCCCTGTAAAGACCACTTTGCCGACAAAGCCGATTCGATGCGGATCCGGCTGACCGTACCCAATGGCTTGTCGGCCGTGACCAACGGCGTGTTGCAGCAGGTGACACCCGTAGACAAAGACAAGCAGCAGTTTGACTGGCTGCTGTCGGTGCCGGCCAGTGACTACAATATCGCGCTCAATATCGGCCCTTATCAGCGCATCAGTGACAGCTATACCAGCGTTAATGGTGCGACAGTCCCTATTGAATTCTGGGCGCTGCCGGCTGATGCAGACAAAGCCCGTCAGCTCATTAAAGACGACCTCAAAGCGCAGGTGCAGTGGTTTGAACAGCGGCTGGGGCCTTACCCCTGGGGGAATGAAAAGCTGGGGTTTGTCCAAACGCCGCACCTTGGCATGGAGCATCAGACCATCAATGCCTACGGTAAGGGTTTTGCGCGCGATGAGTTTGGTTTTGACTGGCTGGCGCACCACGAACTGGCGCATGAATGGTTTGGTAATCTGCTGACGCACCGGACCTTGAACCATGCCTGGCTGCATGAAGGCTTTGGGCTTTATATGCAGCCGGCTTATGCCCGCGACAAGCTGGGCATCGCGGCGTATCACTACCAGATGTACAAAGCCTATCTTGGCCTGCAGAACTGCCAGCCGCTGGTGCGCGCAGGCGTGGTGAGCTCTGAGCAGGCATTTAATCCGGATATTTATGGCAAAGGCGGCTGGGTGTTGCACACTTTGCGTTATCTGGTGGGCGAGGACGTGTTCTGGCAGGCCAGCCGTGAACTGCTGTATGGCACCACTACACCAGCGGCATTGCCTTACCCAATCGAGCCCCGTTATGGCAGCACCGAAGATTTTATTGCCATCGTCAACCGGCTGAGCGGCCAGGATTATCAGTGGCTGTTTGATGCTTATCTGTACCAGGCGCCGTTACCGCAGCTGCTGGACAGCACTGCCGATGGCGTGCGGACGCTGCACTGGCAGGTAGCTGATAATAAGCCGTTCCCGATGCCGCTGCCGGTGCTGCTGAACGGCAAAGCGACAGTGCTGGATTTCAGCAAAGGGCCGGTCCAGCTCAGCGCGGCTGATCAATTGCAAATTGACCCGCAGATGTGGATTTTCCGCCAGCTGCCGTTGATTGGCAGTTGCGAAGAGAATCAGCAGAAAGCGAAAAATAAGCGCAAAGGGTGACGAGATGGCGGTCCTGATTCGGCTTTATTGCGTCAGGATCACCAGCACGCCGCTCCAGTCGAGACCGTAGCTGGCGCCTTGCAGTGGCGCAATTTCCACCCCGGTGTAGACCGCCAGAAACGGAATGCCGGCGGCGGTGCAGAGGTCGCGCACAACTACTGCCTCTTCACCGTCACTGCCACTGATGGCTGACATCCGGCCGCCGCAGTCAAAATAAAGCGCCAGCCGGCCGGTCTGGCCGCGACTGGCAATCTCAGCCAGCAGTCTGCGGGTATTGTCACGCGCAGATTGCATCATCAGGTCGGCGTTGCGGTGCATCAGCATCACTTGCTGGCCACGGCTGAAATCCGGTTCGAACAGCATCACGGCATCATCGTCCGGCAGCACGCCACTCATCAGGCGGGTGACCAGTTGCTGTTCGTCCGGCTCGCCGGCCAGTGGGCGTGCCAGTGCCAGTTGGGTGACGGGCAGTGGATCACCCGCCGGGCTGTAATTGAGCTGACGCCACTGCCGGCCACCGGTTAAGCGGTCCAGCAAGGACACTACAGGTTCATGATCCAGTTGGTAGAGATATTGCCCGAAGATGTCCGTCACGGTAAACCGTTGATCGGACAAAGGAACACAGCCATGCATAATACAGCTGGCCAGGCCAAAACTGCCGGCCAGCTGCAACATGCTGGCGCTGTGCCGGCTGACGCCGTCGCCACAGAATTGCCAGGTCAGATTAAACTGCCCATCGCCTAACAAACCGGCGCCAAACAGTGGGAGGTGCTGAAGACGAGGCTGCTGAGTGCCAGCCAGAAGCGGGCTTGACGGGATCATCACCGGTGGGTGCTGGCTGGTGGCCGCGATGTGGACAGAGTCGTAAAACATCAGCAGACAGCGGCTGTCAGGTAAGCTGGGCAGCTGAGCAGCCAGCACTTCGCCGGCGAGATGAGGGTCGCGGTAAATGTCCTGACTGGTCGACAGTTGCCATTCCCAGTCATCGCCCGCCAGTATAACCACCGCGCCGCAGGGGCCCTGCGTGACGCAGCCTTGGGCCCAGCACAGTCCCATGGCAGAGCCACCGACGACCGGCACCCATTCACCCAACCGCTCTCGCATGCCAGCATAAAAGTCATGGGCATCCAGCGCGCCGCTGCAAAAAGCCAATGCCAGCCGGGGTGTCAGATGGCCTGGCATTTGGCGCAGTGCGGCGTCGACCGCCTGCAAAGCGGCATCCACCCCTTGTGGAGCGACACTGCTCCCGATAAAAACCTGCATCTGATCCCTGATGAAAAACAAAACAGCAAATGATTGTACCGGCTTTTGGCAGGAAAGCAGCCTTTGTTGTGCACTGAAATCGGTCAATGCAACCACTTTTCAGCTGAAATGAAGCCAGGCTTTCGCCTGCGTCGTGTTGGCCAGACCGCCCGCTTGGCCGGGAGCAGGGCGTTGCTGCGATTTTTTGTGACAAATTCCGGCTTGAATCAGGCCGACAGGCTGCTTAGGGTGGTGGGTCGATAAGCTGATAATCTGCATGGAGAACAAAACGATGCGTCATTGTCTTCGCTCTGGTGGCCGGTTGGCTGCGACTGTACTGCTGCTTGGCCTCTGTGGTCCGCTGCAGGCCGCCGGCATTCAAAGTATTCAGGTGCCGGCACAGGGCAGCGAACCTGAACTCAGTGCGATGGTGTGGACCCCTTGTGCCCAGCCGGGCGGTACTGTGGCGCTGGGCAGTTTTGTGCTGGCCGGCCAGCGCAACTGTGCGGTGGCTGGTGAGCAATTGCCGCTGGTGCTGATTTCTCATGGCGACTCCGGTTCGGCGATAGGCCATCATGACACCGCCGCCGCGCTGGCCGATGCCGGTTTTGTGGTGGCAGCCGTGTCTCACCCCGGCAATAACTTTGCTGATAACAGCCGCCAGACCGATCTTAGTATTTTTGTCAGCCGGCCGCGCGATCTCAGTCGTTTGCTGGATTTTATGACGCAAAGCTGGCCGGAACACGGCCGGCTGAACCCCACACAGACCGGCGTTTTTGGTTTTTCGCGTGGCGGCTACACCGCATTGGCTTTGATTGGCGCCGTCCCTGACAAACAGGCCAGCCATCAAAGATTTTGTGCGCCCTGGTGGTCTTTTGTGCTCGGTTTGTGCCGGCAATTGCGGGATGATGCGCTGTCGCTGCAACCGGTCGCCGACGCCCGCTTTCGCGCGGCTGTGGTGGTGGACCCGCTGAATTTATTCGCAGACAACAGCTTCAGCGCGGTCCGGACGCCGGTGCAGTTATGGGCGTCTGAACTGGGTGGCGACGGCGTGGAGTTGGCACATATTGAAGCGATCAAACGCCAGCTGCCACAGCCGCCGGACTATCAGCTGGTCCGCGGTGCCGGTCATTTTGTTTTTCTGAGCCCTTGTCCGCCAGCGTTGGCGGCCGAAGCGAGCGACATCTGTACAGATCCGGCCGGTATTGACCGGGTGGACTTTCATCAGCAGTTGAACCGCAAAGTGGTGGCGTTTTTCCGCCAGCATTTGCAGATGAATGTGCAGATGAAATAACAAAACGGCACAGCATTAATGGTTGGACGTCACACGTTGGACGTCACACGTTGGCGCTTACCAGACAGGTCGCTGAACTAAAAGGGCCGCCATCATGGCGGCCCTTTTTACTGGACGGCTGTGGTTAAGGCTGTCGCGAAGCGTCCCGCGCCGCTTTAAACTCTTTGCCCGGATACCAGTTGGGCCACAGCGCTGAATTGGCCAGCTCGTGTCCAACCTGATAAAACAGCCACAAATCCTGCTGTGAGCCGCGCAGATCCCAGTTCGGGTCAAATTCGTCACTGACCTTGTGGTAATAATGGGTGGTGTAATCGCGTCGTTGTTGCAGGCCCCATGCTTTGCCATGCGCGACACTGTCGACACCGCCACGCGCATACAACATCGGCACGCCATAACGCGCCAGCTGGAAGTGGTCAGAGCGGTAATAAAAACCGTCTTCCGGTGTAGGTTCCGGCGCCGTGTAACGCTGCTGCGCTTTGGCATATTTGTCCAGCAGCGGCTCCAGTTCGGATGAGCCATAGCCGAAGATCTGCACGTCACGCATCGGGCCGTACACGTTCATCACGTCCATATTGATGCCGGCAACCGTTTTATTCAGCGGAAACAGCGGGTTGGCGGCATACCAACGCGAGCCCAGCATGCCGCGCTCTTCGGCCGTCACTGCGATAAATACCACTGAGCGGGCCGGTGGCGGGCCTTTTTTAAAGTTTTCCGCTAACGCCAGCAGGCCAGCGACGCCGCCGGCATTGTCCTGTGCGCCGTTAAAAATCTTGTCGTCTTTGCGGCTGAAATCGAGGCCAAAATGGTCCCAATGCGCCATATAGAGCACCGCTTCGTCCGGCTGCTGGCTGCCTTTGATGTAACCAATCACGTTGTTCGAATCGATTTCGCGCAAATGATTTTGGATGGCGATGCTGGCGCGGGCTTGCAACGGCTGCGCTTTAAACCCTTTACTGAGCGCTTTTTTGCGCATGCTGTCGATGGTTTCGCCATGGGCAGCAAATAAAGCCGTGGCGCTGTCGCCGGTCAGCCAGCCTTCGACGGCAGCTTTGTGCATATTTTTCTGCTTGTCCGCCAGTTCAAAGCGGATCGGGCTGGTGCCGGAGACTACGCTCCAGCCATAAGCCGCCGCGTCGGTTTCATGGATGATCAGCGCCATCGCCGCGCCCTGACGCGCCGCTTCTTCAAATTTGTAAGTCCAGCGGCCGTAATAGGTCATGGCTTTGCCGGTAAACAGGTCCTTGTCGCCCGTGGCAAAACCTGGGTCGTTGACGAACATCACCACGGTTTTTCCTTTGACATCAATGTCTTTGTAGTCATTCCAGCCATACTCCGGCGCGACGATGCCGTACCCGACAAACACCATGTCGCTGTCTTTGACGGCAACTTCCGGCTGCATGCGGGTCGACCAGGCCATCATCTGCGTTTTGTATTGCAGTGTGACCGGCAGCCTGGCTGCGTCTTTCAAACCGGCGCTGGCTTGCAGCGTCAGGCTGGACACTTTGACCGGATCAATCTGCACCACAGGGACGCCCTGACGGTAACTGCCGCCTGGCAGGGGTTGCAAGCCCAGTTTCTGGTACTGCTGTTCCAGATAAGCCACAGTGCGCTCTTCGCCGACGGTAGCCGGTGCGCGGCCTTGCAGTTCGTCCGAGGCGAGCTCGGCAAAATAGCGGCCGAAGTTGGGGTTAAAATCGGTTTGTATCAAAGGCTCAGCGGCATGCGCGCCGCCAAGCAGGCTCAGCGTCAAAGCGGTCAGGAGTTTTTTCACAGCAAATCCGTCAGTCAGCAAAGATGAAAGCAGGCATTGGGCCATAAATCTGCCTGTTTGCGAAGCCTGCTTGCGGTTAACGGCGCCGGAGGTGCTGCTGACGGCGGCGCAGCCGTTCATCACCGGCTGATGAAACCTCAGTGGCAGTGGAGCAGCTGGTTCATGGTGGTATCAGTCAGCGGGCCTGGCTGCTGATAGCGGCAGAATGCCGCAGCTTCATGTTGAAACTGCTGGTAGGCGCGCAAAAACAAGGCCGGGCCGGCCGACAAACGCTGTACACCGGCGCTGACCAAAGCCTGGCATGTGGCGCCTTGCGGCCAGCCCATCAGGTTCAGTGGCATTGGCTCTGGCAGTGAGGCGGCGAGCTGTGCCGTGATCGTCAGGTCCGACAGCCCTGGCATAAAACCGCCGTCGGCACCGGCCGCCTGATACAGCGCCAGCCGTTGCCGGCATTCGGCGAGAGCAGCTTCGCCGGTGGTCTGTTCGCGCATCAGCGCGTGCAGAAAGACATCGGTGCGGGCGTTGATAAAAAAAGGCCGGCGGCCAAGAGAGCGGCGACAGGCACTGATTTTGGCCGCCAGCAGGGCAGGTGGCGCTGTGCCATCTTCCAGATTAATGCCGGCCACTCCCAGCTGCGCCAGTTGCAACACCAGCGCGGCGACCTGCTCTGGCTCTTCGCTGTAGCCTTGCTCGATATCGACCGTCAGCGGCAGCACGGCAACCCGCATCAGACGGCCGACAGCGCCCAGCAATTCGCGGGCGGGGAGCTGCTCGCCATCGGCATAACCGCAAGCCCAGGCGAGCGCCGCACTGGATGTTGCCAGCGCCTGTGCGCCGGTTTTTTGTGCCAGCGCTGCGCTGGCCGGATCCCAGATGTTCGGCAGCAGCAACGGGTGCGGCTGTTGATGAAGGTGGAAAAAAGTGTCAGGTAAAACAGGACTCACAGGCAGCCTCCCAAGCAGTGTGAACGTCAACAGGTCAAGGCGAGTCTGCCATCGGCGGCATTGTGCTGCTGGCCGTTTCCGGTACTGACTGCCAGCGGGCGTTTTTCAGCGCGGATGATGCTTGCGGTAGCGGCGCCACAGGGGTTTGGCAATGCAGAGTGCCAGCAGCAAAGCGAGTGCAGCGCAGCCGATGCTGAGCCACTGCTGCCGGCGGCGGCTTTCCTGCAGTTGCGCCTGACTGTGGCTGAGAGCCTGGCGCAGCGACGCCAGTTTCAGTTCGCGGCTGCGCTGTTCGGCAATCAATAAAGTGCTGCTGAGCCGGGCCTGTCGGCTGGCTTGTTGGGCGTCGAGCTGACGTTGCAGCTGCAGGCTCTGTTGCATAGCATCCAGCGCCGCCTGATGCTGCCCCTGCTGCGCCAACAACCGGGCAAAGCGTTGTTGTTCCGGCAGATAAATGGCCAGTTGTTTCGCCGCCAGCCAGCCACCGGCGTCAGTGAACAGCGCAATAGCCTCGCTGACGCGCTGATTAGCCAGCAGCACAGTGGCATGACGCAGCCGGCTTTGTGCTTTCAGCACGCGGTCGGTCGCCGGATGATGTTGCAGTTGTTCGCTCAGTGTCAGGGCGGCTCTGGCATCCTGTTGCTGCAGGTAGATGTCCGTAAGGGCCAGGCCGGCGCGCAATTGCTGGTCCGCAGACGGGGCTTGTTGCCATAACGACTGATAAAGGGCCGCCGCTTCCGGCCAGCGTCCGCTCGCCACCAAAAGCTCACCACGCAGCGTTTGCAGCCTCAACTGAAGTGGCGCAGATGGGGCCAGTTGCCCGGCCTGATCGAGACTGCGCAGCGCCTGCAAATATTGCTCCTGCGCCAGCTGTGTTTCTGCCTGCAGCGCGAGCGCCTCGGCTTGCAGCGCTTTGAGCTGGTTCTGCCGGGCAATGCTCAGCACCTGGCTCAGCGCCGTGGCGGCGCTGTCCGGGTAACCGGCAGCCAGCGCGTCATAGGCGTAGTCGAGGCTGACCCAGGCATGCAGCGCCGCAGTATCTGTGGCGGTCAGACTGTGATAAGCCAAAAAGCTAAGCTGGCGGGTTTCTGCCGACTCACCGCTACTGAACTTACTGATTTGCTGGCATTTATAGCCGGCGGCACTGCCGGCAAATTCACCGGGATCAGCCAGGGCTTCCAATGTTTTCAGCGCGGTGCGGGCCGTCTGATAAGCGGCGTCATCGTCTGCCTGCAGCGCAAAACGACAGCGCTGCGCCGACCAGAAGGCCTGCAAAGGCTTTGCATCGGCGGCTGGTACTGCAGCGTCCAGTCGCGCCAGCAAGTCCGCAGGCTGAGGCGGCAGCCCGCTGCGCTGCATGGTCAGCTGCCACAATTGCTGTTCGCTGGCGGAGAAATGCAACTGTCGCGGGGCTTCCTGAGCCTTAGCGGCAGTGGCTGCCAGCACAATGCCAGCGGCCAGACTTACGAATGCGGATGGGGTCATCTGATCCTCCCAGGGCAGGTCCGCCTAACTTAGCACGGTTCAGCGCTGGCATGCCGCTCAGGCTTGTGACCAATGTTTTCAGCCGTTACAAAATGGTGCTGTGTGGCGGTCTGTGCCGGCGCTCTGACTCGGCTGAACCTATCGCTGGTTTGGCAGGTCTCTACTGTCAGGGCGGATTTGCCGATGCTGCATTCGGCCCGGTTGCCACTATAATAGCGAAGTTGTTGTATTATTTTCCCACCACAGAGGTTGTGCCCATGCCGTTTTATTCCGCTGATTTTATTAAAGAAATGCCGAAATCTGACCTGCATTTACACCTCGACGGCAGTTTGCGGCTGGAGTCGCTGATTGAGATGGCGAAGCGGGCGGATGTGGTGCTGCCTTCCAACTCTGTGGCGGGGCTGAAAGAGCTGGTTTTTAAAGACAGGTACAATAATCTGGGGGAGTACCTGCACGGTTTTCAATATACCTGTGGTGTGCTGCGCGACCTGGAAAACCTGGAACAGGCCGCATATGAGCTGGCGCTTGATAATCAGCGTGAAGGGGTCAACTACATCGAAGTGCGCTTTGCACCACAGTTGTTGATGGACCCGGCCCGCGGCATTGATTTCGACCGTATCATGCATACGGTCAATGACGGCCTGAAGCGGGCGATGCACGAGTACAACGCGCATGATGACGTACAGCTGGGTTATAAACCGCCGTTTGCTTATGGCATTATCAACTGCGCCATGCGGATGTTCAGCGGCAAAGGATTTTCCCCTTATTACACCAATCTGTTCCAGCTGATGCGTGATTTTGCCCCGATGCAGGTGATCAAACTGGCGGCGATGGAGCTGGTGCGTGCCAGTGTGCGTTTGCGTGATGAAGCCGGTGTACCCATCGTAGCGCTGGATCTGGCCGGTCAGGAATCCGGATACCCGGCGCATAATTTCAAAGAAGTGTATGAGTACGCCCATCAGCATTTTATGCTCAAAACGCTGCATGCCGGCGAAGCATATGGCGCCGAATCGGTGTTTGAAGCTATCACCGAGTGTTACGCCGACCGCATTGGTCATGGTTATTCGATGTTTATCGCTGACATGATCAAAGACCCGGCGATCAGCGACAAGCAGAAATACATCAAAGAGCTGGCGTCCTACATCGCCGACAAACGCATCGCGATTGAAGTCTGTCTGACCTCAAACCTGCAGACCAACCCAAGTATCACTGATATTAAACAGCATAAATTCAAAGAGATGCTGGAAAACCGTATGGCGACGGTGATCTGCACTGACAATCGGCTGGTGTCCAATACTACGGTTAGCCGCGAGTACCAGCTGGCAGTGGATAACTTTGATATCCCGCTGAAACGGCTGAAAGACATCGTTGCTTATGGCTTTAAGAAAAGCTTTTTCCCCGGCAGCTATGTCGAGAAACGCGAATATGCCAAGCAGTGCCTGAATTACTTTGACGTGATTGCCCGCAAGTACGGTTTTATCCCATAAATCATACGCAGATATCCTGATACAAAGGCGCTGTTGGGCGCCTTTGTTATTCGCGCCATCCCTGGCGCTCACCACAAGGGCCAACGCTTTGCGTTGTTAAAAACCGTTC
>CBINNO010000105.1:0-12615 GCA_966252055.1 uncultured Rheinheimera sp. | reverse complement strand
CGCTACCTTGCCAAGGTCGAGGTCACGAGTTCGAGTCTCGTTGCCCGCTCCAAATAGTCTGAAAATTGTTGGCGGGTTGGCAGAGTGGCCATGCAGCGGATTGCAAATCCGTCCACCTCGGTTCGACTCCGGGACCCGCCTCCATGTAGTCCTTGAGATTACGCACAGTGAAAAAGTTGTCTGCCCGGGTGGTGAAATCGGTAGACACAAGGGATTTAAAATCCCTCGGGGGTAACCCCGTGCCGGTTCAAGTCCGGCCCCGGGCACCATTTACTGCCAACACCAAAGCAGTAAATACAAAATAAGCGGGCATAGCTCAGTTGGTAGAGCGCTACCTTGCCAAGGTCGAGGTCACGAGTTCGAGTCTCGTTGCCCGCTCCATCTTTATTCTGGTTTTTCTCTGAAGTTCCCGACGACATTGTTTGGTTGCACTCCCTCTGCTGTCCTGTTAGCTTAAGCGCCAAAATCATCAGGTAAGACCAGTATGCAAAGCCAGAACAAACTCAACCGTCTTGTCACAAAAATAAATACTGCGCCAGCGTTTTGCCGCTGCTGGTTATTGACGTTATTGTTTGGCCGCACAATAAAGTTTGCCGGTACCGCCGGCGTGCAGGTCGAAGCCCTCAACCTGCAACAAGCCAAGCTTCGGCTGGCCAATCGCCGCAAAGTACAAAACCATATCGGTTCAGTGCATGCGGCTGCCACTGCCTTACTGGGCGAGTCGGCCAGTGGTTTTCTGATTGGGATGCACGTGCCGGATGACAAAATTCCACTGCTTAAATCAATGCAGGTTCAGTATCTGAAACGCTCAACCGGTGCATTAACTGCCACCGCCAGCCTGAGCACTGAACAAATCAGCCAAATCCACCAGCTGGATAAAGGCGAAGTGGCAGTGCGGGTGCAAATTATTGACCAGCTTGGTGTTGCGCCTGTTGAAGCGGTTTATCTGTGGGCCTGGGTGCCTAAAGTGCGCAAGAACCCGGTCTGAGTCTGGCAGGTGACAGCCCGGTCGAATAACTGCTAAATTTGCGGTCAGACTGTATGACCGGGCTTTCTAGTGACCTCTAATCCGCTCCAAGCTGCTGTCCGGTATCCCGGACATCCACAATCCCTCCGATTGTCCTGGCTGATGCGCCACCCGCGTTATGCCGCTATTTTCATTTTTGCCACGCTGTTGTTGCTGACGTTGATGCTGCTGTGGCAGCAACGTCAAAAAGCGATAGAAGTTGAGCGTTATCAGCTGTTACAGCAAGTCAGTCATTATGCCGCGGCGATTGAAAGCAATGTGCGGACCGCCATGGTGGTCAGCGAAACTTTGCGCACTGAGGTTGTATTAGAGCCAGACCAGGCCTTACCTGAGTTTGACGAGCGCATCCGACTGTTATTAAAAGATTTTCCATTATTTCGTCATATCGCGCTGGCGCCGGATCTGGTGGTCCGCTATGTCTATCCGGCGAAGGGAAATGAAGCCGCCTTAGGCCTTGATTACCGTAAAGTCCCTGAGCAGTACAAAGCGGTGCAAAAAGCAGTCGCACTGGGAAAGCCTGTTTTGGCGGGGCCGGTTGCTTTGGTGCAAGGCGGTACAGGGTTGGTGATCCGGGTTCCGGTACTGCTGGATAACCATCACCTTTGGGGTCTGATCACGGCGGTGTTGCCACTGGAGCGTTTGTTAACGCAAAGCCGGCTGGTTGACCTGCAGCAGAATTATTATGTCGGATTGTCTGGTCGAGATGGTGACAGCGCCGATAACACTTTGTTTTGGGGGGATGCCCTGTTACAAGGGCTGCCAGCCGTGGAAGCCGATATTCGTCTGCCTGGCGGACATTGGCGTTTGCATGCTTATCCGAAACAGCCTTTTGGCTGGCTGCATGGCCTTTCCCCTTGGATTGCCATGGCGCTGTTGTCCCTGACAGCGCTGGTGAGTTATGGCAGCTTTTTCCTGTTGCGCTTGTCGCAGGAACGGCAACAAGCGTTGCAGACCGTTGCCTATCAGGCCAGTTTTGACCCTTTGACCGGCTTGGCCAACAGATCTGTGCTGATTTCGCAGCTTACGCTGATGCTGCAACAGGCAAAAGACCAACAGCGACCGCTTGCCGTGCTGAGCCTGGATTTAGATGAATTCAAGCAAATCAACGAAAGCCTGGGACACGGCATCGGCGATCAGCTGTTGCAACAAATAGCCGCAAGAATACAGCAGCATTTTTGCCAGCATGCGCTGGCAGCCCGGGTGGGCGGGGATGAATTTGTGTTGGTTGTCGCGCAGGCTGAGCAGAGCGCTGCGCCAGAGCTGGTTTGTCAGCAATTGCTGAAAGTGTTCAGCCAGCCATTTGATATCAACAAAACCTCATTGTCCGTCACGGCAAGTATCGGAGTGGCCCTGTATCCACACGACGGCTTGCTGGCGGCGGATTTATTGAAGCACGCAGACAGAGCGATGCATGCGGCTAAACAGCTGGGCCGTAATACGTTCCACTTTTACGATGCCGCGATGCAAAAAGAAGCGGACCGTTTTGTCAGCTTGCACCACGAAATGCTGCAGGGCATTGAGCAGCATCAGTTCTTTTTGGTTTATCAGCCAATTTTCGACATCGCAAAGCAGCGGTTCAGTAAGTGCGAAGCGCTGGTGCGCTGGCAGCATCCGACACGGGGATTGGTCTCACCGGCTGATTTTATTCCGGTTGCAGAGCGAACCGGTGCTATCCGGCCGCTCGGGCAGTGGATTTTGCAGCAG
Organism: uncultured Rheinheimera sp.; assembly: GCA_966252055.1. Classification (GTDB taxonomy): domain Bacteria; phylum Pseudomonadota; class Gammaproteobacteria; order Enterobacterales; family Alteromonadaceae; genus Pararheinheimera. Next base: position 9,884 of record CBINNO010000105.1, on the reverse strand, counting down.
GCGTTGCTGGATACGCAGTTGTTTAATCAGTTGGGGCTGGATGTACAGGTTTCTGTCAACCGCAGCAGCCAGGAGTTTAATCACGTCAAAGTCGCGGATGAGTGGCTGGCGCTGCTGGAGCAGGCCGGAATAGCGCCGGAACAGCTGATTATTGAAATCACCGAATCGTTGTTTATGGACAGGTTATCTGTACAGCAGGCCAACGTCCTGACGCTGCACCAGCATGGCGTTAAACTGGCGATTGATGACTTTGGCACCGGCTATTCGGCGCTTAATTATCTGAGCCGCTATCCGGTTGATTTCATTAAAATTGACCGCAGTTTTATCCAGCAGGTTGCCGAACAAGCCAAGGCGCGGGCTTTGGTTGCTGTGCTCATCAACATGGCGAAAGTTCTGAATGTTGCTGTGGTTGCCGAAGGCGTGGAGCAGGCGTCTCAATATCTGATGCTGGAAGCTTTGGGGTGCGACTACATTCAGGGCTATTATTTCTCCAGACCGCTGCAACGCGCAGACTTTATTTCCCTGCTGCAACAACCTGTGAGGCCCGCATGATCGCGCAACCCTGCCGAAGAAACTGTTGTCTGGATGATGCCGATGTTTGTCTCGGTTGTGGCCGCAGTCTGGCAGAGATCACCGGTTGGCATAGCGCAGGGGATTTTGAGCGGCGGCAAATCATTCGCCGTGCCGAGCTGCGGCTTGAACAGCAACAGCAGCGTCTCAGGCGTCCCGCGGCAACCCCACCTGAATAATTCTGATCAGCCGCTGCTGGCTGCGGCTCAGGCTGAGCGCTTGTTGTTGTTTTTCCAGTTGTTGTGCCAAGGCCCAGTCCACATGGCGTTGCACCATGGCATCTCCCTGATAGTTCTGCAGAGCAGTGACAATGTCGGCCTGATAGGGCGCATTGCCAAGCGCTACCGCCAGATTGCGTTGCCAGCGCACATGACCAATCCGGCGAATGGCGGACCCTTCGGTAAAGTGCAGGAATTGCGCTTCGCTCCAAAGGAATAAAGCCAGCAGCGACTGGTCCTGCCATTGCGGCCGGCGGCTGAAGTCCGCTTCCATGGTGAGCGGCGCCTGTCGGTTCACCGGGCAGACCAACTGACAGTCATCACAGCCATAAATCCGGTTGCCAAGCAGTGGGCGAAATTCTGCTGGAATATCGTCTTTCAGTTCAATGGTCAGGTAACTGATGCAGCGGCGGCCATCGACCACATAAGGCGCGACGATGGCGCCTGTCGGGCAACTGGTAATGCAGGCCACGCAGTGACCGCAATCTTTTGGCAATGGCGCATCAACGGGCAGTGGCAGATTGACCAGCAGTTCGCCGAGGAAAAACCAGGAGCCGGCCTGTTCATCAATCAACAGACTGTGTTTGCCAATCCAGCCAAGGCCCGCTTTGGCGGCGAGTGGCCGCTCCAGCACTGGCGCTGAGTCCACAAAAGGTCTGAATCCAAGCCCGGAAACTTCCGAGGCGATCCGTTCTCCCAGCTGTTTGAGCCGGCTGCGCAAAACCTTATGATAATCACGACCCAGCGCGTACCGGCTGATATAGGCGAGGCTGGGGTTGGCCAGATTGGTGGCAAAGCCAGCCTGTGGCGGCAGGTAGTCCATCCGCACTGAAATAACCCGCAAGGTGCCAGGCAGCAGCTCAGCCGGGCGTGCCCGCATCATGCCGTGGCTGGCCATATAATCCATGGTGCCGTGATAACCCTGGTCGAGCCAGGCTTGCAGCCGCGGCTCTTCCCGTTGCAGGTCGGTATCGCTGATACCGCAGCCACTGAAACCTAATTCCTCAGCCCAGCGTTTGATTTGCAAAGACAGTGCTGACCAGTCGGCAGTCGATGTATTCATCTGTTGTTGTGCCCAAAAAACCAGAGCGGCATGGTAGCACAGAGCGGCCTGACGACCTATCAAGGTAGTGCTGGCTAACGGATTTTGATAGCATAAGCCGATTCTAACCAGAAGCAGGCAGGTCCCGGATGAGTGTGGCATCCCGACAAATAGCACTGACCGATGAAAACTCGACCCGGCAACTGGCCAGCGCGCTGGCTGTCGCCTGTCGCGAGGGGGCGGTCATTTATCTGCATGGGGATCTGGGCGCCGGTAAAACAACCTTCAGTCGTTATCTGCTGCAGAGCCTTGGCCACAACGGGAACGTCAAAAGCCCGACCTACACCTTGGTTGAATCTTATCAGCTCGGCGCCCTCAATATCTTCCACTTTGACCTTTACCGTCTTCATGACCCGGAAGAGCTGGAGTTTATGGGGATCCGCGATTATTTCGCGGCTTCTCACTTGTGTCTGGTGGAATGGCCTGAGCGGGGCGCGCCTTTGTTGCCACCGCCGGATTTAGATATACAACTGACGATAACCAGTGCGACCGGGCGCCAGGCTGTGCTGCAGGCACAGACTGCCAAAGGTCAAGCCATGTTGGAATTAATTGCCTGATATGAATTTTTCCCGGTATTTCGGGTTGGGCCTTTGCCTGACATTGCTCAGTTTTGCCGCTCTTGCCAATCAAATTGACAGTGTGCGGATCTGGCCATCGCCAGACAGCACCCGCATCGTGTTTGATATGCAGCAAAAGCCGCAATTTCGCTTATTACCCAAGCAAGGCAACCAGGTGACGCTGGAAATCGACGGCGTTACAGATGCTGGCCTTGGCAAAATGTCCGGTGAATCTGAACTGGTCAAATCAGTGCGGGTGAACCGGGTTAAAGGGAAAGCTGCGGTACGTGTGACTTTGGATTTGAGCCGCGAGTCCACCGAGAAAGCCTTTGCATTGCCTCCGCTTGACCAATACGGTCACCGGCTGGTGCTGGACCTGACTGACGTCCAGGCAGAAAAAGCCTCTGTTGCGCCGCCATCAACTAAACCGGCCAGCTCTGGCCGTCAGGGCCGCGATATCATTATCGCCATTGACGCCGGTCACGGTGGTCATGACCCAGGCGCGGTTGGCCCGCGCGGTACTTACGAAAAACACATTACGCTGGCGGTCAGTGAGAAACTGGCAGCGCTGATTAACCGGGAGCCTGGTTTCAAAGCGGTGTTAACCCGCACCGGTGATTATTATATTTATCCCAGCAAAAGACCGGATGTCGCTCGTGGCAAACAGGCCGATTTGCTGGTATCCATCCATGCCGATGCCGCCGAGAACCGCAAAGCCAGTGGGGCTTCGGTCTGGGTGTTGTCTTTGCGGCGCGCCACGACGGAAGTCGGCCGTATGATGGAGCAAACCGAACAGCACTCCGAATTGTTGGGGGGCGTTGCCGAAGTCATCAAAGACTCGGCTAATGAACGCTATCTGGCGCAAACGGTGCTTGACCTGTCGATGAACCATTCGATGACGACCGGCTTTGAAGTGGCGGCTGCGGTTTTGAAGGAAATGGGGCATGTCACCAAATTGCACAAAAGAGAGCCGCAGGCAGCAAGCCTTGGTGTATTGAAAGCGCCGGATATCCCGTCGATTCTGGTCGAAACAGGATATATTTCGAATCATGCTGAAGAGCAAAAGCTGAAAACCAGCTCGCATCAGCAGAAACTGGCACAGTCTATTCATCGGGCCTTGATTGGGCACTTTAAAAAATCGCCGCCGGCCGACAGTTCTTTAGCCCTGCGCCGCGGCGGCGTAAGCGGTTCAGCAAGTGGCTCAGCGGCGACTTCAACACCGGCCCGTACCGAACCCACTCAGCCTTCCCGCCCTTTGCCGGCGGCATCGGCCCCTGCCAGTCAGTTGCCAACTGTGGTTGCCGCAACAAGTAGTGGAGCTGCCGCGCCCAAAATGCTGGTTCACACGGTGAAATCCGGTGAATCCCTGTCGATGCTGGCGCGCAGATATGGGGTGCCGATGGCGCGACTGCGCGAAATAAATCAGCTCAAATCGGACAACATCCTGATTGGCCAGAAATTACGGGTGCCACAATCATGACCATTCGTCTGCTGCCTCCTCAGCTGGCGAACCAGATCGCCGCTGGCGAAGTGGTGGAGCGGCCGGCATCTGTCATTAAAGAGCTGGTGGAGAATAGTCTGGATGCCGGCGCCACTGAGATCCTGATCGACGTGGAAAAAGGCGGCAGCAAGCTATTGCGAGTGCGCGATAACGGCGCGGGGATTGCCAAAGATGAGCTGACGCTGGCACTGAGCCGTCATGCTACGTCAAAAATTCAGGATTTCAGCGATCTGGGCAGCATCGTCAGCCTGGGGTTTCGTGGCGAGGCGTTGGCCAGTATCAGTTCGGTGTCGCGACTGACGCTGACATCAAAGCCGGCCAGCCAGGAGAATGCCTGGCAGGCAATGGCGGAAGGGCGGGACATGACGGTGCAGGTGCGGCCAGCTGCTCATCCGGCAGGCACCACCATCGAAGTGCTGGACCTGTTTTTTAACACCCCGGCGCGGCGGCGTTTTCTCAAATCTGATAAAACCGAATTCAGCCATATTGACGAGCTGGTTAAACGGCTGGCACTGAGCCGGCCCGAGATCAGCTGGACTCTGACGCACAATGGCCAGACGATTCGCCAGTTGCGGGCTGTGCAGGATGATGCCGGTCAGCAACGTCGTCTGCAGCAATTGTGTGGCCGCCAGTTCGCCAGTCATGCAGTGCAAATCAGCAGCCAGTATGAAGACATGCAGCTGTCTGGCTGGCTGTTGCCACCGTCACTTTGCACGGCGCAGCTGCAGTGCCAGTATTGTTACGTCAATGGCCGGATGATGCGCGACAAGTTGTTGCAGCATGCGATTCGTCAGGCCTATGGAGACCAGTTACTGGCGGATGCCGTGCCGGCGTTTGTGCTTTATCTGGTGTTAGATCCGTCGCAGGTGGATGTCAACGTGCATCCGGCCAAACATGAAGTGCGTTTCCATCAGGCCCGGCTGGTGCACGATTTTGTGGTCAGTGCGCTGCAGCAGGCTTTGCTGCAGGCAGATGTACCGGCTGACCCGGCAGGCATAGAAACAACGCCTCCCGAGCCAGCGTTTCATCAGGTCGCCCCAAGTGATCAAGGTTTTGCTACGGTGCGAGAGCCGGATGTTTGGCCCTCGCCGCAGCAAGCGCCGCAGCGGCCGTCGCCGACGGGGGGCGGCCGTTCTCAGCCTGCGCAAAGAGTGCACGGCTCGGCTTATCCGCAGGGGCGAAGTGTCAATGCGCCAGTCTTCACCAGCACTCTGGGCTATGCCGGCTGGCCTGTGGGAGAATCCCGCCAACCGGCTGAAGCGGCAATAGCGCAGGGCCAGCAGCAAAGCCGGCGGGAAGAACCGGTTTTAGCAGGATTATCGCAAAGTGCAGCTGCTGTATCCGTCAACTTCATGCCTGGGCCACCGGGGCTGGTGCTTTTTTGTGCCGCTCAGCAGCTCTGGCTGGCGGATGTTGCAGCCAGCGCAGCGCCATTTCTGGCGCTTCGAACCGCCAATAGTTGTTCCTTATTGTTGCCGGAGCGGTTGAAATTGTCCGCACCGGAAGTTGCCTTGCTGACCGCGCAGGCGGAACAATTAAGCGCGCTGGGTTTTGATTTGCTGCTTAGCAATCACATTCTGATAGTCCGCGCCGTGCCGGATTTTTTACGGGGCGTGGTCCTGGCGCAGTTGTTACCGCGTTGGTGGCAGCGCTGGCCGGCACAACCTGACAAACGCATACTCTGGCAGCTGCTGTTGGAGCTTGCGCTGAGCGAATTTCAGCTGGATCCGGTGGTTGTTATCAATCAGGTGCCGGAACTGGCAGATACGCAAGCCTGGCAGGCTGTGCCTGTTGATCTGGCTGCTGCTCAGTTGCAGTTAAAGGAGATGGTCTGATGCAAAAAACGGTCATTTGTCTGATGGGACCAACAGCCTCCGGTAAAACGGCGCTGGCTCTTGCGCTGGCCCGGCAGACCCCGGTCGAGATTATCAGTGTCGACAGTGCATTGGTTTATCGCGGGATGGATATTGGCACCGCGAAACCAACAGCCGATGAGCTTGCCGCGGTGCCACATCACCTGATCGATATTCTGGACCCGGCGCAAGCTTACTCGGCGGCCGACTTTCGGTCTGACGCACTGCGGTTGATTGCGGAAATTGAAGCACGTGGCCGTACACCGCTGCTGGTCGGCGGCACTATGCTGTACTTCAAGGCATTACTGGAGGGGATATCGCCGTTGCCGGAGGCGGATCCTGTGATTCGGGCCGCCATAGAACAGGAAGCCGCGATGCATGGTTGGGCCTTTTTACATCAGCAATTGGTGCAGTTTGACCCGGTCTCGGCGGCGCGGATCCATCCCAATGACCCGCAGCGCATCAACAGAGCGGTCGAAGTCTATCGCCTGACCGGGCGCAGTCTGACGGAATTAACCGCGGACAAAGGGGAACCTTTTGAGCGGCCGGTCTGTCAATTCGCGATAGCGCCGGCCGAGCGGGCAGAATTGCATCGACGGATAGCGCTGCGATTTGAGCAAATGCTTGGTCAGGGATTTGAGCAGGAAGTCAGATTGTTAAAGCAGCGCGCAGACCTGCACCCTGAGTTGCCTTCGGTGCGCTGTGTCGGCTATCGCCAGATGTGGGATTATCTGGACGGGCTAGTTCCTTATGATGAGATGGTGTATCGTGGCATAGCCGCAACGAGACAACTGGCAAAACGCCAGTTAACCTGGCTAAGGAGCTGGCAGAATCTGCGCTGGCTGGATGCCGGAACAGACCCGAAAGAAAACTTGCAAGCTGTTTTATCTTCGCTACGCTAAATTAGAGAAGAAAAAACGTTATTTAACGACTTGAAAATAATATAATAATCCATAGATCAAGAATCAGAACAAAGAAAAAGGAAAGCGGCAAATGGCAAAGGGCCAATCTTTACAAGACCCATTCTTAAACACTTTACGGCGGGAACGTATTCCTGTTTCCATTTACCTTGTAAATGGTATCAAGCTGCAGGGACAAATTGAGTCATTTGACCAGTTCGTGATCCTGCTGAAAAATACCGTCAGTCAAATGGTCTACAAACACGCGATTTCAACAGTAGTGCCTGCCCGCGCCGTCAACACCATGGCAAATCACGGCGGTGCTGCTGGTGACATGGACGAGCTGGAAGAATAAACAAGGTAACAGCGCTTGTTTGACCATCATCAGCCGGCTGAACAAGCTGTCCTTGTCCATATCAGTTTTCCGCAAGAGCAGGCCCGCGAAGATTTGCACGAGCTGCAGATGCTGGTCGAGTCTGCAGGCGTGCAGGCGGTCAGCCTGATCACGGGCAGCCGGCAACTGGTCGACGCCAGATTGTTTGTCGGTAGCGGAAAGGCTGAAGAAATAGCGGCTGCAGTGCAGATGTATGCAGCCGATGTTGTTATTTTTAATCACAGCCTGTCGCCCGCTCAAACACGCAATCTTGAGCGCCTTTGTCATTGTAAAGTCATTGATCGCACAACACTTATCCTCGATATTTTCGCCCAGCGTGCCCGCAGCTTCGAAGGTAAACTGCAGGTTGAGCTGGCACAGCTGAAACATCTGGCATCCCGTCTTATTCTCGGCTTTGACAACGAACGGCAAAAAGGCGGCATTGGGTTGAGTGGTCCAGGCGAAACTGCATTAGAAACGGATCGCCGATTGTTGCGCGACCGCATCAGCGCCCTGATGCAAAAGTTAGACAAAGTGAACAGGCAGCGCGAAACTGGCCGCAAAGCCAGGCAAAGGGCTGAGATCCCGGTGGTTTCGCTGGTGGGTTACACCAACGCCGGTAAGTCCAGTTTGTTTAATATCCTGACCGAATCAGATGTGTACGCAGCTGATCAGTTGTTTGCGACACTTGATCCGACCTTGCGACAAGTGAAGTTCAGCGATTTTGGCCAACTGATTTTTGCAGACACCGTTGGTTTTATTCGTCATTTACCCCATGATCTGGTCGCAGCCTTCAAATCGACTCTGCAGGAGAGCCGGGAAGCGGACTTGCAACTCCATGTGATCGACATGGCTGACACCCGGATGGACGACAATATTCATCAGGTACAGCAGGTCCTTCATGAGATTGAAGCAGACAGCATACCGCAGCTCAGAATCTTCAATAAAATTGACCTGAGCGGCCAGCCGCCACGTATAGATTACGATGAATATGGTGTCGCGCAGGCGGTGTGGTTGTCGGCTAAAACCGGCCAGGGCATTGACTTACTCAAGCGCGCGATTGCGGAACGACTGGCGGCGCCGTATTTACAGCTGGAACTGCAACTACAGCCGGCAGATTTAAGCTGGCGGGCCCGATTACACGAAGCCGGGGCGGTCAGAGCAGAACATTTTGCCGAAGATGGCAGTTGCCTGTTACAGGTCCAACTGCCCCAAGCATTGTGGGAACGGCTGGATAAACAGAGTCAGGGCTTGTTACAAAGCTGTGTCCAGCCGGCCTGAGATTTTGATATAGTAACTTTTAACCTTCTGAAGCAACACGGAGTAACGTATGGCTTGGAACGAGCCGGGTAACAACGGCAAGAATAATGACCCCTGGAATCAGGGCGGACGTAATCAGGGACCTCCTGATATGGACGAAGTATTCCGCAACCTCAGTAAAAAACTTGGCGGCATTTTCGGTGGCGGCTCAGGCGGTGGTGCTGCCAGCAGTGGCGGCGGAAGCTCTGCACTGGTGACGCTGATTCTGATTTTGGCAGTGCTGGGCTGGCTTGCCAGCGGTGTCTACACCATCAAAGAATCTGAACGTGGTGTGGTATTACGCCTTGGTCAGTACCATGGCGAAGTGCTGCCTGGTATTAACTGGAAACCGACTTTTATCGACACTGTACTGCCGGTTGATATTTCCAGCGTTGAAACGCTGAAAACGGACGGCTTCATGTTGACGCAGGACCAGAATCTGGTTCGGGTGACATTTGAGGTGCAGTACCGGGTGGAAGACCCACGTGCTTACAAATTTGCTGTGGTCGACCCGGACAGCAGCCTGCGTCAATCGACAGATGCTGCATTGCGTTATGTGGTGGGGCATTCACTGATGGATGATGTGCTGACCAAAGGCCGTGAAGTGATCCGTCAAAGCACGCGTGACGAACTGGCCGCGATTATCAAGCCTTATAATCTGGGGCTTGAAATTGTGGATGTGAACTTCCGTGACGCCCGTCCGCCGGAAGAAGTGAAAGCCGCTTTTGATGATGCGATTGCCGCGCAGGAAGATGAACAGCGCTACATCCGGGAAGCTGAAGCTTATGCCCGTGAAATCGAGCCGCGTGCCAGCGGTCAGGTCTACCGGATGGAGCAGGAAGCGCGCGCTTATAAACAACAGACATTGTTAAAAGCGCAGGGTGAAGTGGCCCGCTTTGAAAAGCTGCTGCCTGAGTATCTCGCGGCGCCGGAAGTGACCCGCAAACGTCTGTATATTGAAACGATGGAACAAGTCTACGGCAATACGTCCAAAGTGCTGGTCGATGTGAAAAACGGAAACAATATGATGTATATCCCGCTTGATAAGATCATCAATCAGGCGCCGGCAATGACGGCTCCTGCGACTATCGAATCAAGATTGCCGGACAACAGACCGGTAGAAAGCCGTCCGGTCAGTTCCCGTGACAGTTCCCGTGACAGCGGTCGGACTGGGAGGGGCTAAGCGATGAAAAATTTGTTATTGGGTTTATTAGCCGTTGGCGCGGTGGTTGTGTCGTCTTCGTTGTTTGTGGTGCAGGAAGGCGAGCGTGGCATCGTATTCCAGTTCAGCAAAATTCAGCGGACAGCTGAAGGAGATGTGCGTGTATTCGAACCAGGCCTGCATTTCAAACTGCCGCTGGTCGAGACCGTACGCAAACTGGATGCCAAAGTGCAGACACTGGATGACCCATCTGATCGTTTTGTCACCTCTGAGAAAAAAGACTTATTGGTCGACAGCTACGTGAAGTGGCGTATCAAAGATTTCGGCAAGTACTACCTGTCGACGCAGGG
>CBINNO010000104.1:0-12716 GCA_966252055.1 uncultured Rheinheimera sp. | reverse complement strand
GCGATGGTGTCAATTTTCAGCTTGGTTTTTTCTGTCGCCAGATACGCAGTGTCGGCCAGGGCCGGGATGCTCAGTGCAGTCAGTAACAGCGGTGTCAGATACTTGTGCATAAGGTTTCCTTGTCAATCAATGATATCAGCTCAAGCCTTCAGCCTGCATCACACGCTGAACAGCTGGCCGGCTCAGCACCCGCTGGCGGAATTGTTGTAAGTACGGAAATGGGGACAGGTCTACTTTTACGATGTCGGCCCAGCCGAGCACTGTAAACAGGTAGGCGTCGGCGACGGTAAAATAATCGCCGAGCAGAAAATTTTGTGCGCCCAGTTGTTGCTCGGTTTGTTGTAAGCGTGTGTCGAGCCGTGCTCTGGCCGCCGTTTTTGCGTCGGCATGCGCGGTTTTATCAAACAGGGGAGAGAAGTTTTTGTGCAGTTCGGTGGCGATAAAGTTCAGCAGCGATTGCAACCGGTAACGGGCAAAGCTGCCGTTGGCCGGCGCAAGATTCATTGCAGGCGCCTGGTCGGCAATGTATTGCAGGATCGCCGGTCCTTCGGTCAGCCATTCGCCGTTTTTAAGCTGCAGGGCCGGCACATAGCCCTGCAGGCACAACTGGCGGTAATCACTGCCGTCCGGCAGCGTTTTACTGCGCAGATCCACCTGCACTGTTTCATAACGCAGGCCCGCCTCTTCCAGGGCTATATGGGAAGCCAGCGAGCAAACCGCCGGGGCGTAATAGAGTTTCATAAGGGGACTCCTGTGCAAAGGTCGCACTTTGCAATTTAACTGACTGACAGTGCTTTTAAGACGACCTCATGATGATTGCTGGTTTTGAAATCGTCAAACACCTGACTGATAGTGCCGTTTTGTTCAATCAGAAAGCTGATGCGGTGAATACCGTCATAAACTTTGCCCATAAATTTTTTGCTGCCCCAGACGCCAAAGGCTTCACAAACCTGATGGTCTGGGTCAGAGAGCAGCGTAAAATTGAGCTGATCCCGCTCGGCGAACTTGGTCAGCCGTTTCACTTCGTCGGTACTGATGCCGACAGCTATAACCTGATGGGCCGCCAGCTCGGCCTGCACGTCACGTAAGCCACAGGCCTGCACTGTACAACCGGGGGTCATGGCTTTGGGATAGAAATACAGCAGGACCCGTTTTTCAGCCAGTGCCGCACTGAGCTGAAAAGGCGTACCTTGTTGGTCTTGTAAGGTAAAATCAGGTGCGGTACTGCCGACTGTTAAAGTTTGCATAAAGGAAGTCTCCTGTAGGCAGGCGCCCGCTCAGCTTTGCAACTCGAAGCTGCCGTTAAGCTGCATTTGGGTAAATTTCGCCTGCAATAAACGTTTAATTTTGTCCGGGTCCAGACCGAGCGGAAGCTGAACTGTCATCACTGTGTGCGTTTGGGCCGGGCCGTCCGGCTCAGGTTGCAGGGTTTCCGAACGCAGCGCGCCGATATACACCTGATGCTCGGCCAGCAGGCTGGAAATGGCGCCCAGCGTGCCAACCCGGTCCTGACCCCGGTATTCGACGATATAAGGTGCCGACAGCGTCGGCAACGTGCGGCCGGAAGTACGTTTGGACATCGTCAGCAGATCAAGTTCGAATGCCGAACTTGGCAACAGATATTCAATTTTGCTGATGGCGGCGGCGTCACCTGACAACAACATAATAAAGGTAAATTCGTTGCCAAAAATGGCCATCCTGCTGTCCACAATGTTGCAGTTGCAATCGGTGACCAATCTGGCCAGCTGACTGACGATACCAGTTCTGTCTGCACCGATGGCGGTGACTACCAGTTGTTGTGGCATATCCGGGCAAATCCTGCGCTGCTGTGGCTCATAAAGAAGGGCAGGAGTGTAGCATAATCCTTTGAAAATTCATCAGAGACTGCGCCCGCACACCGACATGGTGGCGGCCAGCTGTGCGAGCAGCAGGCGCGCCGGGCCAGACTTGATATTAATTGCTGACCTTTGAGACTGCATTGGTCAAAACATCGCCATTGGCGGTCATCTCCACCCGGCGCCCTTGTGTTCGGGCTATGGCCTCATTACTATAAGCAGCCTGTTTTTTCCGGAGTTGTCTTGCAAATGTTCAGTGGTAGCCATGTAGCCCTTATTACACCTATGTCTGCGGATGGTCAGATTGATTATGACAGTCTGCAAAAGCTGCTGGAGTATCAGCTGAATAATGGCACCGATGGCTTAATTATTATGGGCATTACCGGTGAAGCGGCGACACTTCGGTTTGAAGAACAACTGGACGTCTTGCGCTTTGTCATCAGGCAGGTGGCTGGCCGTTGTCAGATCATTGCCGGTAACGGCTCGAATAACACCGCAGAAGCGGTCGAGAAGACTCTTGTGCTGAGCGAGCTGGCGATTGATGGCTTGCTGACGGTCACGCCTTATTACAACAAACCGACGCAGGCGGGCATGCTGGCGCATTTTCGCGCTGTGGCGGCGGCGACGGAAAAACCTGTGCTGCTCTATAACGTACCGGGCCGCACTGGCGTGGATTTACTGGCGGTCACAGTGGGCGAGCTGGCAAAAATCCCTAATATCGTCGGCATCAAAGAAGCCACCGGCTCGATGGTGCGTCTGGCAGAAATCAAAGCACTGGTTGGCGCAGAGTTCTCTTTATTGAGCGGTGATGACGCCAGCGCCTGCGATTTTATTCTGCAAGGTGGTCATGGTGTGATTTCGGTCACGACGAACGTGGCGCCAGCTGGGATGACCGCGATGATCAAGGCTGCCCGCGCCGGCGACGAAACGACGGCGAGAGCGGTCGATGCGACATTACAGCCGCTGCATCGCGACCTGTTTGTCGAGAGTAACCCTATCCCGGCCAAATGGGCGCTGCGGCATCTGGGTCTGATCGCCGACGATTTTGCCCGACTGCCATTAACCCGGCTGGAACCAAATCATGCTTCGGTAATCGAACAAGCGCTGAAGGCGGCCGGACTTTACGGTCACTGATGAAAAACATAAGCGAACAACATTCGCAAACAGCTGAATTTATTAAATTTTGTAGGAGTGCTTAGGTGCATTATTGGATCCCCGGCGCAGTCGCAGCCACATTGATTTTGTCTGGCTGTTCTTTGTGGCCTGCCGCCGAACAAAAAGCTGTCGATGAACAGCGAATTGCCGAACTGCAAATCCCTGCTGGCCTGAAAGCGCCAAAAAAACCTGCTCAGTATGACCTGCCAGCCACTGTTGCTGCGGGCGTTACGCCAGATCAACTGGATTTGCGTGCGCCTATTCAGGTACTTGCGGTGGCAACCAATGCGCGTGTCGAAGAAGAAGAACGCGAAGCGAAAGTCTGGTTTGAGCGTACCGAATTTACCGGCGACTTAATGCCGTTCCTGCAAAACAACATCAATGGTTTTTTCACGAAAAACAATCTCAAGGCAACGCATGCCGACCAGATGAACTGGCAGACCGATTGGGTCAGCGAATATCAGGAAACCGGCTGGTGGTTGTGGAAAGGTGAAGAGCTGACCCAACAAAGCCGTTTTGATGTGAAGCTGGAACCGCGCAGCCATGGCCGCACTATCGCGGTGCAGGTGCATTTGCTGGAGCACCAGTACACCGACGGCCAGAAGAAACTGACACCCATCGCACAGCGCCGTGAAGAAGTGCATTTCCTCAACCGGCTGATCGACCATCTGGCCACTGTTGAACTGGCGGCTATCCGCGAAGTGAAAGCAAAACTGCCGGACGTGTCGCTGATCCGTGCGGTCAACGACAAGCAGGAAGCGGTGATGTTAACGACGCAGCCTATCGATGTGACCTGGTCGCAGCTGGAGCTGCTGTTTGAGCAGGTTGGTCTCGAAGTGGCTGACCTCAACCAGTCTGAGTATGTTTATTATCTGAAGTACACCAAAGCCGAACGTGGTTTCTGGGACAGTATCTGGGGTGGTGAAGCCCGGCCTGCACTGCCGTTGACCGATGGCGAGTACCAGATGGTTCTGAATAAAACTGACAAAGGCACATCGATTAAGTTACGCGATAAAGACGGCAAAGCAGTCGATCAGGCAACCCTGGACGCGGTGTTTGATGTCTTCGTGGCGGCGATTAAAGAGCACAAACTGGAGCTCTGATCGGTTTTTTCGTAGCAAACAGCAAGCGCGGAGTCCAGGCTCCGCGCTTTTCTTTTGAGCGCAGCGCCTGTGGGCGCCCGGAGTTATGATGCTGGACGTCCAGGAATATCTGAAAATTTTTATCGGTATCATCGCCATCCTGAATCCGCTTGGCGCGGTGCCCTTATATTTGTCGCTGACTGCTCATCACAGTGAGCAGGACAAAAAAGACGTCGCGCTGACCGCGGCGAAAGGGGCTGCCGTCATTTTGCTGGTGGCGCTGTTTTTCGGTGAATTAATCCTGGGCTTTTTTGGTATTTCGATCCATTCGTTTCGGGTCGGCGGCGGTATCCTGATCCTGCTGATGGCGATATCGATGTTGCACGCCAAAACCAGCGAAGCGAAAAATACCGAAGCCGAGCGCCAGGAAGCAAGCCGGCGGGAGTCGGTCGCTATAGTGCCGCTGGCGATGCCGATGCTGGCAGGACCCGGCGCGATAAGCTCGATCATTTTGTATGGCGAGCGTGCCGAAGGCTGGCAACATTATGCGCTGATCTCCGCTGAGATTATGGTGGTCGGGGCTTTGGTTGCCATTTTGTTGCGCTTATCAGGTAAAATAGCCCGCAAGCTCGGCCAGACTGGCATGAACATCATTACCCGGGTGATGGGTCTGATGCTGGCGGCGATAGCGATAGAATTTATCAGTCTGGGCCTGAAAGGGCTGTTCCCGGTGCTGACTCATTAAAGGCTGACTCTTATGAACATTTTCCGTCCTTTGCGAGAGACATTCCGTCACGGCCTGCTGGCGGCGCTGTTTGCCGGTGCTGCCGTCCCGATCAGTGCGGCTGAACTGACCGACCTTTATCAGGCCAAAGTCGCGGCGGGACAGAGTCAGGCGCAGTGGCAACGGGAGGCTTTACAGGCTGTCCTGCTGAAAGTCACCGGCAATCAGGCGCTGCTCAGTCAGCCGCCTCTGAGCGAAGAGCTGCGCAACAGCGGGCAATATGTCGTGCAGTTTCAGCAAGTGCAGCAGAATGGCCAGTCGATGTTGCTGGTCACACTGGATGGTCAGAAAATCACCCAATATTTGCAGCAACAGCAAATTCCGATTTGGGGCGCACGCCGGCCTGATGTGTTGCTATGGCTGACCGAAAGACCGACAGAGACGCCGCAGTTTGTGTTAAGCCCGGAGCATCCGCTGAGAAAAGCCTTGCAGGATCAGGCCGCTCTTTATGGCCTCAGTCTGCAGTTTCCGCTGTATGACGAGACCGATACCACGGCCCTGAACGAAACGGCAAGCTGGAGCGGTGACTGGACTTTGCTTGCGCAGGCGTCCAGCCGTTATCAGGCCGACGAAGTGTACAATCTGTTGTTTGATCAAATCACGGATGCGACCGGACTGGTGCAGTTCAGGCTGACCTGGCAACAGCAGGTCAACGGTGAAGTACAAAGTAAAGAGTTACTCAGTGCTGATGCGATGAAACTTGCCAGCCAGTTTTGTGCTGAATTGGCCGCCAGCCAGGCCGCCCGCTACGCTGTCAGAACGACCACGACCGGCCAGACCGGTGAGCTGGTGCTGACCTTCGATGGAGTCAGCAGTCTGACCGATTTAGTGGCGCTGCGCCGCTTGATTGCCGGTCAACTGACGGTGCGTGAACACCACTTAACGCAGTACAGTGCAAGTCAGGCCGTATTGACGTTACAGCTGGCCAGCAGTGCCGAAGAATTTTACCGGGCACTGAGTCTGGTGCGGGAGTTGTCGCCGGTCTCCGAATCCGGAAGCGACGCTCAAAATGCGCTGCCGGAAACGGGGGCAGCCAGCGATGAAGCCCTGCATCAGGGCGATCAGTCCCAGGCAACTGGCACCGCAGACGTTGCTGCTCAGGCGGGAGTTGCTGATGCAGAGGCGGCGATGGAAGCCGCATTAGGTGCTCAGCCGGAGCCGTCGACGGCGCTGTCGCAAAATGTACCATCGTTGCCCGCAGCTGGCGCTCAGGTCGTTGAAAATCCAGCGGTGCGGGGACATGCGCCGGTCGTGACAACCCGCTATCTGTTTAAGCGTCAGTGATGCAGCCCACCCAATTTACCCTTGCGGTAACATTGCCGGACGATGAAACTCTGCACAGTTTTTACGGCGCAGAGCAAAGCCCGGCGGTGGCTTTTTTGCTGCAATATCTGCAGCCATCGGCGCCTTTGCAGCCACCGGTGTTTTTGTTTGGCGCTTCGGGCAGCGGCAAATCGCATCTGCTTTATGCTGCCTGTGTGCAGGCACAGGAACTGGGCCTGACCAGTCAGTTGCTGGCGCTGGAAGATTTTCGTCAGTTGAGCCCGCGGATGCTGGACGGGTTGGAGCAGCTCGATTTAGTGTGTCTGGATAACATTGGGCTGGTCGCGGGGGATTCTTCCTGGCAGGTCGCGTTGTTTGATTTGTACAACCGGCTGCAGGAGCAGGGCAAAAAACTGATTATTGTCGCCGATGATCAGCCTGCCGCCCTTGGCTTTACGCTGCCGGATCTGGTGTCGCGGCTGCAGGCCTGCACGGTGTTTCAGCTGCGTTTGCTCAATGATGACGATAAGCAAAAGCTGTTGCAGCAAAAAGCCCGGCTGCGCGGGCTGGATTTGCCTGACGAAGTGGCGCGTTTTTTATTAAACCGCCAGCAACGCGATGTGCGTGCGCTGGTGTCTTTGCTCGATCTGCTCGATAAAGCGTCGATGGTGCATCAGCGCCGGCTGACCATTCCTTTTGTCAAAGATGTGTTGGCGGCCCACGCCCTGATCTGAGTCGCCGTTATGCGATTGCAAGCCTGAGCATCCGCCTGATTTTCTGCTGGATTTTCCGGCTGTTCTGCTAAAAATCCGCCAATAACCCCGTCCAAAACCGGTCAAACTGGTGTAAAATCCCCGCTTTTAGCAATCAGGCTGGTCTGAGGAAAATCATGAACCTATCTGCCATTTTAGACAGCGCGCTGGCCGCTGTCGCGAGCGCCGCCGACGTCAACGCCCTGGAAGAAGTCCGGGTTGAGTATTTCGGCAAAAAAGGCAGCATCACTGAGCTGTTGAAGTCCTTAGGCGGGATGGATGCCGAAGCGCGCAAAGTCGCCGGAGCCCAGATTAATGAAGTGAAGCAGCAGGTACAGGACGCGTTAAATGCCCGTCGTGATGCGATGCAGGCGGCGGTGCTGGCACAGAAACTGGCTTCTGAGCAAATCGATGTGACCTTGCCAGGCCGCAGCATTGAGCAGGGCGGTTTGCATCCGGTGACCCGCACCATTCGCCGTATTGAGAGCTTTTTTGGTGAGTTGGGTTTTGAAGTCAAACATGGTCCTGAAATCGAAGATGATTTTCACAACTTTGATGCGCTGAACATTCCGGAGCATCACCCGGCACGGGCCGACCATGATACTTTTTATTTTAATCCAAAGCTGATGCTGCGGACCCAGACTTCAGGCGTGCAAATTCGCACCATGGAAACTGAACAGCCGCCACTGCGGATCATCTCGCCAGGTCGCGTCTATCGTAACGACTACGACATGACGCACACGCCAATGTTTCACCAGGTCGAAGGCCTGATGGTCGACAAAAACGTCAGCTTTACTGAGCTCAAAGGTATCCTGCATGACTTCCTGCATAACTTCTTTGAAGAAGATTTGCAGATCCGCTTCCGGCCGTCATTTTTCCCATTCACCGAGCCTTCGGCTGAAGTGGACGTCATGGGCAAAAATGGCAAGTGGCTGGAAGTGTTAGGCTGCGGCATGGTGCATCCGAATGTGCTGCGCTCAGTCGGCATCGACCCGGAAGTCTATAGCGGTTTTGCCTTTGGTATGGGCGTGGAGCGTTTAACCATGCTGCGTTATGGCGTGACCGATCTGCGGTCATTCTTCGAAAACGACCTGCGTTTCTTAAAACAGTTTAAATAAGCCGGAGCTATACAATGAAATTCAGTGAATCCTGGTTACGGGAATGGGTCAATCCTGCGTTATCTACACAGGAACTGGCCGAACAGATTTCGATGGCCGGCCTTGAAGTCGATGGCATTGATGCGGTCGCAGGTCGCTTCCACGGTGTGGTGACAGGTCTGGTTGTTGAATGCGGCCGTCATCCGGAAGCAGACAAATTACAGGTCACCAAAGTAGATATCGGCCGTGGTGAACTGCTGGATATCGTTTGTGGCGCGGCCAACTGCCGCCAGGGCCTGAAAGTAGCCGTGGCGACTGTCGGCGCCGAGCTGCCGGGCGATTTTAAAATCAAAGCGGCCAAATTACGTGGCCAACCTTCCAATGGCATGTTGTGTTCGTTGTCAGAACTTGGCATGGCGGAAAGCTCAGAAGGCATTATCGAATTGCCGGCCGATACACCACTGGGCGTGGATATCCGTGATTATCTGACACTGAATGATCACAGCATCGAAGTGGATTTAACGCCCAACCGGATGGATTGTTTAGGCATGCTGGGTCTGGCGCGTGAAGTGGGCGTGCTGAATAAACTGGACGTCAGCCGTCCGGCTATCAGCGAAGTCGCAGCCACAATCAGCGACAGCCGGGCTATTACGCTGGCGGCGCCACAGGCCTGCCCGCGTTATTTAGGCCGGGTGATCCGCAATATCAATCCGCAAGCCAGCACGCCGCTGTGGATGGTGGAAAAACTGCGCCGCAGTGGTATTCGTTCTATTGATCCGGTGGTGGATGTCACCAATTTTGTGCTGCTGGAGCTTGGGCATCCGATGCACGCTTTTGATCTGGCCAAAATCGACGGCGGCATTGTGGTGCGTCACGCCAAAGCCGATGAAAAGCTGGTGCTGCTGGATGAAAGTGAAGTGACACTCAAAGCCGATACGCTGGTGATCGCCGACGAGCACAAAGCCTTGGCAATGGCCGGTATTTTCGGCGGTCTGCACAGTGGTGTGACCAAAGCCAGTACCGATATTTTCCTCGAAAGCGCCTTCTTTGCGCCGCTGGAAATGGCCGGTAAAGCGCGTCAGTACGGCCTGCACACCGATGCCTCACATCGGTATGAACGCGGCGTCGACCCGGAGCTGCAGCGCACTGCGATGGAGCGGGCGACCGCATTGTTGCTGTCGATTGTCGGCGGTGAAGCCGGGCCTGTGGTGGAAGCCAAATCAGACGCCCATCTGCCAAAACCGGCGCAAATCAGCTTAAGCCGTGCCAAGCTGGACCGCATTCTGGGTATTTCGATTGATACGGCCACCGTCAGCGAGATTTTCCAGCGGCTGGGCTTTGCTGTGACCACGCTGGATGACAGCTGGCAGGTGACTGTGCCGACTTACCGTTTCGACATTTCCATCAGTGAAGATCTGATTGAAGAAGTGGCGCGGGTGTATGGCTATAACAGCATTCCGAATGTGGCGCCGCAGGCGGCTCTGGCGATGCGCAAACACCGTGAGGCGGATATTTCAGTACACAGCCTGCGTGACCTGCTGGTTGAACGCGGCTACCAGGAAGCCATCACTTATTCATTCGTTGACCCGAAAGTACAGCAGGTGCTGATGCCGGGCGTGGAAGCTTTAGTGCTGCCCAATCCGATTTCGGCAGATATGTCGGCCATGCGGCTGAACCTGTGGGCTGGTCTGCTGCAAACGGTGCAGCACAACCAGAACCGTCAGCAAAACCGGCTGCGGCTGTTTGAATACGGTCTGAAGTTTATCCCGGATGCCAGCGCCGAAGGCGGTGTGCGTCAGGTGCCGGTGATTGGCGCTGTGATTGTTGGCTCTTATGCCAATGAGCATTGGTCTATCGCTGAGCGTGCGGTCGATTTTTATGACCTCAAAGGGGATGTCGAAGCGCTGCTTGGGAAAACCTCCGCCATCGACGAATTCAGTTTTGCCAAGGCAGAGCACAGCGCGCTGCACCCGGGCCAGACTGCTGCAGTGCTGCGAAATGGCAAACCGGTTGGTTTACTGGGCGCATTGCACCCGGAAGCAGAGCGTAAACTTGGCATCAAAGGTAAAGCTTTCCTGTTTGAACTGGAGCTGGCCGCCTTTGGCGACAAACACATTGTTTCGGCTCAGGAAATCTCAAAATATCCGGCAAATCGCCGCGATTTGGCAATTGTAGTGAAATCTGATGTGCGTTTTTCAGATATCCTTGCTACTATAAGAAAAGTTGGCGGAAATCAACTAGTTGACCTAAAGTTGTTTGACGTATATACAGGTCAGGGCGTCGCAGAGGGCATGAAGTCATTAGCGATCGCATTAACCTTGCAGGACAAGACGCGGACTCTGGAAGACAAAGACATTCAACAAGTCATAACTTCCGTGGTAAATGCGCTTGGAGATGAGTTCAACGCAACGTTGAGGGATTGAGCATGGCGCTTACCAAAGCCGATTTAGCAGAACGTTTATTTACTAAGTTTGGGATCAGCAAACGCGATGCCAAACTGATAGTAGAAGCTTTTTTTGAAGAGATCCGGCTGGCGCTGGAAACCGGTGATCAGGTAAAGCTGTCCGGCTTTGGTAATTTCGACCTGCGCGTGAAAAACCAGCGGCCGGGCCGTAACCCAAAAACGGGCGAAGATATCCCAATCTCAGCCCGTTGTGTGGTGACGTTCAGACCAGGTCAGAAGCTGAAAAGCCGGGTCGAAGTCGGCACTGCAAAAAAATAGATTTTTAATCTGTTCAATAAGAGCGTTGAAGCTTGGCTTCAGCGCTTTTTTTTTGCCTGTGCCTGGCATCGGCAAAATATTAGCGGGGCGGCACTGATCTGAAACGACAGTTCTGCTGTAATGGATTTCATGATTAGATTCACTGCGTTAGCTGGAAATATGCCACAACAAAACACCTCCAAACCTGTGCTTGGGATCAGCAGTTGCCTGCTGGGGCAACGGGTTCGTTATGACGGTGGCCATAAACTGTCGCTGTTTTGTCAGCAGCAGATGGCGCCATTTGTTGATTTTGCATCTTTTTGCCCGGAGCAGGCTCTTGGGCTGGGGACGCCGCGCCAGGCTATCCGGCTGATGAAGATGCCAGACGGTATGGTGCAGCTGGTTAATAACCGTGATGCCAGCCTCAATTATACCGATGCAATGCAGGCACTGACCGAACAGCGCCTGCCTGGCATGGCGGCATTTGCCGGTTATGTGGTGTGTGCCAAGTCGCCCAGCTGCGGCATGGAGCGGGTGCGGCTGGTGGACCATGAAGGTACTTTGCTGGGAAAAATCGGTCGTGGCCTGTTTACCCATCAGCTGATGCAGCGTTATCCCTGGTTACCGGTTGAAGAAGATGGCCGTTTGCTTGATCAGGGCATCCGCGAGAGCTTTTTATCGCGGGTGTACGCGCTTTATCACTGGCAACAGCTGATGGCGGATGGCTTTAGTATCGGCAAGCTGGTCACCTTTCACAGTCAGTACAAGTTTTTACTGCTGGCGCATCAGCCGGTGGCTTACCGGGCCTTGGGCCGATTGGTGGCGCAGGCAAAACTGTTTAACAAAGATGAGTTACCTGCCCGCTATCTGACGGATTTTATGCAGGCGTTGTCGCAGGTCAGCAGCCGCAAGAATCACAGCAATGTGCTGATGCATCTGCAGGGTTTTTTCAAAAAGGTGCTGTCGGCCGATGCCAAAGCGGAGCTGCTGACGCTCATTCATCAGTACCGGTTGGGTCAGATCCCGTTATTGGCGCCTTTGACGCTGCTGAAGCATCATCTGCGCTTGCACCCGGATGACTATGTCGCGGCGCAGCGTTATCTGGAGCCGTTTCCGACCGCGATTGGAGTGCGGATATGAGCGCCTTTCAGCTGGTCTGGCTGCGCAACGACTTGCGCCAACTGGACAACTCAGCGCTTTGTGAAGCGGCAGCGACGGGTTTGCCGGTGCTGGCCATTTACATCGCGACGCCAGAAACCTGGGCGCAGCACCAGATGGCGCCAATCAAGCAGGATTTATTGCGCCGGCGTGTGTTGCAGCTGCAGCAGGAACTGGCTGACAGCGGCATCCGGCTGCTGGCGCTGGAAGTACCCCGTTACCAGGATTGTGCGGCGCTGGTGCGGCAGATAGCCGGGCAAGGGGCTGTTGCTTTGTATGCCCAGCGTGAGTACGAACTGCGGGAAATGGCGCGTGATCAGGCGGTAGAGGCCGCACTGGCAGAGCTTGGTATCGCCTGCCACTGGTTCGATACCCAATGCCTGATGCCACCAGGCTCGGTGCGCAGTAAAACCGGTGACATCTATAAAATGTTTACGCCTTTTAAGCGCACCTGGCTGAGTCTGCTGGCGCAGTCGGGTGTGCGGCCGCTTGGTAAACCACAGGCAACCGGCACATTACAACTGGTGCAGACGGAGCTGCCGCTGATGCAGGCTCCCGATGGCAGCTCTGCAGCCTGGCCGGTCAGTGAGCATGAAGTGCTGGAACGACTGCGCAGTTTTTGCCGTGAGCGGGTGCAGGATTACCAGCGCCAGCGCGATTTTCCGGCCATTGACGGCACTTCGGCGTTGTCACCTTATCTGGCGATTGGCGTCATCTCGGCGCAGCAGGCGGTGGCGCGGTTGCAGCTCGAAGCCGGCGGTGAGCTTTGGACGGAAGGCAGTGGGGCGGCGGTCTGGTTGTCGGAGCTCATCTGGCGTGAATTTTATAAGCATATTCTGGTGGCTTATCCTGATTTGATTAAACACCGGGCGTTTCAGCACGACACTGA
>CBINNO010000103.1:0-12817 GCA_966252055.1 uncultured Rheinheimera sp. | reverse complement strand
TTGCCGGGGCCAGAGCCACTGGGTGTGGTGCAAACCGGTACATTCACAGCGCCGCTGACACTGGCGGCGGTCGCCGGGTTGCTGGAGAGCCGGTTGGGGCGGCCGGTACTGGCGCATGACGCAGGCGGTGGTGAGATTAAAACTGTGGCTTGGTGCACCGGCGGCGGTCAGGGGTATATCGACCAGGCTGCGGCGGCAGGTGTTGATTTGTTTATCAGCGGGGAAGTGTCGGAGCAGACCATCCACAGTGCCAATGAACAACAAATCCACTTTATTGCCGCGGGTCACCATGCCACAGAACGTTATGGCATCCGGGCCCTGGGTGACTGGCTGGCGAACCAGACCGGCGTATCGGTCGAGTTTGTCGACCTTTACAATCCGGCCTGAGGCAGCGGTTCTTCAAGGGTACTGAAAGACTGCTCGAGCAAGCCACTGTATTCATAAAATGCATAGTGGTAGGTGTTGAGCGCTCTTAAGCTTGGCAGCCAGCGCAGCCAGCTTTCGGCCGACTTTTCGTCATGCCGGCGCTGATAATCGGTCGGGGCCGGCACCGGTGTGCGCTGGTAGCGGGCGAACCAGTTCATCGCCCTTGGCATATGCATGGCGGAGGTGACCAGCGCGAGCGGCTCGTCCGGTGCTATCGCGGCGACCAGCGCGGCAATTTCGGTCTGGGTATTGGTGGCATTCGGGTGCAAACGGATTTGCTGCGGCGCAATACCTAACGCCAGCAGAAAACGACGGGCGACCTCTGTATGCGCCTGCTGGCCGGTTTTCAGCGAGCCGCTCAGGTGAATAAGCGCCTGAGGCTGCTGGTGCCACAACTGCGCCGCTTCAACCAGCCGGTTGACTGAGCAGTTTTCCATCTGGCTGCTCAGCGGCAAAAATGCGGCTTCGGCATGCAGGCAACCCAGCACTGCGATATGGCGGACTTGTTGCTGAGCAAAGGCGGGATAACGATTCTCCAGTGGCGCAGCCAGTGCGTCGGCCAGTGGCCGGCAGGTTAACAGCAGTGCAAGCAGGCAATTAGCCAGTACCAGCGCACCGGCACAGCGCCAGCGGCACAGCCAGGCGAGGCCTGCCAGCAGTGTCAGCAATGCCCACTGCGTGGCCGGAGATAACAACAGTTTAATCAGCAGATCCATCAGGTTATGACCAAAAAGAACAAACAAGCAACAGATCGCAATTTTGACAGCATAGCGGCCAAATTCCAGCAGAATATTTACAACACCAGTAAAGGCAAGTTACGGCAGCTGGTGTTACAACGGGACTTGGCCGAACTGCCGGAGCTGGCTGCGTTACCGGCGGTGCTGGATGTGGGCGGCGGCCAGGGCCAGCTGGCCCTGTGGCTGGCGTCGCGCGGCCATGCGGTGCTGCTGACCGATGTCTCCGGCGAAATGCTGGCCATCGCCGCCGGGCAGGCGCAGCAGCGTCAGCTCGCTCTGCAGGTACGGCAGGCCTCGTTACAGCAGTTGGCGGCCGAGCCAGCGCAGTATCCGCTGGTGCTGTGCCATGCGGTGCTGGAATGGCTGGCGGAGCCAGAGCAGGCCATCCGGCAACTGTGGCAACTGACCGCGCCGGGTGGAGTGCTCAGCCTGATGTTTTACAACGTGGATGCCAAGCGTTTTTCCAATATTGTGTACGGCAATTTTAATTATGTGCTGCGCGACCTGGCCTATAAAAAGAAGGTCAGCCTCAGCCCGCAAAATCCGCTTGACCCACGCCAGGTCGCCGGTTGGTGCGAGGCCAGCGGTTTTGTGCTGCACAGTAAAACCGGCGTGCGCTGTTTTCATGACTATCTGCGCGACCGCAGTGAGCAGGAACGTGAGTTTGACAAGTTGCTGGAAGTTGAACTGAGGTACAACAGATCAGAACCATACGCATCACTCGGCCGTTATCAGCATCTGCTGCTGAAAAAACCGGCCGGGTGATGTTTTGCCCATAGCGGGCAGAGGTCAATCAAACTCCAGTTTGTACAGCACATCGACCGAGGTCGCGAGCCCACGTACCGCCTCGATATAGACTTGCTGCATCAGCCGGTAGCGCAGGGTGAATTCACCAAACTGGTTAAAGATGCCAACGCCATATTTGACCTGCAGGCGCGGTGACAGATAACCGCTGACGGTGACTTTGGATTTGTCACCGCTGCCACTGGTATCCAGGCTCAGATCTGAAATGCCAAAAGCCTCGCCGATGGCGCCGACCAACTGACCCGAATTGGCGATACCAATACCAATCAGCCCGGTGGTGACCGCATTGTCGCCGGCACTGCTGCCGATATCGCGGCCAAGCAGTAAATAGGCGAGGGCGTTGGCCTGTGGCTTGGACGGTTCGCTGAACACTTCAACCACTGGATTGTCGGCCAGCCCGTTGACGCGCAGACCGGCAATGACGTTGTCTTCGGTTTTTTCCGGATTGCGGATGGCTTCTATCGCCAGCAACGGCTGAGTGGCAGGGCCATTAAAGGTCAGCCGGCCTTTGCGCAGCGTTAAATCCTGGCCATAAGCGCGGAAACTGCCGTCCTTGAGCTGGACCTGCCCATGCAGCGAGGGCACCAGGCCTTGCTGGCGGATCCGTAAGTCACCTTGCAGGCGGGTTTTCAGACCAAAAGCGGCAAGGCGCACCTGATCGCCAATTTTCAGCCGGATATCGGAGCTGAGCCGCCAGTCCGACTTTTTGCCGGCCAGCTGCTCGGCACTGATCTGCACTTCATCATCGCTGACTTTAATGGCATTTTCCGGCAGGCTGTCAAAACGAATCTGCCCGGCCGGCACTGTGATATTGCCACTGATCTGGCCGGAATGTGGGCTGGCGGTCAGGCGCAGCTGCGGGCTCACGGTCAGCTCGGCGTCAATCAGTTGCACCTGCAACTGCTCACCTTGCACATCGAGCTGGGTAAACCAGGCATCCGGTGTCAGCCAGTTGGCGTTGCCGCTTAAGTCCAGCTTGCCTTCCGGAGTTTGCCAGTTACTTTGCAGTACGGCGCTGTAACCGCGAAAACTGGCCAGCAGACTGGCTTTGGTCAGCTCCAGCGGCGCCTGTTTGCCGGTCAGTTGCAGCGCATCGATGGCGAGGTTGCCGTAAATTTCCGGGTTGTGCAGGGCGCCTTGTGCCCGCAGGTTGGCATTGAGTAGTCCGTCAAACTGGCTGTATTCACTGAACACCGGCTGGATAAATTTCAGAGACAAAGGCGAGAGTCGCAGGCTGGCCTGCACCTGTGGGCTGGCGGCAAGCAAGTCGGTCAGCTTGGCGCTGAGGTCAAGCTGGCTGTCCTTGCCGACGATTGCGTGCAGTTCGCTGGTCAGCGCGGCGTTTTGCAGGTTGCCATTCAGTTGCAGCTGTTGCCAGGGCAACTCCAGCGGGGTGGTCAGCTGATGACGGACCAGCCCTTCGTCACTTTGCAGCTGCCAGCTCAGAGTGGAGAATTTGCCCTGCTGCCAGCCGGCTTGTGCCTGACCGCTCAGCAAGCCGGCCAAACTGACGGTAGACGGCAGCAGCGGGTCGAGTGATTGCAGTGGCACGTCGGTCAGCCGTACGGCCAGCTGGCCTTGTGTTTTACTGAGCGGCTTGGTTTGGTCAAGGCAAAGCTGCTGCCCCTCGCCGGCCAGTAAACAAAACCCGCCCAGCTGCAGTGTTTGTTTCGCCAGATCCAGTTCGGCTTTTACCGGCGCCTGCAGTTGCCAGTCGCCCATGTCTGCCTGTAAACGCAGTTCTTCAAGCTGACTGCGCCAGCGCTGGTCTTTCAGTTCACCCTGATAGGCCAGCACGGCTTTAAGCTGATGACTGTCGAACAGTAAATGGCCCTGATGTTGTGCCCGCGTGCCGTCGGCCTGCCAATCGAGTTGCTGGATCTGCCAGAGTGGAATTTGTGCCTGTTTAGCACTCAGACTGATTTTACTGGCTTTGTCGCCAAGCGCCGGCAGGCGGATGTCGGCTTTGACTTCAGTCAGTGAGAAGTCGTTCAGATAACGCAGTTTACTGCCGGACATCGTCAGCGTCAGATCCGGTTGCTGGCTGTCGCCGCGCAGGCTGAGTGCGGCACTGAGCTGGCCTTCTGCCAGCGCCAGCGAATAGGCTAAATCGACAATTTGCAGCTTGCCATCAAGCGTCAGCTGCTCGCCGAGTTCGCCGTTAAGCGCAAGCTCGTTGGGCCCGTGCGACAGTTTAAGCCCAGGCGTTTGCAGTTGAGGTAAGCCTTGCGTTGGCTGGCTGACAGCAAGCGAGCCTTGCAGCAGCAGGGGTTGATCACGAAGTGAACCCTGTAAAGCCAGTTCGGTAAATTGCAGCGACCACAGGCTGGCAGGGTTCGGCGCAATCGCCCCTGTGACTTTGATGTTGCCGTCCAGTTCACCGGGATAGTCGGCCCAGAATAAGCCCGGTTGCAGTTGTTTGAGTTGCAGATCGGCAGTCAGGGATTGTTGTCTGAGCTGATAAGCGCCGCTGAGCGTGATGCTGCCATTAAGCAGCCGCGCCTGCAGCGTCTGGATCTGGACTTGTTCTGCGTTCAGTGCGACGTCCAGCTGCCAGTCGGTGAGCGGCAACGCCGGCCCGTGGCTTTGCGCAGTGAGCGTCAATTGTTGCTGGTTGAGATCGCCCGACAGCTGCACCGCCAGTTGCTCCAGCACCAGTTGCGCAGCAGTGTCTGGTTCCAGTGGCCATTGCAGGGTTGGCGCTTCGAGCTTGCCTTTGAAGCTGAGCAAGTCGCTGAGTAAATCCAGTTGCACGTTGGCGCTTGCGCTCAGCAGACCACTGCCTTGCAGTTGCAGCGGCATTTGGCGCAGCGGGCCCTGGCCTTGCAGCTGTAGCTCGCCTTGTGGCAGCCGACTGCGCAGTGCAAGGCTCAGCTGCGCCTGGCGGGTGTCAAGCGTGATGTCCCCCTGCAAGGTGACTGGCGAGACTTCAGGCTGCTGTGGCAAGACGAGTTCGGTATCGAATTGGCGCAGCTGCCAGTGGCCATCCTGCAGACTGGCGCTTAACCGCAGCTGCGCCATGGTCAGTAATGGCTGGCCGGCGCTTTTAAAGGTGCTTTGTGTGAGCTCAAACTCGTCAAGCTGCACATCGACCGGCAGCTCAAGGGCCAGCAGGGCTGGCAGCGGGTTTTGCCAGGGCTCTGACGTTGGCGCCTGTGCCGGCAAATCAACGGCCAGCTGGCTGATGCTGAGCCTGCTCAGCCGGACTTGCCGCCCTTCGGTTTGTAGTGCGCCGTCCAGCGATGCCAGCTGTAGCTTTTGGTCGTCAATGGTCAGCGCGACATCGCGCAGGCTCAGCTTGGCCAGCCGTAAGGCAGGCAAGATCAGTCCGGGCGTGCCGGCAGCATCGGGTGTGATTGCTGGATCCGCTGACGCCGCGTTGTCCGATTGCGCTGTGGTGGTTTCGGTTGGCGTCTCGCTGGCTTCTGTTGCTGCTGTGGCTGATGGCGTAATTGGCGCCGCGGTGCTGACTGTCAGTCGGACGCCTTCCAGTGTAAGGGTGTCCAGACACCACATCGACTGCCGCCAGCAGCGGATGTCGATTTGCAGCCCGGCCCGGCGCAGTTGCAAATCGGTGCCGTCCTGCTGATACCGCACGCCCGATAGCGTAACGCCTTGCCACAGATCGCCTTCGACCTGCGCAATTTGCAGTGCCGGCAGCACATAAGGTAAAGCAAGGCGGCCCAGTTGCAGCCCGGCATTACTGCCCAGCAAAGCGAAAGTGCCGGCAACGACTAACACCAGCAGCAAAATGCCCAGGCGCAGCCGCGGCCAGAAGCGTCCTGTGCCTGCTGCAGCTGGAGATGCGGGTTGAGAAGTGGGCAGATTCATAATTCAGGCCCCAGGGTAAAGTGCAGCCGGAAGCGGCCGTGCGGGTCGTGATCCAGCCCATACGCCAGGTCGAGCCGAATGGGGCCGACCGGGGATGCCCAGCGCACACCCAGGCCAACGCTTTGTTTCCAGTCGGGTTTTTCTGTCCAGGCGCTGCCGTAGTCAGAAAACAGCGCCAGCCACCAGTCACCTTTCATCCGGTGCTGATATTCAAAACTGCTGGTGACCAGCCGGGTGCCGCCTGGAAACTCATTATTGGCATCACGTGGCGGGATAGTCTGATAGCCATAACCGCGCAGACTGTTGTCGCCGCCGGCATAAAACCGCAGCGACAACGGAATTTGTTCGGCGCTTTCCTGCAAAATGGTGCCGGCATCCAGCCGCACCAGCCAGCGCTGATCCGGGCTAAATGCGCCAATCCAGCCGGCGCGGCCACTCAAACGGATAAAATCGCTGTCGGCGCCCCAGGCCTGATTGGCCGCTTCGATATTGAGCAGATAAAGGTCGGCGCCCAATGGCATACTGCCGCCTGTGTCTGATTTACGGTCAAAGCTGATGCCAGGCAGCACCAGGTTCGAATTTTGCCGCAGCACTGTGTTTTGGCTTTCGCTATAAGTACGGCTTTCACTGTGCAGCCAGCGTACAGACGCCGTGCGGTACCAGCCGTTGTCGAGCAGCCAGCGCCGTTCGCCTTTGAGATTATATTCGCGGCTGTCGGCGGACAGGATCTCCTGGTTACGAAAGCCAAAAATCAGCTGGTAGTAGTCGTTGGCAACGTCGCGCAGCGGAAACTTGTAACTGCTCTCTAACAGCTGGTCGCGTTGAGATAACGACAGATCGGCGCTGAGGCTGTGACCGCGGTCATTGAGCCAGGGCTTAAACCAGCTGGCCTTGATGCGGGCTCCGACATCGCTGGCATAGCCGAGGCCTGCCTCGACAGTATTGCGGGTGGCCGGCGTCAGCGCGACCTCCAATGGCAGCCGGCCGTCTTGGCGTAAGTCCGGATCGGCATTTAAGTCGACACTGCCAAACCACAGCGTATTGGCCAGTGCCTGATTCAGTTTGGCCAGTTGTTCGGCCGAATAATAATCGCCTTCTTTAAATGGCAACAAAGACCGCAGCCGGGCGGTGCGGATCTGAGCGCCGCTAAACGTGATGTCGCCAAAGCGATAACGCGGTCCGCTGTCAAAATGCAGATACATCTTACCGGCCCGTTTGCCTGGCGTGACAACCATCTCGCCGCGGGTAAAGCGGGCGTCAAAATAACCTTTGCGGTGCGATAAATTCAGCAGCGCCTGTTTGTAGTTTTCATAGCGGCCATGGTCCAGCCGCTGGCCTTTTCTGGGCGCCATTTTCCGTTGCAGCGCGGTAAATTCGTTGTCCCGTACCGCTTCGCCATTGAGTTGCAAATCCAGCAGGTCGATGTAGACAAATTTGTTCGGCGTCACATTGGCAACCAGCACATAATCATTACCGTCTTTTTTGTCGGCAAAATCGACTTCGACCTGATAGTGACCTTGCGCCCGCAGCGCTTGCCTGATCTCGCGCAGCACACGGTTTTTAAAGCGGGCAGAGCTGTTGATTTGCTTGGCGTCAAACACCGACAAATACACTTTGACGTTCTCTTCATAAACGCCGCTGAGCCCATTGAGCTCAATACGATTGGCGGCCAGCACTGCCGGGCTGTGGACAGCCAGCAACAGCGCGGTGCAAGTCAGTGAATGGGGCAATATGTGGAACTTCGACAGAATCAGGACTCCCTGTCAACGGCGGCCAGCGCACTGGACCAGCAGCAAAACCCTGTGGGTGATAACCTGCTGACTATAGCGCGCGGGCCGGTGTTTTTCCTGTTGGGCTGCGGCCACTGACCGCAAGTTCCGCTCAGTTGCACAAATCAGGCTTCAACTGCCTGATTTTCAGCCAGTTCCGGGCTGGTTTCACTGTCAGCTGTGGGGCTTTTGAGTTGCTCACACAGGATCCAGTCTTTTTCATCGACCCAGTTTTGCGCGCCGTTTTTGACGGTACGAATTGGCACGATGTAACGACAGCTGGTTTGCGGTTTAACCGAAGCAAAAATCGGCACAAAACCAAAATTAAGTGCCGTTTCAATCAGCGCCTGCTGGTTGTGCGGGTCAATGTCGGCCGCTTCGTCAATGTAAATCGGAATGCGGTATTTGCCGCGCTCGCGCTCGGCCAGCAACTGGCGGATAAACAACATACCGCACAGCAGCTTAATGGTGATACGGGTACCGTTAGAGCCTGCTGAGTCGATTTTGTCGAAAAACTCAATGTCGCCGGCGCGGTTGACCACTTTAAAGCGGATATCAAACAAGTCGGACAACGTCAGGCCGCCTTTTTCGCTGGCCGCCTGAATGAGGTAATCCTTGGCCGAATTGATGTCGCGCTCAGCGCTGGTCACACCCGGTGCCAGCAGGTCCAGCGTGTCGCCTTGTTCATAGGCTTCTGAGGTCGACAGAATAGTATCGATATGGCCGACCAGCAGCTTGCGGTCGACGATTTCAATTTTAAAATCCTGCAGGTTAGAAATCTGGTGACGCCAGATGCCGCGGTTAAAGCTGTTGAGTTCGCGGTGTAAGCGGTCCAGGTCCGAGCGCAGGCCTTTGAGCGTACTGGCCACTTCGGTCAGTGCGACCCTGGCCCGGCGCTCGATGGCTTCGCGCTCTTTGTCCAGATGATGGAAGGCGCTGATCAGCTTCTGGTATTTGGTTTCTTCATCGCTTTCGGCTTCAAATTTGCTGATGCCGGCGTTAAAGATAAACAAATAGGTGTTTTTCACATTGATTTCTAAGAGTTTGAGTTCCTGACAATGCTTGTTGTAGCTGCGCAGTTCGTCGGCCAGATTGTCATATTCCAGATTGATTTCAATCGGATAGGGCGTCACGCGGCCCGAATAGAAATCGAGCTGGAAGTCGATACGGTCTTTCTTCTCGTGTTCGATGCGTTCTAACTGACGTTTCAGCTGGTCCTGTTTATTGGTGACCAGGTTGCGCCGGTCCGACAGGCTGCTGGCTTTTTGCTGCACCTGCGCCAGTTGTTCGTGCAGAATTTCTTCTTCCTGCGTCAGCTCGTCTGACAGTTGTTGCTGGGCGTCGAGCAGTGTCGCCATTTCGCTGTAACGGGCGAAGCGCTTGAGATCTTCTTCGGCTTGCAGCATGTCCTGATAAAGCCGCTCTTTTTCGCGGCTTTTACCGGCAAAATCTTCGGCCACTTCGGCTTGTTGTTCCAGCGTCGCCAACGTGATTTGCAGTGCTTCGATTTGCTCTTTCAGTGCCACTTTGCCTTCGCTGCCGGCCATGTCCGGGCTTTGCAGGTGCGCAAGGTCAAGGGTGGCGCCTGGCAGCACCAGTTTGCCGCCTTTAAAACAATCGGCGATAGCACCCAGCTGCGCGGCAAACGCATCTTCGTCGGTGATCACCACATCGCCGCCCGGAGCGGTCGACAGCGACAGCAAATCCGGGTTGAGCAGTTTGGTCAGTTGCTGCACTTCGTTCAGCGATAAATCTTCCCGCAGCCGTGAATACAGGTTGTATTCGAGGTTTTTCAGCTGCAGTTTTAAGCTTTTCAGCTGCTTTTGCGTTTGCGCCTGTTGATGGGCCAGCGTGGCCGGATTGAGGTTGGCCGCGCCCTGCAGACTGTTGCTCAGGCGTTCAAACTGGTTACGGATATTGGCAAGGTTGGTCTGCAGCGTCGGCAGGTTAGTCAGGCCAAAACGCTGCGCTAAGGCGTCATGTTCGTCAAACCAGCTTTTGAGCCCCAGTTGCTTACTAGATAACTCTTTGATTTGCGAGACATAGAGCCGCTGCTTGTCTTCGAGCTGGTGTTTTTCCTGCGCGAGGTTCTCGAGCTGTTCGGCCAGTTCATGTTGCTGCTCGTCAAGATAACTCTGAAATTCGATTAAGGCTTTATCGAGTTTGGGCGCATAAGCGGCGAGGCGGCCTTTAAGCACTGCACGGTTATCCAGCAGGTTTTCCAGCGCCTCAACGGCCTGCTGCTGATTTTCCAGCGCTTTAAGTTCCCGCCGGTCGCGGTTAACCTTTTCAAAGGCATTGTGCCAGACGGTATAAAAATCGACTTTCGGGTCGCTCAGGTGGCGGGCAAACACCGACAATAACAAGCGTTTGACATCCTGCGCGGTCAGCCGGTGCAGGTTCAGAATACGGCGGAAAATGTCTTTATAGACCGGCGCGTCGCTGACGTTGGTCAGCGGGATCATCCGCAAATTGATTTTGCTGTCATAAGGAGTGGCACCGCCAGTCAGCATGGCGTTCAGTTCAGAAGGCTTGAGCTCCAGGGGCTCAAAACCTAAACCACGCAGGTGATGGTCCAGCTTGTTGTAGCGGATGATGCTGTTTTCACTGACAAAATGATTCAGGTCCAGCTTGCCGCGATAACAAAAATACTGGAACTGATAACCGGCAATTTTACCAAGACCGGCCACACCGATAACGACCGGGCCCTCCGGCAGATTGGCTTCCAGCAGGATATAACTCTGATCGGTGCCGAAGTAGAATTTCCGGGTTTCATCGAGATCGTGGCCGTCCCATTCGGTCAGACGCAAGTCGTTGATGAGCGGAAACTGCAGGGCATTAATCACCGAGCTTTTGCCGGTGTTGTTCGGCGCGCAAATCGAGGCAGCGTCGTCCAGCGGAATGACACATTTGGCATAGCCGGCGGTGTTTAAAAGCGCCAGCTTGGTTAAGCCATATAACTCAGACATCAGTCAGTTCCTCTTCGGCATCCAGTTGATCAACGGCCATCAGCGCATCCAGGTAGCGATACACCGGCGGCAGCAGCTTGAAGTTGTCGCCCTGAGTTTTAGCAAAACCGTAGCGCAGCATGCGGTTGCCGACTTCACGTTTCAGATCTGTGGCGGAAAACACTTCAAGTTGCTCGAACAAATGATATTGCTGCTGCAAAATGCCGGATAAAATTTCATGGTTGATTTCGCTGTCAAACAAGGCGCGCAGCGGGTCCTGGCCCTGATCGGCAAAGTATTCGACCAGCGCGTATAACGTCAGCGCAAACAGGCGGGAGATTTTGCCCATGTTGACGGTGGCATCATCGACGTCAAAAAAGAAAAAGCCGCGGCTGTCGCGTTTAAGCTGATTGCCCAGCGCCGCAAACAGCTCGCTGTAGGCCGCTTCGTTGGCGTCCAGCTCGGTCCAGAGCGCAAAATCCTGCTCGCTTAAGTGGTAGCCTGTGGTCAGGCGTTTGTGGATCTCTGCCAGATTGGGCAGCAGCTGAAGATCTATCTGCATAACTTATGTCCTGTCGCTCTGGCGGGTGATAAAAGGGTGCAGCCGTAAACGGAAACCCTGTACCTCCAGCTCGCTGGGGTCTTCCTGATGTTCAAGCCGAAGTGCCGGGGCCCGGCTCAGCTCCTGATATAAAAACAATAACTCGTCGACCGGCAGCTGCGGGTAACTGCTGGCCAGCCATTTCGACAGGTCGGTGTTGTGTTTTTGCGTGCGGGCCGATTTGAGCACATCCTGCACATCCGGCACCCGGATATTGGCGCCCGGCTGGCTGTCTACTTCGTCCGGCAGCTGGTAATTGTCGTCTTCGTAATCGACCAGTTCGGCCATGTAGCTGGTGATTTGGTTGGCACTGCCGAGGCTGAATTTCTGGTGATCAGAGCTGAATTTCGGCACCAGCTGTTCCATGCTCGGCTCAAAACCCTGTTTGCGCCAGGTCGCCAGCAGCAGGCTGGCGTTACGCGAGATCAGCGTATTCTTCCTCAGCTCTTCGCGCAGCGGCATCAGCACGTCGGTGCTGCGGATGAGCGACTCGCGGCCAATCTGATTCATATCAAGTAAGCGGGTGCGCAGCTGGATCAGCGGCTCTTTGTCGCCTGAAAGAAAACCTGTGTCTTCGATAAACTGCACCAGCTCGCTTAAACAATGCTCCAGAGCGTCGATACTGTGCTGAAACGGGCCTTTGATATCAATCATTTGCAGCACAGGCTCGATATATTCGTCAAAAGCTTCCATCACAGCGGCATAACGGCGCGCTAAGGACAGCTGGCTGTCGTCGGCTTTGGCTTTTTCCACCAGATGCAGAATCGCGCTTTCGTTTTTGCGGAAATGTTTGACGACTTCGCGCACCCGCTCGTCCATGATGCGGACAAAACGGCGCATCTCGTGCACGTCTTTTTGCCGCACGGCGCTGTCGAGTTTGCCGCGCAGCCGGTCTAGCTCATCGATGCGGCTTTGAATATCGCCCACAGTGCCGAGGTTATGTTCCTGCGTCAGAAACTGGATAAATTCCAGCACGGCGCGGTTCAGTTCCAGCTGGCTGGATTTGGCTTGTGGGATCAGGATCTCCTGCGCCAGCAGTTTCTGCGCTTCGCGAAACACCTGTTCACTGGAAAGTTGCGGAAAATAGCGCTGAAACAGCGCCTGCACATCCTGAAAACTGAAACTGTACAGCTGGCTGCGATTGGCCAGCGCTTCCAGCACAGGCCAGTACTCATCCAGACATCTGAGTATTTTGCGGGCTGATAACATGAGGTGATTTTTTCATCCGGTGATTATTTGACTGAAAGCAAGAACTACGACCAATTTCCAGTAGAGCACGACGAACAGCAGTGTTAGAATTCGCGCCCGAAAATATTTCATAATTCATTAATAATTTCGGGTGGTCTGATATGTTAACTGGCGTGCTACTGGGCTTGGTTGCGCTTGCCTTCGTTTTGATCGTTATAGAGGATATTATCCACGTAAACAAGGCAAAAACGACACTTTTTTTCGGTACTCTGTGCTGGATCCTGCTCTTTATTTTTCCTCTGGACAACAGCTCTGCAGAGCATGTTCAGCAGCAACTCGAACATAATTTGTTAGAAATCGCCACCTTGTGGCTGTTTTTGATGTCAACCATGACTTTTGTCGCCTATTTAAACAGCAAAGGTTTTATTGCACAGTTGGTGCAGCGGATGTTACCGGCCGAGTTGTCTGAGCGGCGGCTGATGTTTATTGTTGCCATTTTTGCGTTTATCTTCT
>CBINNO010000102.1:0-12840 GCA_966252055.1 uncultured Rheinheimera sp. | reverse complement strand
CTTTGCTGGAAAAAGCCGGCAACGGCGGCAAAGGCATCAGCTGGGATACCAAAAACGAGGTGCATTTCCTCAAAGAGCTGAACCGCACCCATACCGCAGACGGTGTGAATAAAGGTTTGGCACGGATAGACAGTGCGATTGATGCCTGTGAAGTGATTTTAAGCTTAGCGCCGGAAACCAATGGCCAGGTTGCGGTGAAAGCCTGGGCGGCTTTATCCAAAATTACCGGCCGTGATCACCGACATCTGGCTCTGAACAAAGAAGACGAAAAGATCCGCTGGCGAGATATTGTGGCGCAGCCACGTAAGATCATCTCCTCGCCAACCTGGTCAGGTCTGGAAGATGAACATGTGTCTTACAACGCCGGCTACACCAACGTACACGAGCTTATTCCGTGGCGCACCATCACCGGCCGCCAGCAGTTTTATCAGGACCACGAGTGGATGCGTGATTTTGGTGAACAGCAATGTGCCTACAAGCCGCCGATCAACTTAAAAACCGTGGCGCCGGTACTGCATAAAAAACCGAATGGCAACAAAGAAATCGTACTGAACTGGATCACGCCTCACCAAAAATGGGGTATCCACAGTACTTATTCCGACAACTTGCTGATGCTGACGTTATCTCGTGGTGGTCCGATTGTCTGGCTGAGTGAATCAGATGCGCAAGCGGCAGGTATCGAAGATAACGACTGGATTGAGATCTTCAACGTCAATGGTGCTATCGCTGCAAGGGCTGTCGTTTCGCAACGCGTACCAGAAGGCATGAGCATGATGTATCACGCACAGGAACGGATTGTAAACGTCCCCGGTGCAGAGACAACAGGCACCCGTGGCGGTATTCACAACTCAGTGACCCGTGCTGTGATGAAACCAACGCACATGATCGGCGGTTATGCCCAGCAAGCCTACGGCTTTAACTATTACGGCACTGTCGGCTGTAACCGCGACGAGTTTGTCATCGTGCGCAAGATGAGCAATGTCGACTGGTTAGACACCAAATAAGCTTGGAGTAAGAATTTATGAAAGTCAGAGCCCAAATCGGCATGGTGTTAAATCTCGACAAATGTATCGGTTGCCACACCTGCTCTATCACTTGTAAAAACGTCTGGACCTCACGTGAAGGCGTCGAATATGCCTGGTTCAACAACGTCGAAACCAAACCAGGCATCGGTTTTCCGAAAGAATGGGAAAACCAGCACAAATGGCACGGCGGCTGGACCAAAAATGCCAGCGGCGAGCTGGAATTAAAAATCGGTGGTAAACGCCGGGTGCTGGCGAATATTTTCGCCAACCCGGACTTACCGGAAATCGACGACTACTATGAGCCGTTTGATTTTGATTATCAGCATCTGCATACCGCCAAGGACAGCCAGCACCAGCCGGTGGCGCGGCCACGTTCGCTGATTAGCGGTCAGCGCATGGAAAAAATCGAATGGGGTCCAAATTGGGAAGAGATTCTCGGCACCGAATTCGAAAAACGCAAAAAAGATCAGAACTTCAACGACGTGGTGCAAAAAGACATCTACGGCCAGTTTGAAAAAACTTTCATGATGTACCTGCCACGTTTGTGTGAGCACTGTCTGAATCCGGCTTGTGTGGCGGCATGTCCAAGCGGTGCCGTCTACAAACGCGAAGAAGATGGCATTGTATTGATTGACCAGGACAAATGCCGCGGTTGGCGGATGTGTGTGTCGGCCTGTCCGTACAAAAAAATCTATTACAACTGGAAAACCGGTAAATCAGAAAAATGTACTTTCTGCTTCCCGCGCATTGAAGCCGGCCAGCCGACTGTGTGCTCAGAAACCTGCGTCGGTCGTATTCGCTATTTAGGCGTATTGCTTTATGACGCGGATAAAATTGCAGCAGCCGCCAGCGTCGCTAATGAGCAGGATCTGTATCAGGCACAGCTGGATATATTCCTGGATCCAAATGACCCGAAAGTCATCGCCGCCGCCCGTGCTGAGGGCATCAGTGATAACTGGATTAAAGCCGCGCAGCAAAGCCCGGTCTACATGATGGCGATGGACTGGAAAGTCGCGCTGCCACTGCACCCGGAATACCGCACCTTACCTATGGTTTGGTATGTGCCGCCACTGTCGCCAATTCAAAGCGCAGTACAGGCCGGCCATGTCGGCATGAACGGCGAAATCCCTGACTTAAAATCGCTGCGTATTCCATTGAAATACCTAGCGAATTTACTCACCGCTGGTGATGAAAAGCCTGTAGTGCGGGCCTTAGAGCGGATGATCGCCATGCGGGCATTTAAACGGGCACAACAAGTCGATGGCATCGAAGATCTGGCGGTTCTGAAACAAGTCGGTCTCAATGCAAATCAGGTTGAAGAGATGTATCGCTACATGGCATTGGCAAATTACGAAGACCGATTTGTCATCCCGACCAGCCATCGCGCTTATGCCGAAAATGCTTATGACCTTAAGAGCTCATGTGGCTTTAGCTTTGGTAACGGCTGTGGCGATGGCAACAACGGCGTCAACCTATTTGGTGCAAAAGCCAAAGGCGTCCGTCAGGTCATTCCAGTAGAGATTAAGGACTAACATCATGCAAATACTTCAGGTGATTTCGTTATTACTCGACTACCCGACTGAGCTGTTGCATGACAGTCAAGCCGAGCTTGAGCAAATTGTGGAAGCGTCGGCGTTGTCCGACGCCGCCCAAAATGCCTTGCTGGCATTTATCAACAACCGGCTCGCCAAAGATTTAATGGACTGGCAGGCCGAGTATGACAGTCAGTTTGAACGTGGCCGCAGTTTAAGCCTGCTGTTATTTGAACATTTACATGGTGAGTCGCGCGACCGTGGTCAGGCCATGGTCGACCTGCAAGCACAGTATCGCGAAGCTGGACTTGATATTTCGCAAAAGGAATTGCCGGATTATCTGCCGCTGTACTTAGAGTTTTTGTCGACGCAAGGTGATGACAACGCGCGCTACGGTCTGCAGGAAGTTGCTCCTATTCTCGGCTTGTTGGCAGCTCGGCTGGCGCAGCGCGATTCGGACTATCAAATTCTGCTGCATACGTTACTTGAGCTATCAGAAGCTGATATCGACCTTGCAGATCTGACCAAACAAATCAGCAACGAGCAGCGAGATGACACCCCCAAAGCGCTGGACAAAGTCTGGGAAGAGGAAATGGTCAGCTTTATGTCGGCTGGTAACAATGGCAGCGGTGAAAACAGCTGCCCCAGCAGCCAGTACCGCCCCAGTGAAGGCCAGCGCCGCGATCAGATGGTGCCG
Organism: uncultured Rheinheimera sp.; assembly: GCA_966252055.1. Lineage (GTDB taxonomy): Bacteria > Pseudomonadota > Gammaproteobacteria > Enterobacterales > Alteromonadaceae > Pararheinheimera. The sequence goes on along the minus strand of CBINNO010000102.1, from coordinate 9,586 downwards.
GTGCAATTTTTCAGCGGGAAAACACCTGAGCCGGTCGTGCCCGCTACTTCAGGAGTCTTATCATGAGTTATTTTGATCATTTTGCCTTTGGCATTTACCCCTACATCGCCTTTGCGGTGATGTTAATTGGCAGCTGGATACGCTACGACCGCGAGCAATATACCTGGAAGACCAGCTCCAGCCAGCTGCTGGAAAAAAAGGACTTACGTCGCGGCAGTATTCCATTCCATATTGGCATCATTGCCATTCTGGGCGGTCATGCAGTCGGTCTGCTGACACCACCAGACGTCTGGCACTTATTCGGCATCAGTGCTTCATTTAAACAAATGATTGCCATGGGCGTTGGTGGCTTTTTCGGCCTGATTTGCCTTTACGGTTTAGTGATCCTGCTCAAACGCCGGCTGACCAATCCGCGCGTACGAGCCAGCAGCAACCCGATGGATATCGCACTACTGTGGTTGTTACTCGCCCAACTGTTACTGGGATTAAGCTCGATTTTTGTCTCCGCCGGTCATATGGATGGCAGTGAAATGTTAAAGCTGATGGCCTGGGCACAAAATACCGTGACCTTTGACAGTGCTGAGGCCGTTGCGGCCATGCAGGGTGTTCACTGGATTTTCAAAGCGCATATTGTGCTTGGCATGACGCTTTTTGTGGTATTTCCGTTCAGCCGTCTGGTGCATATGTTGAGCGTACCGCTGCAATATATTGGTCGGCCACACCAGATTGTTCGTCAGCGTTTTATCCGTTGATACTTGAAATAAACAGAAGGCCAGCGAAGTGCTGGCCTTTGGGAGTTTGAAAATGATCGAAGTCAATCAGCAGCAAATCTCCGAGGCGGATATCTTTGCTGAAATGCAATACCACCCAGCCAGTGATAAACGCGCAGCCATGGTCGCCGCCGCCCAAAGTTTGATTATTGAAAAATTGCTGTGTCAGCGGGCTAGTGAATTGGGTTTAAGCCAGCAAGTTAACGCGATGCAAAACACTGAAGACAACCAATTACGTCAGGCTGCACAGGATAAGCTTATCCAGCAGGTGATCGATTTGGAAGTGGTCGTGCCAACTGCGACTTCCGCTGACTGCGAGCTTTACTACCAGCAAAACCCGGACAAGTTTATCAGCTCTCCATTACTCGAAGTCCGGCACATTTTATTGGCGTGCGCCCCGGATGACCATTTGGGCCGCAGCAACGCCCAAAAACAAGCTGAGGTACTGATAGAGCAAATTGAAAGCGGTGCATCCTTTGCCGATTTAGCCAGTCAATTTTCCGCCTGCTCAACTAAAGACAGCGGCGGTTTGCTCGGTCAAATATCAAAAGGACAAACAGTACCTGAACTGGAACGTCCATTATTTCGATTAATCCCTGGGCTATTGCCTTACCCGCTGGAAAGTCGATATGGCTTGCATGTGGTGGAAGTGCTGCACAGAGTCGAAGGCCAGCGGTTACCCTATCCTGCGGTTTCACAACGTATTGCCGACTATCTGAACGAAAAAGTCCGGCGTAAAGCGGTGGCGCAATATATTTCAGTACTGATTAACGATGCGCAAATCGCCGGTTTTGATTTTCAATTGAGCCCTTCGCCACTGATGCAGTAAAGCAAGTTGCAGCATGCTGGTGCAAAAAAACCGGCCAGCGACCTTTGCGCCGGCGGATTGCACCAGTTTGGCGCATATTGCTGGGCGATTGTACTGCAGCGGGCTAGAATGGTGCTCTTTTTGTGCAGCGACTCTGTTTGCAGGCAATAACGAGCAGCGACGACCCAAATGGCCCCAGTTTCTTTTCGACAGCGCTTCCTTCAGCTGCTTGGTTTGTACCAGCCCAATGAACAACATCTGGCAGCGATCACACTGCGCCACCGCTTAAAAGTGGTGGCGGCGGCCTTTGTCGCTTTGTTGCTGGTTTCGCAAATCAGTCAGTGGTATCTGGCCGGCAGTGGTCATGTGTTACTGTTGGCATCAATGGGTGCCTCGGCGGTGTTGTTATTTGGTTTACCCGGCAGCCCGCTGGCCAAACCAGCGGTGTTTTTGTGGGGCCACCTTTTGCCGGCAGCGATAGGTCTAGCCTGCAGCCATCTGTTTAGCAGTTTTCCGCTGATGGCCGCAGCCACCATCGCCATGGTGTTGTTTGTGATGTATTTGTTTGAAGCCATGCATCCGCCGGGCGGCGCCACTGCGTTAGTGCCGGTGATCGCCACAACCACGGGCAATGCGCCCGGCCATGATTTTCTGCTGTTTCCGGTCGGGCTGAATTTATTGGTGATGCTGAGCGTAAGTTTGTTATTGCAACGTTACCTGCGACCGCAGCGCCAAGTGGTACCGGGGCCGGGCACGCCGATCACGACCGATCTGCAGCCATTAAGCCGCAGTCAGCTGCAGCATGAAGATTTACAGGCGGCGATGGATAAGTTTCAGTCGGTGCTGGATATCAGTGAAGCCGATCTGGTGCAGCTTTTCAGCCTGGCGCAACAACATGCCCAGAGCCGCCAGCACTCAGCGGTAAGCTGTGCCGATATTATGGCGAAGGATTTAGTCACGGTCAGCCCGCAAACGCCGCTATCAGAAGCCTGGTCGCTGCTGCGCCAGCATAAAATCAGTATGTTGCCAGTGGTCAGCGCCGATGATCGTTTGGTCGGGGTGATCTCGGTGCCGGATTTTCTGAAAGATTTGGCTTTACCTGAACTGACCGGGACCCGTCAGCATTTACGTAGTCTGTGGCTACACCTGCGAAGGAAATGGCGCATGCAACAGGGTCTGCGGCAGAACAACGTCGTAGATAAAATGAGTACACGGCTGGTAGTTGCTGCACCGGACGATCCGATCACCGTGTTAGTGCCGCTGCTGGCTAATAATGGCCTGCATCATGTACCTATTGTGGCTGCCGACCAAAAACTCTGTGGTGTGGTCACGCAATCGGACCTGATGGCGGCACTGGTTCACCAAACGTTAGCCCATCAAAGGCTGACTTAAGAAAATACGGGTTACCTACTAATGGTTATCTAACTGTTTCTATTGGTATTTTCCACATAAAGCAGCGCTTGCGCCTTACAATGGACGCAGCGAACCGCATGAGGAAAACCAAGATGAAACGCGCGTTATGGCTGGCCACTCTGACCATCGGCTCTTTGGCCACCAACACAGCTGCCGCTGCGGCAACCAATCCATTCTTGCAAGATTCTACCGTCAACTGGAACTTCCGTTATCGCCTCGAACAAGTGCAACCTGATGGCCAGCCCGAGGATGCTTTAGCCTCGACATTGCGCAGCCGAGTCACTGTTAATAGTGGCAAATGGACATTGGCTTCCAATCAAAGTATTAGTGCGTTGATTGAAGCCGACCATGTCGCTGTGATCGGTGGTGAGACTTACAACAATACAGTAAATGGTTTTAGCAGATACGCCACAATTGCAGATCCGGACGGCCTGGATTTAAATCAGGCGGCTCTGTTATTTAAAGCGGGTGATGCCAGTCAGATTACGCTTGGCCGGCAGCGCCTGAACTTCGGCGACCAGCGTTTTATTGGCAGTGTTGGCTGGCGGCAGAATGAACAAACTTTTGATGGCATCAGACTAGTACAGAGCTTCGGCAGTGCAGTGCAACTCGATCTTGCCAGTTTACATAATGCCAACCGGGTGTTTGGCCCGGATGGTCCGAATGCCGATCTACATGGGCGCTTTAATTTGGCGCAAGCCAATTGGACAGTAAAACCGGAACATGTGCTGCAAGGCTACTTGTATGACCTCGATTTTGACAACCTGGTGGCTCGTTCCAGCAGCACGCGCGGATTGGATTACAAAGGTGCGGCCCAAGGTTTCAAATGGCAGATAGCACATGCAAATCAACAAGATGCCCACCAAGCCACCACCAATTACAATGTTGACTATCACCGGATGGAATTGAGTTATCCCATCAGTAAAGTCACAGTCAAAGGGATTGTAGAGCGGTTAGGTTCTGACGGTAAAGTGGCATTCCAAACGCCATTCGCGACTTTGCATGCCTTTAACGGTTTTGCTGATTTGTTTTTGACGACGCCAGTCAATGGCTTAAGGGAGCAAGCTGTACAGCTGGCTTTCCCATTAATGAAAACAAAAGCAACTTTGTCCTGGCACCGTTTCAACAGTGACTATGCCAATATTCATTACGGCAATGAAGTCGATGCGACGCTGGCCTATGAAGTGAACCCACAATGGCAAGTGTTGGGTAAAGTCGCTTTTTATCAGGCAGATAAATTTCAGGCAGATACTCGTAAATTATGGTTGATGGTGACTTATCAGCCTTAACACACTTTAACTCTCTCGGCCCGACAACTCCACGTCGGTTTTTTGCAGCGCCATTTCAGCTTGATTTGGCGCTCTTTTTATTGCGAATTGCAAACTTTTCTACGACCTGCTCAGCCACTTCCGCTAGTGTTTCCTGCCTATCCATGGCCAGTTTTTGTAATTGGTGATGCGCTTGTTGCTCAGTCAGCTCATGCTGGTCGATTAACAACAGTTTTGCTCTTTGAATAATTTTTAGTTCTTGTACCGCAATCCTCGCATTACATAACTCTGCCTCAATACTTGAGATGTAGTGTGACTGCTCCCGCAACAAGTGCAGCAGTGAAGCTTGTTCCGGATATTTTGAAGAAGTTGGAAAGAGAGGCGGTACTTCATCAGCAACAATTCCGGCCGGTTCAGACCGATGATGTTGTAGTAAACGCTGTTCTTTATCGTAGGTTTGTCTCGAGTTGGTCAGTTGCTGTTCCAGGTTCGCTTTGACGGGCTCTAACATACTGTGTAACACATCAATCCGTTGAGTGGCGCATTGGTACCACAGCTCTGCTAATGCTGGCGACGCCTGTGAGTGAAGACACAGGCCAAGCATCAGCTGTTTCAGTTCAGCATACTGTTGGTCAGTACCTTGCTCAAAGTAGGGCCGATACTGCAGACAACTTCCGATATCGATTGCCGGCCAAAGTGCCTGTAAAGCATCGTGTTGAGACTGCCCCAGTACTTGCAGTCGCTCTGCCAGCTCTGCACCAGCCGCTTTACCAGAAAATGCAATGACTCCCCAGGCACGTTCCTGTCCCGCATACTCTTTGGCTTGTAATAGATAGATCAGGCTAAGCACCGACCTGCTGACCTGCGCAGAAACCGACAGTCCTGCCGCTTCAATCACCACATCAAGCCAAAGACGGATCAATACTGAGTACTGCTCACAGGGTGTCTGACTGACTTCCTGCTGCAACTGGTAGCGCTGTACAGATTTTCTGATCTCCGCTAAGTCAAAACTACTTTGCAACGCCAGTGCAATCGAAGTTTGCAATCGTGCCGCACTGATGTAGCCCGACGACATAATGTTTTGTATCACCCGAGCGGTATTTTCAAGGGCCCGCTCCACTAATTTGGCCTGATCAGTCAGCTGGTTCTGGAATGAGGTCTGCGGTGTGTACATCACCAAATTGCTGAGTCCACGCTCGCGTTGCAGGTGGTGAACGACATCGCCGATTTGAGTCACTAACTCAATCAGCGCATGGAGTTGTCGCAACGCAGCCAAATCTTGCTGCTTTGCTGCCAATAATAAACGAAGCACTAATGGATCCATTGGAACTCAGCATCTATTTCAAGGAACTTTGCTATCGCAAATGCTGTTCCAACATAGCCAGTTCAAGCCTATGCCACTGATTTATATAGCCTATATGACCAATAGTCATTCAGCACGCGAACACGTCAAAGTGCAAATATGCGCTATGGCTGTGCAACCCCTGCACTGATATGGCGCACCATCAAGAAGATGTTGGACACACTAAAAGTATTTTTCCATAGATATGAAAGACTTAACTAGCTAGCAAATCTGGCATCTGAAATGCATTAACGATAAAGCGGAATAACCGCAGCAATTACCACAGAATATTGGACAAAGGCGTCCGCTCCTCATCAGAGGGCGGACGCTTTTTTTTTTGTACACAGCACAACAAGGAAAAACTATGGCTTATCTCATTCCCGCTGAGTTTGTCACCAAAATGGTCGACGCTGGCGAATCAAAGATTTTTATGTCAACCCGGGATACTTTGATCCGTGCCTTTATGGCAGGCGCTATTCTAGCGCTGGCAGCAGTGTTTGCCGTGACCGTCTCTGTACAAACCGGGTCACCGTTGGCTGGCGCTATGTTGTTTCCGGTTGGTTTTATCATGTTGTATTTAATGGGTTTTGATTTGTTAACCGGTGTGTTTGTGTTAACACCTTTAGCATGGTTAGATAAACGCCCTGGCGTGACCATCAGCGGTATTTTGCGAAACTGGGGATTAGTATTCTGCGGCAATTTCGCTGGTGCGTTAACGGTTGCGTTCATGATGGCCTTTGTATTCACGATGGGGTTTGATGCCCCGGCCGGTCCTGTCGGTGAAAAGCTGGCTGGCGTTGGTGAAGCCAGAACCGTGGGTTATGCCGCACATGGCGTTAGCGGATGGCTGACTATCTTTTTACGCGGCATGCTGTGTAACTGGATGGTATCGATGGGTGTCGTTGGCGCCATGATATCCACCAATGTCAGTGGCAAAGTGATCGCGATGTGGATGCCGATCATGCTGTTCTTTTATATGGTATTCGAGCATTCGGTCGTCAATATGTTTCTGTTTCCTTTTGCCTTGATGATGGGCGGCGATTTTTCCGTGATGGACTATCTGCTGTGGAACGAGATCCCGACAGCACTGGGCAATCTGGTGGGTGGTTTGGCATTTACCGGTCTCACTTTGTATAGCACTCACTACAAAACAGCACCGAAGCGGGATTTGTTGAACACCAGTAGTTACAGTACGAATAAAAAGGCCGCCTGATAGTGGGTTTGCAATTAAATATCGGCCAGTACAGTACCGCTGGCCGTAAATCGATCAATCAGGACTTTATTGACTACAGCCTGCCTGCCAGAGCACTTTTGCAGGAAAAAGGTGCCGTATTGGCCATCGCAGATGGGATTGGCAGCAGTCAGGTCAGTCAGATCGCCAGTGAAACTGCAGTGCGCAGTTTTATTCTGGATTATTTTGCGACCAATCCTGCCTGGTCAGTGCAGCATGCAGGTCAACAGGTGTTGCAGGCCTGCCATCGTTGGCTCTATCAGCAAAACAGACATAGCAGCTACGGGCAGGATCCCGATAAAGGCTATTGCTGCGCCTTTTCGGCGGTGATTTTCCGGCAAAAACAGGCACATCTGTTTCATGTCGGAGATTGCCGGATCTATTTGTATCGGCAGTCAAGATTGTCACAGCTCACCCGTGACCAGCGTACCTGGCAAGCGAATCAACTATTGCTGAGCCAGGCCCTTGGCGCCCAACCCACTATTTGGCCTGACTATCAGCAACTCGATATCGCAGTTGACGACCTTTTTCTACTGGCATCCGATGGCTTTTTTGAGTTTATCGAGCAAAGTGAGTTAGCGGATGTGCTGGCTCAGGCGAATCAGGTTGAAGATCTCACGGAGATGGCCCGGCAACTTGCAGACATCGCGCTCGCCAATGGCAGCGATGATAATATTTCAGTGCAACTTGCCTTGGTCAGGCAGCTCCCTGTGGAGACCACCTTGCCAGGTGGCTCGCTAGAAGAGCTGCCACTACCGCCGCTTCTGCATGAAGGTAGTCAGTTTGATGGACTTACTGTTATACGGGTACTCAGCCAAAGTAACCGCAGTCATTTATATCTGGTTGAATTACCTGCCGGTCAACAAGCTGTGTTAAAAGCGCCGTCGCTCGAATTGGCGGCAGACGATGCCTATCTCGAGAGTCTGCTGCGTGAAGAATGGATCGCGAATCGGGTACATAGCCCCTATGTGCTTCGTGCGGCAAGCATTGAACATCATCGGACCGCCCTTTACAGCTTGTTTGAATTCATTCCCGGTGAAACGTTACATCAATGGCGCTTACGACAACCTCAACCAGATCTTAATCAGGTGATTGATATCGTTGAACAAGCAGGCAAAGCTTTGCAGGCGCTACACCGCGCGGAGATCCTGCACCAGGACATACGGCCTGATAACGTGATGTTGGATCAACAAGGTCAGGTTAGAGTGATCGACTTTGGTGCTGCACGACTTGCAGGTTTACAGGCAGATCATGAAGTCGCAGGTTTAATTCCGGGCACGGCGCTTTTTACCGCTCCTGAATATTTCACCGGCCAGGCCGGCAGTACTCAATCTGATCTGTATTCATTAGCAGCGCTTTGCTATTACCTGCTTACTGGACAATCGCCCTATGGGCCGGACATTGCACGTTGTAAAAATCTGCCAGCTCAGCAAAAGCTCAGTTATAGGCCGATCATTGGTCAACATGCTGATTGGCCAGAATGGCTGGATCTGACTTTGCAAAAAGCATTGCAAGTTGATCCATTAAAACGCTATCAGCACCTTTCAGAATTTTTATATGACTTACGTCACCCGAATCCGGGGCTTTGGCGTGAGTTGACGCTACAAGTCGCCTACCCGGTACGAATTTGGCAAACGATCTGTTATCTGCAGACATTGCTCATTCTCTGGCTATTGTTGGTTGTGAACTAATTTAGCGACTGGGACGCATGCTTGTTACACCGCGTCCCTTCCGCTTACCTTTGACAACACGGGCATTCATTGAGCCATTGATTTGTCAGAACTTGGCTAACAGCTGTATCCAGTACTTGCTGGTATCTGTCAAATAGTGTTTGGCATCATACTGCGCCGCTTTTACTAGCAAACCATACTGCGGACTGAATTTGTATTGCAGCGTTGCATTAAGTTCATTGCCATAATCCATGTTGCCTATAGCCGCATCTAACCAGTGATATTGCAACTGTAAGTCCCATTTTGGTTGCACATAACCGGCCTTGAGCTGAAGGTCTTTCACACCATTCGCCGGAGTGTTGAGGAACTTGTCCGCGAATCCCTGAAACTTATGCAAAGTTGCTAATGGCGTAGTAAAACCCACGCCATTGTCTGAGCCTAGTTTTTCATAACCAGCTCCAAAGACATAAGACTGGTAGCTAATCTGGCCTTCGATATTCTGGTAAGAAGCCCGGTAAGACTTCGGATTATCGGCAGCCTCTTGTTGCGTTGCGATTGCCGCAGCCCATTGCCAACTGAGTGCGCCCGTCTGACCGCTTTGCTGATAGTCCAGGCCCAAAGTCCGATTCGACTGCAGCGGTGCTTCGCGGAAGTCCATGTCATAGACATAGGCTTTTAATTGCTGTGTGGCAGAGATGGCGTAATTCAGATCCAGCAAATGAATATTGCTACGCCAGTCACCTTGCGGGCTCTTGCTACCAAAGACCCGGTTGACTCTGTTACTGAAGCTGTAATCCAGTTTGACTGCTGAACTGAGCTGCGTCTGATAGCGAATCGCATCAAAAGTCTGTTCGTTCTGCCGCCAGCCCACGCTACCAACAAAACGCTCATTACCAAGCGCCAGCTTTTGCCGGCCTATTTTCAGCTGATGGCCTTGATGCTGGTATTGCACGAACACCTGATTTAAATCACTGCCTGCCGGGTCTGCAATCAACGGATATTGTGTTTTACCGTTGAAACTATTGTTGTAGCTGGTATCCCCCAGCTCGGCGACATAATCAAACTCAACACCAGCGCTGAATTG
>CBINNO010000101.1:0-12860 GCA_966252055.1 uncultured Rheinheimera sp. | reverse complement strand
CGGTGCAGCTGCGACGTCAGCAACAAGACTGGCAACTGACGCTGCCTGGCGGTGAAAGCGTACAGATCGCTGGCAATCAATTGCCGGCGCTCGCCAAACATCCAGGCCCACTGACCGCCCGGCTGGTCCTGAGCGTTCAGCAACAGCAACTGAGCCTGCAGTTGCAACTGCCTGCCCGCGAGCAGCCAGCAACAGCAGCCAGCGCGGAACAAACAACTACAGCTGTTGCGCTCAGGCCCGCCGCTGTCGCACAGCTCGTGCCGGCACTGGCTCGTCAGCAATGGCCAGAGCGCCTGCAACAGGATTTATCCGGCTGGCTGGCACCGGCAAAACTGCAGGCGCCACCACCGGCCGCTGCCGGCTGGCACTGGCAACTGAAGATGTCCGCTGACAGCACGCCTGTTCTTGAACTCGCACCACAATCTCCAACCCGGCAACTGCGGCTCGACCCGGCCGATTTCAGCCGGCCCTTGCAGTTCAACACCCAGACAGCTGCCTCAACGGTACAGCAGCATGCCGACGCCCGCGATTTGTGGCGTCAACTGCTGCCACTGTCGGCCGGTAAACCCGATCCATTGGCCGACGTGCCGGAGCTGCCGCCAGCGGTTCGGCAGTTATTGCAGGAAATTCGCAGCCAGCTGCCAGATCCGGCCCGCCAGCAGAATGCGCAGCAACTGATGCAACAAATCAATGCGGCGTTGCAGTTCAGCCCGCTGCAACTGCCGGCGCAGCCCAACAGCGCCGCCGGCACTATGGCCATCGCCATTCAGTTGTTGCTGGGCCGGCTTGGCGCACAGCTGCCGGCCGACCGCCAGCCTTCGCCGCAAAAAGACAAACTGGCGCAGGTCGTCGGGCAACTGGACCGCAGTCAAAGTGCACAGTTACTGCGCCAGCTGTCCGGCCACAGCAGTGCATTGCAAGGCGCTCAAATCGCCAATCTGGAACAACAAGGCCAAAGCGCCGCTAGTCGCGCCAACGAGCAACAGCTGTTTATTCAGTTGCCGTTGCTGCAGCAAGGCCAGAGCAGTTTCGCCGAACTGGCCGTCAGTGAGCGCGAAGCGGATGGCAGCAACGAGCAACAGCGACAACGCTGTTGGGTGCTGACGATGAAATTTGATTTGGGCAACATGGGCGAACTGCTGGTCAAAGTGCAGCTGAGCGGCAAAGAAGTCAGTCTGCAGTTTTATGCGGATCAGGCCCATACGGTGGCACAAGCCGACCAGTTTTTACCGCTGTTTAAAGACCGGCTGAAAATGCAGGGCCTGCAACTGGCCGACGTCGGCTGTCAGCTCGGTAAAATTCCGCAGCATCTGTATCAGCAAGGCACCAGTTTGTTGCAGGTTCGGGTATGAGCAGCAAAACCGGCCCATCTCACATCAGCGCCGTCGCGCTGCAGTATGACGGCAACAATGCACCGAAAGTTGTCGCCAAAGGCCATGGCGAGCTGGCCGAGGACATCATCGCGCTGGCCCGTGAACACGGCGTGCTGGTGCACGAAGACGAACAGCTCAATCAGTTGTTGCAAAGAATGGAACTGGGTGACCAAATCCCGCCCGAACTTTATGTGTTGATCGCCGAGCTCATCGCATTTTCTTACGTATTGCAGGGCAAATTCCCTGACAACTGGGTCAATATTCATCAAAAAATCGATTTTAAGAGCTGAGCCCGTTCAGCTGAAAAGCTGAAAAGCTGGAACGCTGGAAAGTAGCGCAAATTCAGCGACAGTTCAGAAAAAAATTACCTGCAAAATACGAAGCTTAACTGCAATTCCAACTGGTCGGAGATCACCTGTCAGCAAAATGCCGTCTAACGTTTATGTTCTTTGACAAAATCAGGAGGCATCAATGAACGTGCAAGAGCTCAGATTGGGAATGGTGTGCCAAAGCAAAAAAGGCGCCGGCGTGGTCAGTTGGATTGATGCGCAGGACAGAGCTGTGTATCTGTCCGACCTGCATGATCAAAACAAACATTTTGCCGTCAGCTTTGACGAATTGCAGGACGAACCGCAAATTCATCAAAGCAGCGATGTCTATTACTGAGCACCTGTGCCCGCTGCCGCTGGCTGGTTTGGTGTTGCCGGCGGCGCAGCGGAGCCTGATGACGGCTCAGTCACCGGATGAACAGTCGCCGCCGGTTTTGTCTGAGGCTGAACGTCGATGGTCCCACCGTCATCCACTTCACCTTGCAAAATACTGATCTCTATCCGGCGGTTTTTCGCGCGGTTTTCCACTGTTGAATTGGGCGCTAATGGTTGAGTATCGGCCCGTCCCTGTGCCGTCACTCGTTTGGGGGATAACTGATGCTCTTTGAGCATTTCCTCCACCACAGCCACCGCACGCAGCGCTGACAACTGCCAGTTGCTTTTATACAGACCCTCAACATCAGCCACGCTGTCATCGGTGTGGCCTGTGACTACAATTTGCCCCGGCACATCGGCCAGCACTTTGGCAATACTGGCCAGCAAGGGGATGAAATGCGGCTGCAGGTTGGCAGAACCTTCGGGAAATAATCCTTTGTCATTGATACGCAAGATGATTTGCTGACCCAGCGCCTCAACTTCGACCCTTTTATTGTCCAGCTGATTGCGCAATTTTCCCAGCAGCTCCTGCTGGTCTTTCTGCTGACTCAACAGCGCTGCCGTTTCATCTTTGTGCAGATCTTCCGGCGCACTGATTTTGGCATTGCCGACATTGAGATCAATCACCTGCTCCGGGATCACCGGAGCTTCCGGCGCCAGCTGCTGGCCGTCAGATTCTTCTTTGGTCTCCACCGGAACATCTTTCTGTTTCTCCAGTATACCGGTGCCGCCTTCCAACACCGGCGAACCGGACGGGCGGGCAATCAGGCCAACCTGCCCCATCGAATCCATAAAGGCTTTCACCATCGCGTTGTATTCGGACTGCTTGGCCATCGCGAAAGAGTAAAGGACCACAAAAAGCGCGAACAATAACGTCATGTAGTCCGCGTAGGAGACCAGCCAGCGTTCATGGTTCTCTGGCGGTTCAGGCTTCTTTGCTTTCTTTGCCACCATGTCCTCCTGCGTAACCTTCCAACCGAGACGCCAGATGTTGCGGTGAGATCCCATCCGCAATACTGTTGATAGCAACCAGCGTCATGTTGTTGTAGTGCTTGATTTCATGGGCGAAAATTTTCACTCTGTTGGCAAAAGGCAGAAAAACCAGGTTGGCAAAGGCCACACCATAGATAGTCGCCACGAAAGCGACCGCAATACCACCGCCCAGTTCGTCCGGCTTGTCCAGCAATCCCATCGCGTGGATCAGGCCAAGCACGGCGCCGATAATGCCCATGGTCGGGGCGTAACCGCCCATCGCTTCATAAAATTTGGCAGTCAGTTCAATGTCTTCCTGCTCAAACTCAATGTCGTCTTCGAGAATTTCTACAATCCGGTCTTTATCGAAGCCGTCGACCAGCATCGTCAGGCCTTTTTTCAGAAATGGGTCGGTGATTTCGTCGAGCTTTTCTTCCAGCGCCAGAAAACCGCCTTTGCGGGCCTGACTGGCCAAATCCTGCAGCAACAGGCTGCGTTCCAGCAGGTCCCATTTAGGCGGCATCAGAAACCAAAGAAAACGTTTACCAACCCCACCGAGCACACTAAATGGAAATTGAGTCAGGGCGGCGCCGAAGGTGGCGCCAATCACAATCAAAAAGGCAGGCAAGTTCAGTAAGGCCCCTGGGTGTCCGCCCTCCAGCAGATTACCACCGATAATACAGGCCAAAGCCACCAGAATACCGATTAAACTCATACAGCCAACACTCCCTTATATTGAGATGCCCCGCCTCACACCGGCTTAAATCCTCGTTCTGGTTTTACCTTTAAACGGGGTTTTGCGGGCTGGTTTTTTGTCTTCTGCCGGCTTAGTGTCAGTGACCACTTTCACTGGTTTTTCTTTCTTGTCGCCCAGTTTTTGTGCCACCTGATGTTTGCGCACAGCCCGCTTGATGGAGGCCATCCGGCGCCGACGCTCGTCTTTGTCTTCCGGCTTGGCCAGAGTCTCCGTTTCCAGCGGCATGTGCACCATCTTGCGCAGGTAATTCACTTCATCAAGGCCACATTCGCTGTAACCACCTGCCGGCAAATGTTTCGGCAGCACCAAATCGCCATATCGGATGCGGATCAGCCGGTTTACCACTGTGCCCTGCGATTCCCACATGCGGCGCACTTCACGGTTGCGGCCTTCGGTCAGCACTACACTGAACCAACGATTGACCCCTTCGCCGCCGGTTGCTTTGATTTTTTTGAAGCTGGCGGTGCCATCTTCCAGTTCAACCCCACTTCTGAGTTTTTGTAAGGTCGCTTCGGTCACTTCACCGAACACCCGCACCGCATACTCACGCTCTACTTCAAATTTCGGATGCATCAGCCGATTGGCGAGCTCACCGTCTGTCGTGAACAGCAACAAGCCTGAAGTATTGATATCGAGCCGGCCAATCGCAATCCAGCGGGCGCCGCGCAATTTCGGCAGCCGGTCAAACACGGTGGGCCGGCCTTCCGGGTCCGTGCGTGAACAGATCTCACCTTCCGGTTTGTGATAAGCCACCACGCGACACACCTGCTCGGCTTCGCCGGCCAGTTTGACAGCGTGACCATCGACCCGCACCAGTTGGTGCTCAGTCACCCGGTCGCCCAGTTTGGCCACTTTACCATCGACAGTGACCCGACCGGCGCTGATGTAGTTTTCCATTTCACGACGCGAACCGACACCACTGCGTGCCAGCACTTTTTGTAATTTTTCACTCATGTTGAGACTCCTCAGTCATCGCGACTGTGTTGAATAATGGCCCAAGCGAGCTCAGTTGCGCCAATGGCGGCAGTTGATCGAGCCGTTTTAAACCGAAATAATCGAGAAATTCTTTGGTGGTGGCATACAAACCGGGTCTGCCCGGCACTTCTTTGTGCCCCACTATCTTAATCCAGCCTCTGTCTTGCAAGGTGCGCATGATCTGGCTGCTGACCGACACGCCGCGCACGTCTTCAATTTCACCGCGGGTGATCGGCTGGCGATACGCAATCAGCGCTAAGGTTTCCAGCACAGCGCGGGAGTATCGAGCGCTGCGCTCAGGCCACAGGCGCGCCAGATAGCTGCTGAGCTCCGCACGGGTCTGAAAAGACCAGCCACTGGCGGTTTCGACCGGCATGATGCCCCTGCCCTGATAGTCCTGCTGCAAGCGTTTAAACGCCTGCTGCAACCGCTTGGCACTCAGCTGAAAATCACTGAACACCGACTCCAGCAACTCAGTCGCCGTTAAGGGTTTTTCGCTGGCAAACAGGCTGGCCTCCAACAACTGGATAAGCTGTTCTTCAGAGATCCGACTGGCCATGCTGACTCCCTAACGACTCACAACCAGCGCACCGGCAAAAACGGCGCGCATTATGCCAACTTCAGGTGGATCTGACCATAGGCCTGCACCTGCGTCAGTAACACCAGTTTTTCTTTGACCAGCTCCAGCACCGCCAGAAAAGTCACCACCACGCCGGCGCGGCCTTCAGCGAGGGTAAAACACTGGCCAAACTCCAGATAAGACTGCGCACGCAGCAGCTCTAGAATACGGCTCATCCGCTCACGGGTGGACAGCTGCTCTTTGCTGATATGGTGGTGCTGTAAATCGTTGGCGCGTTTTAATATGTCGCCAAAAGCCTGCACCAGTTCAGCCAGACTGACTGCAGGCGGAATTTGCAGCGGCACAAAATTATCCGCCAGCGCGGCCGAGCTTTTAAAAAAATCGCGCTGTTGACGCGGAATGGTGTCGATGTTGACCGCCGCCAGTTTGAACTGCTCATACTCCTGCAGCCGGCGCACCAGTTCGGCGCGCGGGTCCAGCTCTTCGTTTTGTTCGGCGGCCCGCTGTGGCAACAGCAGACGCGACTTAATCTCCGCCAGCATCGCCGCCATCACCAGGTATTCGGCGGCCAGCTCAAAATTCAGCTCCTGCATCAGGTTGATGTATTCCATGTATTGCAGCGTGATCTCGTTGACCGGCAGATCGACGATGTCGAACTTGTGTTTGCGGATCAGATACAGCAGAAAGTCGAGCGGCCCTTCAAAGGTTTCCAGTAGAACTTCCAGCGCATCCGGCGGAATAAATAAATCCTCCGGGCGCTCCAGCACCGCTTCGCCACGCACAAAAGCCAGCGGCAGCACTTGCTGCACGCTGAGCGGGCTCTGCGGCTCTGTGGCTTCAATCAGTGGCATCAGACTTTATCCAGCCCGCGGCTTCAGAGAAATGGCCGGACATCACCGGCGCCTTCCCGGATGAGCACAGGACTGTCGTCCGACAAATCCACCACAGTGGTGGGATTGCCCGCCAGCACGCCACCGTGCAGGATTAAATCGACCTGACGCTCGAGCTGATCGCGCATCTCCTCCGGGTCGGATTCAGTAAAATCACGGCCAGGTAAAATCAGCGAGCTCGACATCAGCGGCTCGCCCAGCTCCGCCAGCAGCGCCTGGGCGATTTTGTGGTCCGGAATGCGCAGGCCGACGGTTTTTTTCTTGTCGTTAAGCAGCCGGCGCGGCACTTCTTTGGTGCCTCTGAGGATAAAAGTGTAAGGGCCCGGCGTGTTATTTTTGATCAGCCGAAAAGCGGTATTTTCCACTTTGGCGTACAAAGACAATTCACTTAAGTCTTTGCACATAATCGTAAAATGATGCTCGCCGCTGATATGGCGAATTTGCAGAATACGCTCTAAAGCGTTTTTATCCTGCAACTGGCACCCCAGCGCATAACCGCTGTCCGTCGGGTAAATCACGACACCGCCCTGGCGGATGATCTGCACCGCTTGTTTCATCAGCCGGCTTTGCGGCGTTTCCGGATGGACGTAGAAAAACTGACTCATGCTGAAGTCCTCGAGGCAACGGTGATGGGGATAACAAGCGCTTACTGGCAGCAGTGATGCTGAGCTTACTGCGCCAGAGCGAACTATTTCAACAGCTTAGCTAAAATCGCCCGGCGGTGCCGGATTTTCTGCCAGCAAATTCTCCAGCCGGTTTGCCGCAGCATTCCTGCCGGCCAGTTGCTGGTGCACGGCGGCAAAGTGGGCCGGATACTGTTGCCAGACCGTGACTATGTCGTCAGTCAGGTACAAGCTCCGACCCAGGTCGCTCCAGTCAGTCGGCTGATGAAAATCCGACCCCACCGACGCCACCAGCGCAAACTGCTGACATAAACGCCAGACTTCACGTTTTTGCACCGGGGTCAGCTGGCTGCTGGCTACTTCGACGGCCTGACCGCCAGCTTCGCTGAATTCACGCACCAGCCGGGTCAGCCATTTGCCGTTCAGTTTGTATTTAAGCGGATGCGCCAGCACCGCGATGCCGCCGGCGTCCTGCACCCAGCGCACCGCTTCGGCCAGTTCGACCCAGTTATTGGGCACATAACCGGCTTTGCCCTTCGCCAGATAATGTTTAAACACGCCAGCCATCGATTTGGCTTTACCAATCTGAACCAGATGGCGGGCAAAGTGAGTGCGGGTCACGGCGCCGCCGTCAGCCAGCGCCAGCACCGCGTCATAACAATCCGGCACCTGAAATTTGGTCAGCCGGCGCGCCATTTCCCGCGCCCGTTCCAACCGGCGCTGTTGCTGGCTGGCGAGCCGTTCCTGCAACTGAGGGCAATCAGCATTGATGCCAAGGCCGACAATGTGGATCTCAAATTCATGCCAGCTGCTTGAGATCTCAACGCCCGGCAACAACGCGAGCGGCAAGGCGGCGTCCACAATCGCCTGCTCAGCAAGCCGGATGCCGGCGATGGTGTCATGGTCGGTCAACGCCAACACGTCAACCTGGCGTTCACTGGCGCGCGCCACCAGGGCGGCCGGGCTTAACGCACCATCCGACAGCAGGCTGTGGCTGTGTAAATCATATTTCATCGGGATACCTGTCAACAGAAGCGCGTCATTGTGCCACAGTCGGCGTGCCGCCGCCGCGCTTTTACTGCCAGCTATCTCTTAGTACCAGCAATCCCCGCTCAGAGCGGCTTTCGCGGTTTTGCCGCCGGCCGGCGCTTGCGGGCACCGGCAAAGCATGAAATATTGCTTTGACAGAACTGGGGTGAAAACAAAGGGAAACTTACATGACACACCAATGGCGTTTTTTCCGCTCCGGCGGTTTTGACCAGGTCAGACTCGACCGGATTGAAGACTGGCAGCAACTGGCCACACTAGATCCGAAACTGTGGGCCGCGCTCAGTTGCCCGGTCAAAGGGCTGGAATTTGATGAACGGACTTTGCAATACCTCGACACCGACCAGGATGGCCGGGTACGGATTGATGAAGTCAAAGCAGCGGTCAGCTGGGTATTGTCCGTGTTGCAAAAACCACAAGTGCTGCTGGACAGCGACCAGTTGCCGCTTGATGCCATCGACAGCTCGTCGGAGGAAGGCCGCAAACTGGCCGCCTCTGCCCGCCGGCTGCTGCAAAATATCGGCAAAGCCGATGCAAGCACGCTGTCGGTAGCCGACACCGCAGATTTAGCCACTATTTTCCCGCCGGATCAGCTCAATGGCGACGGCATTATCACCCAGGCGCTGGCGGCCAGCCGCTCGGAAACGCTGCAAGCATTAGTCGCAGCGGTACAAAGCTGTGGCCTTGAGGCGCAGGACCGCAGTGGCGACAGCGGCATCGGTCAGCAGCAGCTGGACCAGTTTGTCGAAGAAGGTCAGGCCAGACTGGATTGGCTGGCAGGCGAAGCAGCAGTCAGTCAGCTACTCGGCGCCGATACCGCCACCATTTTCCAGCTGGTCAGCGAACTTCACCCCAAAGTCGAAGATTTTTTCACCCGCTGCCAGCTGGCTGCATACGATGAAAACGCCATTGTCGCCCTCAATGGCAGCGCCGAGGATTATCAGCAATTGTCCCGCCAGTTATTGTCCGGAGAAGGCGCCGACGTCAGTCATCTGCCACTGGCGCGGGTCAACCCGGCCGGTCTGCTGAGCCTGACAGAGGGCATTCACCCATCCTGGGCAGGTCGTCTGGCCCAACTGGCGACGCTTGCTACCGGCTATTTCGGCGGCAAACCACAAATCCGCTACCGCGACTGGCAACAGCTGGTCGGCGCGCTGGAACCTTATGCCCAGTGGCAGCAGGCAGAACCGGCCAGCGCGGTGGCCACGCTTGAAACCGAGCTGCTGCAGGCTTGCCTCGGCAGCGACACTGTGGCGGCGGCGCAGGCGCTGATCAGCGAAGATCTGGCGCAGCAAGCTGAGGCAGAAGCCGTCTTGGATGTCGACAAGTTAGTCAGATATCAGCGCTATTTGCGTGATTTACTGCGCAACTTTGTCAGTTTTGAAAATTTCTACAGCCTGCAACAACCGGCTATTTTCCAAAACGGCCGGTTGTATCTGGATGGCCGCAGCTGCGATTTGTGCCTGGAGGTCAATGACGCCGGCAAACACGCCAAGTTAGCGGCGCTCAGCGGCACTTATCTGCTGTATCTGGATTGTGTGCGTCAGGCCAGCGGCGAGAAAAAAACCGTGGTCGCGGCGATGACCGCCGGCGATGCCGGCAACCTGATGGCAGGCCGTAACGGCGTATTTTACGACCGGGATGGCACCGACTGGGACGCAACCGTCAGCAGCATAGTGCAAAACCCGATCAGCATCCGCGAAGCCTTCTTTACGCCTTATCAGCGGGTGGGCCGCATGCTGTCTGAGCAAGTCCAGAAATTTGCCGCCGCCAAAGACAAAGAAATCGAAACCAAAAGTGCCGCCGGCGTTGGTGATGCAGCCAAGCTGGCTGAAACCACGACTAAACCTGCCACACCAGCACCTTTTGACGTGGCTAAATTTGCCGGTATTTTTGCGGCGATTGGCCTGGCCATCGGCGCTATCGGTACTGCGCTCGCTGCAGTGGTGACCGGATTTCTGGGTTTGCTCTGGTGGCAGATGCCGCTGGCGCTGCTCGGGAGTGTGCTCTTTATCTCCGGGCCTTCAATGCTGATCGCCTGGTTTAAGCTGCGTACCCGCAACCTCGCACCATTACTGGATGCCAACGGCTGGGCGGTCAATACCAATGCCAAACTGAGTATTCCGTTTGGCGCCAGACTGACCGCCCTGCCGACCATTCCGGCCGGTGCCAGTCGCAGCTTTAAAGATCCGTACGAACCGAAAAGCCAGTTCGGCAGCTTTGTGCTGCTGGTTATCGTGCTGGGGCTGGCTGCGCTTGCCTGGCAACTGGGCTGGCTGAGCCGCTGGTTCCAATAACGGACAAGGGCACAGTAACAGCCTGTCGCTGTGCCCTTTCTGACCACCTGAGCTGCCTTAGTGAAGACATCCAGCCATCTCGATGGACTTATTTTCCGGAATTGCCGATTTAATGCTTGACGCCAGACCGCCAACTGCGGTTTTATAGCGGCACGCTTTTGTAAGAAGCAAACTGATTAAGGAACAACGCCCATGCTTAGCCCAGTCGCTCTGCTGATCACCTGGTGGTGGCATACTCCCTGACGGGCGTGTGTTGGCGGTGTTATACCCGAAAACCCGAAGGCCCGTTGCGAAACGGGCCTTTTTTTTGACTTGCATTTTGACTTGAGTCTGACCGGACAAGACGGAGCAACAACATGAGTACAGTCGCGTTAATTTCCTGGCGATGGTGGCAATTCAGCAAGGGCAATTGTGGCCCGGCTCTGGACTATTGCAGCAACCCATACTGAACAGCGCCCGCCCGGCGGGACTTTAGGAAACACGATGATTTTCAGCCATATCACACAAAATCCCGGCGAAGTGGCCAGCATTGCCACCGCCATTGCCTACCAGAGCGACGCTTTGGGTTGTTACCAGCAGATCTGTGCCGGCAGCCCTTACAGCCTGCTGCTCGAATCTGCTGAAATTGACAGCAAAGACAATTTAAAAACTTTATTGCTGATTGACGCCGCGCTGCGTCTGGAATGCCAGGGCCTGACCGTCAGCGTCCGCGCACTGTCGCCCAATGGTCAGAGCCTGCTGCCGTTTCTGGCCGCTAAGCTCAGCACGCTTGCCAACACCGAGCTGGAAGCGGACAGCCTGCAGCTGTCGTTTACGCCGGCCGACCCTTTGCTCGATGAAGCCAGCCGCCTGCTGCACCCGACGCCATTGTCGGTGCTGCGCCTGCTGCAAAGCAGTCTGCAAAGCCACAGCGACGAGCCTTTCGCTATTTTTGCCGGCGGTGTCATCGGTTATGACTATGTCGCGACGGCCGAACAATTGCCGGAAGTGCCGACCGGCGCCAATGCCTGCCCGGACTATCTGTTTTATCTGGCCGAAACCTTGTTGGTGATTGACCATCAAGAGCAGCAGGCCCGGCTGGTCGGCAATGTGTTTTGTGGTGAGCAGGCGATGCAAAGCTGCTTTGCCATCGGCACACGTTTAGAAGAGCTGAGCCGTCAGCTGCAGCAGCCGCGGCCCTTTGACACGGGCAAAGAACCGGTGACAGCGGTCGACGCCAGTGCGCTGTCGGTTGATATCGAAGATGCGGCTTTTGTCGCGCAGGTCGAACAACTTAAACACAACATCGTCGCCGGCGATGTGTTTCAGGTGGTACCGAGCCGCTGCTTCAGCCTGCCCTGCCCGGCGCCGCTGGCTGCTTATGCCAGGCTGAAACAACAAAACCCCAGCCCTTATATGTTTTATCTGGCAGATCCGGCTTTTGTGCTGTTTGGCGCCTCGCCGGAATCTGCGCTGAAATTTTGTGCCCAAAGCCGTCAGGTCGAAATTTATCCCATCGCCGGCACCAGGCGGCGTGGTTTTAACGCACAAGGTGCGCTCGACTTGGATCTGGACAGCCGCATCGAGCTGGAGCTGCGCCAAGATGACAAAGAAAAAGCCGAACATCTGATGCTGGTCGACCTGGCGCGCAACGATGTGGCGCGTATCAGCGAACCGGGCAGCCGTTATGTCAAAGAACTGCTCAAAGTCGACCGCTACTCTTACGTAATGCACCTGGTCTCCCGCGTGGTCGGTACTCTAAAAGCCAGTCTGGACGCGCTGCACGCTTATCAGGCCTGCATGAACATGGGCACTTTGGTCGGGGCGCCCAAAGTACGGGCGGCTGAACTCATCCGGCAAGTCGAAGGCAAAAAACGCGGCAGCTACGGCGGCGCCGTCGGTTATCTGACCGGCAACGGCGATTTTGACAGCTGCATCGTCATTCGCAGCGCTTATGTCGCGAATGGCACCGCTTATGTGCAGGCCGGCGCCGGCGTGGTGTTTGACAGCGTGGCACAATCGGAAGCCGACGAAACCCGCAGCAAAGCCCAGGCGGTGCTGAGCGCTATTCTGGCCGCACATCAGGCGGCAACCCCTGCAGTCGGAGGTGGCCAATGAGCCTGATTTATCTGCTGGATAACAAAGATTCTTTTACTTACAACCTGGTTGATGAACTGGCGCAGCTCGGCTGTACGCTGAAGCTGTACCGCAACACAGTGCCGGCGGCCTACATCTTTGACAAAATGTGTCAGGAACAACAACCGGTGGTGCTGCTGTTATCGCCGGGGCCGGGTGCGCCCAAAGATGCCGGCTCGATGCCAGAGCTGATCCGGCTCTGCGCCGGTCGTTTCCCGATGCTGGGGATTTGTCTCGGCCATCAGGCGCTGGTTGAGCATTATGGCGGTGTGGTCGGTCGTGCCGGCGAGACCGTGCATGGCAAAACGTCGCTGATTGAACTGGATGACCACCCGCTGTTTGCCGGCCTGGCGCGGCCTTTTGCCGTGGCACGTTATCATTCTCTGATGGCCACCGAAGTGCCGGCCAGCCTGCAAGTCATCGCCCGCTACGGGCATATTCCGATGGCGGTGCTCAATGAAGCGCACAAAGCGCTCGGTTTTCAGTTCCATCCGGAATCGATTCTGACCACTCAGGGTAAACCGCTG
>CBINNO010000100.1:0-13067 GCA_966252055.1 uncultured Rheinheimera sp. | reverse complement strand
CCTTGAGCCAGACTGCACTGGCGGCCAAAGCCACAGCCGCAGCGCCGGCTGATGTGCTGCACAGCTGGCTGACCAGTGCCGACCAGCAGCATTTGCTGTCGACCAGCCGCAGCTGGCAACAGCCGCTGCCGGCCACGCCCTTGCCACAGCTGCAGATCAAGACTGAGCGCCGCTACCAGAGCATGCAGGGCTTTGGTTATACCCTGACCGGCGGCAGCGCTATCCACCTGATGGCGCTTAAACCCGGGCAGCGGCAAGCCTTGTTGCAGGAGTTGTTTGACCCGGCGCGTGCCACCACAGACGGCCTGGCGGTGTCTTATTTGCGCCTGAGCCTGGGCGCTTCAGATCTGGACCCTCAAGTGTTCAGCTACAACGACTTACCCGCCGGTGAAACCGACGAAGCGCTGGCGAAGTTCTCGCTGGCGAGCGACGAGCGGCTGCTGATCCCGCTGTTAAAAGAGATTTTGGCGATTAACCCGCAGCTGCGTTTATTGGCCAGTCCCTGGTCGCCACCGGCCTGGATGAAAACCAATCAGTCCAGCCAGGGCGGCGAGCTGCAGGAGCGTTATTTCCCGATCTATGCCCAGTATTTTGTCAAATACATCAAAGGCATGGCGGCGCATGGCATTAAAATTCACGCCATCACAGTGCAAAACGAACCGCTGCATCCGGGTAATAACCCGAGTTTGCTGATGCATGCCTGGGACCAGGCCAGGTTTGTCGGTCAGCATCTGGGGCCGGCCTTTGTGCAAGCGGGTCTGGATACCGACATTCTGATTTACGATCACAACACCGACCATGTCGAGTACGCCATCACAGTGCTGAATGACCCGGTGGCGCGCAAATTTATCAAAGGCTCGGCCTTTCATTTGTACAACGGCGACATCAGCGATTTAAGCCAGCTGACGGCCGCCCATCCTGACAAAGACATTTATTTCACGGAGCAATGGGTTGGCGGCCGCTCTGAGTTTGGCGGGACCCTGATGTGGCATATCGAGCAGCTGATGATTGGCGCGGTCCGGCAGTCGGCCCGCAACGTACTGGAGTGGAATCTGGCGGCCGACAGCCAATTTAAACCGCATACGCCGGGTGGTTGTACCGAGTGTAAAGGCGCGCTCAGCATCGACGGCCAGCAGATCAGCCGCAACGTGGCTTATTACATTGTCGCGCATGCCAGCAAAATAGCGCCGCCGGGGTCGCTGCGCATTCAGTCGGACGACACTTTGGCTGAACTGGCGCAGGTGGCTTATTTGCGCCCGGATGGCACGCTGGCCTTGCTGGTGCAAAATCAGGCGGCCAAACCTCAGACTTTTGCCATCACGCTGGATGGCCGGCCTTATCCCTGGGCGGTGACATTGCCGGCGCGCAGTGTGCTGAGTCTGGTGCTGCCGTCGACTCTCGCTGGGCTTACACCA
Organism: uncultured Rheinheimera sp.; assembly: GCA_966252055.1. Taxonomy (GTDB): domain Bacteria; phylum Pseudomonadota; class Gammaproteobacteria; order Enterobacterales; family Alteromonadaceae; genus Pararheinheimera. The sequence continues at coordinate 11,652 of CBINNO010000100.1, read as the reverse complement.
CCGAATGCCTCGTCCGCTGTTGCAGGAGATTTACCATGAAAACATCTCATTTCAGCCGAAAGCGGCCTTTGGCTGTGGCAACGCTGCTGCTGGCGGGCAGCTGGCTGGTGGCCTGTAGCGGCCAGAGCACTGTCACGCAGACGGAAGATACAGAGTTGGCGGGCTCTGCAACGCAGCTGACTGCGGCAGAACCAACCGATGGCGCTGCGCCTGCAGGCCGGCAAAAAGCAGCCAGTACAGATCTGCAGGCCTGGCCGCAGCTGGCGCCGGCTTTGCCAAAAGACCCTGCGCTGGAAGGGCGGATCAGCGCCATGCTGGCAACCATGACCGATGCGCAAAAAGTGGCGCAGCTGATCCAGCCGGATATTCGCTGGCTGAGCGTCGCGCAGATGCGCCAGTACGGTTTTGGTTCCTTTTTAAACGGCGGCGGCGCTTTTCCCAATGACAATAAAGCCGCAGGCGCTGCCGACTGGCTGGCGCTGGCGGATGCCATGTACGACGCGGCGATGGACGACAGCGAAGATGGCATCGCCATTCCGCCGCTGTGGGGCACAGATGCGGTGCACGGACATAACAATGTGCGCGGCGCGACCGTGTTCCCGCACAATATTGGCCTGGGCGCCACGCGCAACAGCGCGCTGGTGGAAGCCATAGGCCAAGCGACGGCCGCTGAAGTGGCCGCGACCGGCATCAGCTGGATCTTCGCGCCCACAGTGGCGGTGGCCCGCGATGACCGCTGGGGCCGCAGTTATGAAAGTTACAGCGAAGACCCTGCCATTGTGCGTGAACTGGGCGCGGCACTGGTGCGCGGTATTCAGGGCGATGTGCAAAGCAAAGACTTTTTAAGCGGCCCGCACCGGCTCGCTACCGCCAAACACTTTCTGGGCGACGGCGGCACCGGCAATGGCCGCGATCAGGGCGATACAGTTTTAAGCGAAGCCGAATTGGTACGCTGGCACGCGCAGGGGTATTTCAGTGCGCTCAGCGCCGGGGTGCAAACGGTGATGGCGTCGTTTAACAGCGTCAATGGCCAGAAGATGCACGGCAATCCTTACCTGCTGACGACGGTATTAAAAGAGCGGCTCGGCTTTGACGGTATAGTGGTCGGCGACTGGAACGGTCATGGCCAGTTGCCGGGCTGCAGCAATCAGCGCTGCGCGGCGGCTATCAATGCCGGCATCGACATCATCATGGTGCCGGAAGACTGGCAGGCCATGTACCAGCACACGCTGGCGCAAGTCGCGTCAGGCGAAATCAGCCGGGCGCGGCTGGACGATGCGGTCAGCCGGATTTTGCGTGTCAAATTCAGGACGCAGTTGTTCAAAGCGCGGCCTTCTGCAGTGGCGGGGCCAGTGGCGAGGGGCGCGGAGCAGGCGCTGATTGGCGCCAAAGCGCATCAGGCACTGGCTGCACAGGCGGTACGCGAATCGCTGGTGCTGCTGAAAAACAACCAGGGCCTGCTGCCGCTGGCACCGAAGCAGCGCATTCTGGTCGCCGGTGATGGCGCGGATTCGATACCCAAACAAAGCGGCGGCTGGACCGTCAGCTGGCAGGGCACCGGCACCAGCAATGCTGATTTCCCGCAAGGACAGACCATTTATGCCGGCATTGCCCGTCAGGTGAAAGCGGCCGGTGGCGTGGTGGAACTCAGTGTCGACGGCCGTTATCAGCAAAAACCGGACGTCGCCGTTGTGGTGATTGGCGAAAATCCCTATGCCGAATTTGATGGCGATGTCAGCACGCTGGATTATCAGGCCGGCCAGCCACAAGGCGGGCGCGACCTGCAACTGCTGCAAGGCCTCAAGGCGGCGGGCATTCCGGTGGTGACGGTGTTTTTGTCGGGCCGGCCTTTGTGGGTCAATCCGGAGCTGAACGCCTCCACCGCTTTTGTCGCGGCCTGGTTGCCGGGCACCGCCGGCGATGCGGTGGCGGATCTGTTGCTACGCGACGCGGCCGGCAAAGTGCAGCATGATTTCACTGGCCGTCTGTCGTTCAGCTGGCCCAAAGTGCCGGACGGCGGGCCGCTTAATCATGGCGACGTTGCTTATGCGCCCTTGTTTGCGCTGGGATACGGCTTAAGCGTGCACCAGGCGCAGCAACTGGCCGACGATTTGCCCGAAACTGGCAGCGTCAGCAGCAAAGCCAGCACGCAATACGCCTTGTTTGAACGCCGGCCCGCGGCTGGCTTGCAACTGGTGCTGCAAAGTGCGGCGGCGCAGGACGGCGAAACTGCAGTCAGTGGCAATAAAGCGGCAAGCCCGGATGGTGCTTTACAGCTGAGCGCCGTCAACTGGCAAAAGCAGGAAGATGCTCTGTTGCTGGACTGGCAGCAGGGCGGGGCTCAGCTCGTCCTCAAAAGTACCGCAGCGCTGGATGTGCGCGCTTATGGTCAGCTGGTGTTTGACCTTAAATGGTCGGCGCTGCCGCAAATGCCGCTGCTGCTTGGCCAGTCCTGTGGCAGTGGATGTGGCGCCCAGCTTGATTTAACGCCTGTGCTGGTGCAAAAAGCCGCTGGCCAGTGGCAGAAGCTGACTATTGATTTAGCCTGCTTTGCCAAAGCCGGCGCGGCGCAAAACCATCTGTATCAGCCTTTTGTGCTGCAAAGTCAGGGCGCCTGGCAGGTCACGCTGGCCAATATCCGGCTGACCCCGGCGACGGCTGCCGCTGATTTGGCCTGTAGCGCAGATTAAATCTGTGGTGCAGATGAACAGGGTTGGTGGATGCCAGCAGGTGGGGCGCTGACATCCTGGCAACTTCAGAGCTGCTAATACCGGAGCTGCTAAGGCCGGAGCAGCTAACATCAGAGCAATCCGCAGCGGAGTGGTCAGCAGCAAAACAGGTTTGCGGTAACAATTTGCGGTAACAAGCAGCTGGCAGGTCGTCAACAGCAGCAGTGCAAAGCACTGCAGCTGTTGTGGCAGTATTAGTTTTCCTGTGGGCAGGTGCCCGGGTCGCAGATGGGTTCTTTACCGCCGCCGCCATCGCCGCCTCCGCCGTTACCACCGCCGCCACCACCACACAGACCAAATTCAACCCGTTGTTCTAATTCGTGAATTGCAAATTCTTCGATCATCTTGTTCTTTGACATTTTTGTTATTCCTTCTCTGTTGAATGACAAAGCATCTGCTGCTTTGCCGGTCCGATATTGGCAAGCGGCCTTGGTCAAAACAATCCGGCGGTCAGGAATAAAAATGATAAAAAAATGATAAATCTAAGATAGCTAGTTTGTTTTGGGCCAGATGCACCCTAAAAGGGTACTAAACGAGCGCAGGACCAGTTCGTCGCGCGACAGCTCGGGCTGGTCACCCGGCGCTTCCCGCACCGACATTCGGTTAGACCCGCGTCAATGTGGTCGTCACCGCGAAGGATGTGTTGGCAGGTAAAAAATATCAGCAATTTATCAGATTTTCCGGAATAGGAACCTTCGCGTTTTTGCAGCAGCCGGCCAGACTGCCTGTAGGCCTGCGCCGGACTGCGTTTGTCAGTTGGTGATGAGGCCTGTCGCAGCGAAACTCAACACAAACCACTGCAAACTACGGAGTCAACTATGCCGGATCTCAGGGATGTCACCCCATTACGCAGGTTGTCACTGACAGCCGCCTGTTTTTTTACCTTTGGGCTGGCTGCCAGTGCACAGGCAGCACCTTCAAATATCGATAAGGCCATGTATTTTCTGGCGGCGCCGCAGGATGCAGAGTACTGCGCTGTGCAGCAAAAAGACGGCGTGCTGGTGCCTGTCAGCAGTCTGACCGGCAAGCCGATCAGCAATCCGGCCATGACCTGCCCGGACCTGTTTGCCTGGAAACTGTTTGCCGATGTCATCAATGACCGGTTCTGGAGCAACTGGGCGGACGAAGCGCAGAACTGGCCGGCGGCGCCTTATCCGCTTTGCCAGGCCGGCAGTAAAACGACCGATTGCTGTGACCCAAACAGCAATGATGGCAAAGCCGGTCATTGCCCGGTGTTTCCCGGCCTGCATTATGCGCCAAAGCTCAAAGCGCTGTTTAAAGCCGGCAGCGCACAGGCTGGCCAGCTACAGGGCGCGCCGGAGCTGGCACGCCATACCCGCTTGCCTTTTCACAGCGAGCTGAACCCGCTGCGGCCGTTCAATGCTGCTGAGCTTAATCAAGCCAGCATGAAGCTGTTAAAAAGCAGCGCTTCAGCGGGACCGCAGGATTGCGCCAGCTACAGCGTCGATGGCAGCAGCAAAGATTTAGTGCCGGCAATTTTGGCTAAAATCGCGCCCAAAGATGCCCAGAGCATTGGCCGTATTTTGCGGCAGACCAATGCCGAGCTGACCATCCGTAACCTGCCATTTCATGACTATCTGTATCGCAACAATCTGTATAACGCCGACGGGGCCCTGGCGGTGTTTTTCGCCAGCAGTGCCAATCTGAAACAGGATGCGCCTTATCACAGGCCCAATCGCTCTGCGAGCCGCAATGACAAAGGCGAGCTGGTCAAAATCGACCTGCCATCCGATGCCATCATGATCAAAAGTAACTGGGTGCATCAGCGGGTGCTGCAACAACTGGGCATCGACAGCTCACCCGAGCAATATCCGGTGAAACAGCTGGCCACCCAGATAGATCTGACCGCGCTTGGTCTGGTGCCGGCCAGCGGCGGTAACGACGCGCAGTGTAACCTGACTGGCCCGCATCATCTGGCGGCGTTTCATATTTCATCAAAAGATATTCCGAACTGGGTCTGGGCCACTTTTGAGCATCGGTTGATCCCAGGGCGTTGTGATGTGACTGGTTGCAATGACTCTTTTGGTTATGACAGCGCCGATCCGCGGCCAGCCGGCACTGCGGCTAACTATGTCAGTCCGAAACAGCAGTCAGATCAACTGAACCAGCCCTCCGTGGTGTTTGCGCCGGACCAGTTGTATCCGAAGGAGCAAATCCGGCCTGAGCTGCAAAAAATGCTGGCGGGCGTCAAAGTCGGCACCGACAGTGCCAGTCAGGACGCCGGCAAACCGGCTGAACCCAGTCCAACCGATGCGGCCTGGCTTAATTTCCGCTTAAAAGGGGCGCAGACCGAGTTTGTCAACGCAGTGGGGCAACCAACCTTGTTGGGCAATTCCATCACTGAAGCAGGTTTTATGGATGGCTCCAGTTGCATCAGTTGTCATGCCAGAGCCGGTGTGGCGGCACTCGGCTTAACGGCCGGCCAGGCGCCGGATCCAAAAACCGTCACTGGCCATTTCCTGGCCTTGTCGGTGTTTGAGCGTGACCTGACCGACTTTGGCTATTTCCGCAGTCATCATGGCATCCCAAATCCGGCCTGGTATTTCAACGACAACAACAGCAATCCGAAACTGCAGGTGTTGCAGGCGGATTTTGTCTGGGGCTTTTTGAATGCGCAGCCGTTAGTCAAAGCGAAGTAACTGCGCGAAGTAACAGCGCGAAACAACAGAGCGAAGTCACAGCGCGAAATAAAGCGGACTGGCCCGCCTGACCGCGTCGCGGTTCAGGCGGTGCTTTTTAAAGCGTTGGGCTGGGCGGTCTCTGCGGTGCGGCTGGCCCAGCGCAGCGACATCAGGATCAGCAGCGAACCGAGAGTCAAGCTCCACCAGTTGACGCTGTGCTGCCAGAACACAAAGTTGACCAGCAGCCCTGCCGGGATCAGCACATTGTTCATCACGGCCAACTGACTGGCGCTGACCTGGCGGGCGCCGGCATTCCACAGCCAATAACCGAGGCCGGAGGCAACCAGTCCGAGCCAGGCCAGAATGCCAAATTCTGTCGATGTTGATGGCAGTCGCTGCCAGTTGGCAAACAGCAGAGTGGCAAGCAGGCTGACCAGGGTGGCGCCGACAAAAAACCAGCCAAAGGGCCGGCTTTGCGCCATCGCATCTCCCAGCGGCAAACGCCGATAGGCGACCTGGCCGAATGCAAAGCAGCAGTTAGCCGCCTGGATCAGCACCAAGCCGAGCCAGAATTCGCTGCTCAGTTGCTGATAGCGGATCACCAGAGCGCCGAGCACTGCCAGCAGCGCCGGCCCCAGCCAGCGCCAATGCAGCCGCCGGTGCTGCCAGTAATAATCCAGCACTGAAATGTAAACCGGCGTCAGGATGGTAAACAGCAACACTTCGGCCACGCTTAAGTACAAAAAGCTGTGATACAGCAGCAAATACATCAGACCAAGCTGCACCGCGCCGATGCCGGCCAGCCGCAGCGCGAGCGCCGGTGCGATACGATGCTTCAGCAGGAAAGGCGAGAACAGCAACAACGCCAGCAGCATCCGGCTGCTGACCGCGATGTAAGGGTCGACACTGGCGGCGAGAAATTCGCCAATCAACGAAAAACTAAAAGCCCAAATCAGGGTAACCAGCCAAAGCAGTGCCATTTGTGTGCAGAAAGACCATAAACCGAAAAGTCGCCAGCATAATGACTGCACAGCTGGCTGACCAGTTTTTTATCGCCGGCAGGCCCGGCGTGTCTTGCTTGAGCGATCAGGCGATTCACGCGATTCAGCTGCTCAGCCGGATGTTTTTCCACACCAGCATGGAGCCGTCGCTGTTGCGGGCGGTGTTAAACAGAAAATCGCTGTAGCTGCTGCCAAAGACATTGTCGCGGCCGCCGGATAACACGGTGTCCTGTTTGCCGCGGCTGCTGTAATTGGGGTGCGTGGTGCAGATCTCCTCGGTCAGACTGTCGGCAAAACAACACTGCGAAATCACTTGGTCATTGTTGTTATTGCGCACCCGGAAGTGAATGTGGATAGTCCTGCCGGAGTACCAGCCGGGAAAGCAGCTTTTGAAGTTGACCCGGCCGTTGCTGTCGGTGACCTGCGTGCCGCGAAACCATTTGGCTTTGACCGCGTCGGCGTCATTGCCGGTACAGAAACTGCCGGCAAAGCGGGCGCTGTCACGGCTGCCGCTGGTGTTGCCGGAGTAAATGCCTTCCACATCGCAGTGCCAGACTTCCACTTCAAGGCCTGACACCGGCTGACACTGGCTGTTGACGACCCGCAGGCACAGCTGCATCGGTAAGCCGGTCTGGTTTTCGGAAATATCGTCCAGCGTGTCGGCGGCGAAATAGCAGGGCCCTTCGGTCAGGTTTTTGGTCAGCGCCAGCGTGCAACTGCTGCCGAGGTCAAACAAGCTGTCTGCCGGGAAATTTGCCGTCATCACTGAAGTGCCGCCACTGGCCCAGCTGGTGCTGCTACCGCTGCTACCGCCCGTGCTGCCACCAGTACTGGTGCCTGTGCTGCTGTCGCTACTGCTGCTTTCAGTGGTGGTGCTTTCTTCGCCGCCGCCACCACAGGCGACCAGCCCGACCAGAGGCGCGGCGGCCAGGGCAAAGCCAAACTGACGGATAAACTGACGACGACTGGATGATGTATTGTGCTGCATGGCGGACTCCTGATTGCGCTCAAATGGCCTGCCTGGTCTGAGCCAGCAAAAACGATTAAGTTTTCGGAAAAACAATACTTTACCTGTGCACAAGCCAGGCAGTGGTGCGCGCATCAGGCCTTATTTGTGAAAAAGTGTGATGAGACAAAGGCATAGCCTGAGGGGCGTTGCGGGGCGAATACCAAGCCGCCGGCAGATGTGGCGACAGGGAGCGTGGCTCAGACTTAAATAAACTTAACTTCTCTCTTCACCCTTCCTGACAAAAGGCTGCCGCCGTTTAGCCAGATGGACGCAAGCAAGGCCTGACGCCAGCTGCAAGCTTTCGGAAAAGATCAGGTTGGTGCAGGCCCGCTTTGATGCCCCCGCTTGGCGCCCCCGTGATTTGGTGCCAAAGGAGCCAAAGCGGTCTGTGAGGTTTTATTCTGCGTTGAGGGAAAACGCAGAACCCGCGGCGTGCTGGCACACAACGGGTTCTGGCAAGGGCGCTTGCAAACTCAGCGGGTGTTTGCTTCCGCGGTTTTGGCGGCTTTGACCATAGCGCGCACGTCGCCAAGCAGCTGCTGCGCATCATAGACGATGCCGTCTTTGACGGTATACCGCACGCCTTTGCTGCGCTCCGGCTGGTTGTCGGCATTGAGGCGATAATGCCCGGTGCCGTACAGCACCTTAAAGTTAGCGAGCGGGTTTTCCGCCACAATCACCATGTCGGCTTTTTTGCCCGGCACCAGGCTGCCAATGTCTTTGTCCAGGCCAAGCGCCTGGGCGCCGTTCAGGGTGGCTGCCTGGACCACTTCAAGCGGATTAAATCCGGCCTCGCGCAGCAGTTCCAGTTCCTGAATGTAAGAAAAGCCATAAATTTTGTAGATATAGCCGGCATCTGAGCCGGCCGTCACGCGGCCGCCATGGTTTTTAAAGTCGTTTAAAAAGGCAAACCACAGCCGGTAATTTTCCCGCCAGGCGATTTCCTGATCAGTGCTCCAGTCAAACCAGAAGGAACCATGGGCATAACGGTTGGGTTTAAAGAAATTGCTCAGCGTCGGCAGGGTGTAGTCCTGATGCCAGATGGCATTGCGCTGCGCTTCGGCATCGCGGGTCGCTTCATAAATGGTCAGGGTCGGGTTGATGGTGAAATTGAGGCTGACGAGCTCGTCACGCACCGCATTCCATTTGTCAGAGCCAGGCGCAGCGGCTTGTTTCCACAGCTCACCGGCGCTGCCGAATCTGTCCTGCTCGTTCTGATAGTTATAATGCGGCGGATAATGCTGAATGGTCTGGCCGGTAAAAAGCGCCTCCGGCAGGCCGTACCAGTGTTCCATCGACGTCAGCCCCATACGGGCGCTGTCGAGCACATTGGTCTGCATCACGTTCAGCTGAGCATGGTGCATCATAGTGCCAAGCTGCTGTTTTTTCGCTTCATCAAGTGCCGCGTTGATAATAGCTTTAGGCGCACCGAAAAATTTGATGCCGGCCGCACCGGCTTTTTTGATGTCGCGCACCCATTGGCGGGCCTGGTCCGGGCTGAACACCGGTTTGCTCAGGCCCTGACCAAAACCGATATAAGGCACAATTCTTGGTGCGACGATACGGTTTTGTTCGGCCGCTCTGACATGCTTCAGTGTCCAGTCGACGCCATTAAAACTGCCCGGCTCGCGCACTGTGGTGATGCCGTGGGCCAGCCACAGTTTAAACACATACTCAGCCGGTGTACCGGGCGCTGAGCCGCCGATATGGCCATGCATGTCGATAAAACCCGGCAGAATATACATGCCGCTGACGTCCATTTCTTTATCGCCGGGGCCCGCTTTGGGCCGGCCTTCGGGCAGCACCGGCACACCCGGATTGCCGACGGCGGTAATTTCACTGATGCGGTCTTTTTCAATCACAATGTCGACCGGGCCAACCGGCGGGGCGCCTTCGCCACTGATAAAAGTGCCGCCGCGTAAAATCAGCCGGTTATAGGGCCCTTCGCCTTGCTGGCGTTCAGGTGCTGAAAGTGTGCGCTCTGGCGATGCCGCCAGCGCGGTGGCGCTTTGCAGGGTGCCAAATGCCAGCAGCGCGCTGAAAATAGCGGCCGCCAGCCTGTTGTGATGCTGTTTCATCGATGTTCCCGGGTTTTGTTTTTGTTGGAAACTTCAGTGTGGCAACGGCGTCATATCCCTGCAACTGAATGAGTTTAAGTGAGATTTTCAGGCGACAGATGTGTGTCTTGTGTCAAAGTGCAGCCAGCCGGGATTCAGTTTGGCTTGTTAAGGTGACCCATTCCTGTCATGCCGGCATTGCAGCGCCGGCAAAGATGTGATGGTAAGAAGAAGGATTGCTGATGAAAACTGTACTGAAAATAAGCGCCGCTGTGCTGCTGGCGCTCGTGGCCATAGCTTTTACCTTATCCAGCCTGCTAAGCCCGACCCAGCTGTGGCAACAGGTCAGCAGCCGGGTCGAAGCCGCCACCGGCCGTCCACTGCAGGTGGAAGGGGACATTGCGCTGAACTGGTTTCCGACGCTCGGGCTTGAGCTCAATCAAATCCGCTTTGCCAATGCGCCGGGGTCGACGGAGCGCGATATGTTAACGGCACAAAAGCTGACCCTGGCGTTGCCCTGGCAGACGTTGTGGTCGGCGCTCAGTGGCAGTGGCACTTTAGCGGTGGACAGTTTTGTGCTGCAAAAACCAGTGCTGTATCTGGAAAAAGACGCCAAAGGCAAAGCCAACTGGCAGTTTTTGCAACCGCCGGCCGCTGCCAGCACGCATCCTGCTGCCACGAAGGCGAGTACCGCAGCCACTGAAGCCGCCGCACAACAGACAAGTGCTGAAGCTGTCGCGTTGCCGTCGGTGCAGCTCGGTGACATCCGGATTGAAGATGGCATGCTGCGTTATGTTGATTTACAAAATGGCACTGAGCAATTGCTCAGCAAACTGCAATTGAACATTGGCCTCGACAGCCTGCAAAGCCCGTTAAAAATCAAAGGGGAAGCCGAATATCTGGAAAAACGTCAGCAGCTGAACCTGCAGCTGGACAATCTGGCGGCCTTGCTGGCGCATCAGCCGGTCCGCTTACAGCTGGACCTGGAAAATGACGTGCTGGATTTAGCGCTCAGCGGCGACTATCAGCAAAATCTGCAAGGGACGGTAGAGCTGAGCAGCCCCTCGTTGCGGGATTTATTGCAGTGGCAGGGCATCACCAGTGAGGCCGACGCTAAGGTACTGCAAGCCTTTAGCCTCAAAGCCAATTTGCTGTGGCACGATCAGGAACTGCAGCTCAATGATCTGTCCGGTGAACTGGATGGTATCAGCCTCAAAGGCAAGCAGCAGCTGTGGCTGACAAGCCCGCTGCGGGCAGTGGGTAAGCTTGAACTGGGCGCCGTTAATCTGAATCCTTATTTACCAGCTGTGGCCGCAGGCCCCGCCGAAAAAGCCGATAAAACCAGGTTGCAATGGAGTGAAGAACCGCTCGATTTGACGGCGCTGACCCAGGTTGAGCTGGACCAGCAACTGAGTGTGCAAGCTTTACAGTTCAAAGAGATTAAACTCGGTGCCAGCAAACTGCAGCTGAAAACCGAGCGCAAAGTACTCAGTGTCAGGCTCAGCGAATTGCAGGCCTATCAGGGCACCGGCAGCGGTGTGATTGCGCTTGACCTCAAAGCAAAACCCTATCAGCTCAGCACCGATTTTAACCTGCAGGCCGTCGCGGCAGAGCCGCTGCTGACTGATGCCATCGGTTTTAACAAGCTGATGGGCAAAGGCAGCCTGCAATGGCAACTGAGCAGCAAAGGCCAGAGTCAGCGCGCGTTGATTGACAATCTGGCCGGCACGTTCAGTTTTCGCTTTCAGGATGGTGCGGTGCGTGGCGCCAACATCGCGGCGATAGTGCGCAGCGCCGGCGAGGCCATCAAAGGCAATCTGGCAGGGATTGATTTGGATAAAGACTTCAGTGAGTCGCAAAGCACTGACTTTTCAGAGCTTTCAGCCAGTTTGCAGTTCAGTCAGGGCCTGGGCTCAAGTTCAGATCTGCAGCTGGCCAGCCCGCTGCTGCGGTTAAGCGGACAGGGCCGTGTCGATTTGCCGGCGCAGCAGCTCGATTATGTGCTGACCAGTCAGCTGGTGGCGTCGATTGAAGGGCAGGGCGCGAAAACCGACACTAAAGGCCTGACTATTCCGGTGCGCGTCAAAGGCCCCTGGCAGGCCTTGAAGATCCGGCCGGACATCAGCAAAGCGGCCAAAGACAAAGCCAAACAGAAAGTGGAAGACAAGCTCAAAAGCAAATTGCAGGATTTTCTGCAGAAACAACAATAAGCCG
>CBINNO010000099.1:0-13205 GCA_966252055.1 uncultured Rheinheimera sp. | reverse complement strand
GCACAACCAAACAGCCAAAACCCGGGCAAAACCTGTGGCGGTCCTGACGCATGTGGCGCGCTGCTGTCGTGAACCGCTGACAGCAACGCAGGCAGAGGCCCCGACGTCAAAAGATGCGCAGGCTTGCCCGGACATGCTGGTGAAGCAGGTCAGTCAGCAACTGCAAACCGAGCGACTCGGCTTACAAAACCCGGCTGGTTTTATGCCGGTTCCCGTCTCCCTGACGCCCTGGCAGCTGACGAGCGCACAATTTAGCGAAGTGCAGCAACTGGCGCAGTTGCTCGGGCAGATCCAGGCACAGGCTGCGGCAAAAACGCCCTGGCTGTTGACGCTGCTGGCGGGACTGCGAGACTCGCCAACAGTGCCAGGCCATATCTGGCGCACCCTCCATACGCTGCAGGCGCAGTGCCCGGACCGGCGCTCCGAGCACGTCAGAGGCCAGCGCCGGGATCTGCTGCTGAACCGGCACGATTTTCTGCTGGACCAGCATCAACAGTGGCGCTGGGTAGAATCCAATCCGATTGCGGCCGGTATGGGGCCGCTGAACAGCCGGTATCTGCGCCTGCTACAACATCACTGGCCTCACAATCAGCCGCCATCTTTTGCGCGAAACGATGCTATCCGCTCTCAGGCCGCGTTGTTAGCCGGGGCGGCCATCAGCATGGCGTTTTCGCCCAAAGCGGCAGAAAGGCGTCAGCCACTGATGCTGATCGTCGTTGAGGCGGATGAAGATAATATTTTTGACCAGCAGTTGTTGTGCGATGAAGTGCAGCGCCTGGGTGTGCAGGTGCAGCGCGTGACGATCTGTCAGCTGTTACAAGGTACTTTTGATCAGCACAACCAATTGTGCTGGCAGGCACAGCAGGTCGATTTGTTGTACTGGCGAACCGGCTATAACCCGGCTGCAGAGCTGGATGAAGCCTTTTGGCAGTTCAGAGCAAAACTGGAGCAGGCGCAGGTGGTGCAATGTCCGACACTGGCAGGTCAGCTGACGGGCAGCAAATGGTTCCAGCATCAGTTCAGCGCGTTGTTGCTGGCCAGCCCACAAACTGTTGCCGCGCAGTTTGGGCTGAGCGACACCGCCATCGCCATGCTGCAGCAAGCGGTGCAACCCTCATTTGCCGTGCGGGAATTAACCCCGGCTCAGGCGCAGCAGCTGATAGCACAAGGTTACTGGTACAAAACCCAACAGGAAGGTGGCGGTAACGTGGCGCGTGGTCCGGCGGCTGCAGAGCAACTGGCACAAGCCGATGTTGCTGATTTACTGATGGCGCCGATTGATGCCGCAATACGTCAGGAAGCCTTGCAAATAGTGCGTCATGGCCAGGCCAGCAGGGCAAGCGGGCATATCACAGAACTGGGTATCTTCACGCTGGGTGAGCAGGCTCGTTACGGCGGTTATTTATGCCGGACTAAGCCGGCACAACACAACGAAGGCGGTATTCATCGTGGCGGGGCTGTGCTGGATACCATCCTGCTGCGCTGATCCGCCGTGGGATCTTGTTATCGGGTCACGAATAGTGCGCCGGCCGGTGCATGATCCCCGGCTGGTTGTGCATAGAAATGGTGCGCATCTGCATGGCTCTGGCCTGGCCGAGCCTGGGCACGTCGGTCTCAATGCCTGGCCGGCATTGTTTGAGCAGGCCTTTATCCGGCTAACTGGCGACGGCGCTGCGCAAAATGTGCATGAGTGATACCAATCAGCGCTCAGACCAGCAGAGCTGTCTTGACATATGCTTTTCCATATATATGATATCTGGCATATATGGCTAATCGGATATAAGGCGTATGATGCAATCGCTCACCTCTTCAGACCTGCACCCGGTCGATTTTTTTAAACTGCTGGCCGATGAAACCCGGCTCTGCTCGCTGCTGCTGATCGCGCAGGAAGGCGAGCTCTGTGTGTGTGAGCTGATGTCGGCGCTGGGTCAGTCGCAGCCTAAAATCTCCCGTCACCTGGCGATGCTGCGCAGTGCCAAAGTGCTGCTGGACCGCCGGCAGGGCCAGTGGGTGTTTTACCGGCTCAATCCGGAATTACCCGCGTGGACCCATGAAACATTGGAACAAACCCGCACACAGAACACAGCGCTATTAACGCCTTTACTGCAAAATCTGTGTGCGATGGGCGAGCGTCCGGAGCGCGCCAAAGCCTGTTGCACCTGAATGTCCCTTTGCTAAACAACAGCGCCGGAGCAACCGATGAACATCTTGTTTTTATGCACCCATAACGCTTGTCGCAGCATTCTGGCTGAAGCAGTTTTTCGCCATGCTGCGGAGCAGGCTGGCAAATCGGCCGACATTCAGGTGCAAAGCGCCGGCTCAGCGCCGCGTGGGCAGGTGCATCCGCTGACGTTGCAGTATCTGTCTGACAGGCAGATCAGGACGACCGGGCTTGCCAGCAAAAGTTGGGATGATTTAGCCCATTATGCCCCGGATCTGGTGATCACCGTCTGTGATCAGGCCGCCGGTGAATCCTGCCCGGTCTGGTTCGGCAGCGCAGTAAAAGCGCATTGGTCCTTGCCGGATCCGACCCGTGCAGGCCTGAGCACAGCGATGCAACAACACGAGTTTGCGGCGCTGTTTCAAGCCTTACAACAAAGGGCAGAGGCCCTGATCCAGGCTGAACAGCGGCCAGACAGTACGATGTTAGCGGCCATCGCTGCACGATTCCCGGTCACGGCTGGTATGGAAGTACAACTGCATCAGCAGGAGTGAACATGGGTATTTTTGAACGTTATTTATCACTGTGGGTCGCTTTAGCCATGGTGGCCGGCATTGTGGCCGGGCTCTGGCAACCTGGGGTATTTCAGGCCGTCGCGGCCTTTGAGTATGCACAAGTCAACGGCGTCATTGCGCTGCTGATTTGGCTGATGATTTACCCGATGATGGTGCAGGTGGATTTCTCGGCGATTCGCGACATCGGTAAAAAGCCAACCGGCCTGGTGCTTACGCTGGTGATTAACTGGTTGGTGAAGCCTTTTACCATGGCACTGTTGGGCTGGTTGTTTTTCCGCCTGTTATTTGCCGATTGGGTCGACCCGCAAACAGCCACCGAATATATCGCCGGCATGATTTTATTAGGCGTAGCCCCTTGCACTGCGATGGTGTTTGTCTGGAGCCAGCTGACTAAGGGTGACGCCAATTACACGCTGGTTCAGGTGTCCGTCAATGACCTCATCATGATTGTTGCCTTTGCGCCGATCAGCGCCTGGTTGCTGGGGGTCTCCGATATTACTGTGCCCTGGTCGACGTTGTTGCTGTCGGTGCTGCTTTACGTGGTATTGCCGCTGCTGGCCGGTGTGATCACCCGTCATGTGCTGTTCAGCCGCACCGGCGCTGGTGAGTGGGCTATTCGTCGTTTTACCGGTCAGATAAAGCCGTGGTCCATCTTTGGTTTGCTGGCCACTGTGGTGCTGCTGTTCGGGTTTCAGGCGCAGACTATCATCAGCCAGCCGCTGGCGATTGTGCTGATTGCTATACCGCTTCTTATCCAGACTTATGGCATTTTTGCTTTGAGCTACTTCGCCGGCTGCAAACTCAGGCTGCCACACAATATTGCCGCGCCGGCCGGCATGATTGGCGCCAGTAACTTCTTTGAATTGGCGGTCGCCGTGGCGATCTCACTGTTTGGCCTGCATTCCGGGGCTGCGCTTGCCACTGTCGTTGGCGTGTTAGTCGAAGTACCTGTGATGTTATCGCTGGTGGCTTTTGCCAACCGCACCCGCCATTGGTTTCAACCTGTTTGATGTTATTGAGGAATTTTGATGTCTCATCCATTTGATGTATTAGCAGTTGATCAGACTGCGACCGCAGCTCTGATATTTACCCCATGTCCCGGCACCAAAGGCACCTCTGTACAGGACGCGCTCGCAACGCTTAAACATGCCGGTGCAAGTGCACTCATTACGCTGATGCCTGCGTCAGAACTGGCAGCTCATCAGGCGCAAGCGCTTGGCGAGTATTGCCAGGCGGCTGGATTAGTCTGGTTTCACTGCCCGATTGAAGACGACCAGGCGCCACAAGCTGATTTCGCAGAAGCGTGGCAGCTGGCTGGCCCAGCGGTGCATCAATTGCTGTCGCAAGGTAAAACTGTGGCCATCCACTGCAAAGGTGGCTCTGGTCGCACCGGTTTGCTGGCAGCGCAAATTCTGCTGGAGCGCGGTTTAAGCAAAGATCTGGTGAAAAGCAAAGTACAAGCGCTTCGCCCTTATGCACTGACACTGCCGCCGCATGTCGAATATTTTAATCAGCTGGCCGGCGCCTGAGCGTTGCCATTTTTTGAGGACTTCACAATGACCATTAAAGTAGGGATTAACGGCTTTGGCCGCATTGGCCGGCTGGCACTTCGTGCCGCTTTTGACTGGCCGGAGTTTGAATTTGTCCGCATCAACGACCCGGCCGGCGACGCCGCTACTTTTGCCCATCTGCTGAATTTTGACTCAGTGCATGGCCGCTGGGGGCATCAGGCCAGCGCAACCGCTGACAGCATCGTCATCAAGGGCCAGCAGATCGCCGTCAGTCAGCACAAAACCATTGCTGATGCCGACTGGTCGGGCTGTGACATTGTCATCGAATGCTCCGGCAAGATGAAAAGCAAAACGGTGCTGGAGGCTTATTTAGCCCAAGGTGTGAAGCGTGTGGTGGTCAGCGCCCCGGTCAAAGAGCCGGGCGTGCTCAATGTAGTGATGGGCGTTAATCATCAGCTGTTTGATAAAGCGCAGCACCGCATTGTCACGGCGGCCAGCTGCACCACCAATTGCTTGGCGCCTGTGGTGAAAGTCATCCACGAAAAGCTGGGCATCAAACATGGCTCCATCACCACCATCCACGATTTAACCAATACTCAGTCGATTCTGGACACGCCGCACAAGGATTTACGCCGCGCCCGTGCCTGTGGCGCCAGCTTAATTCCGACGACGACTGGCTCAGCGACGGCCATTACCGAGATTTTCCCAGAGCTCAAAGGCCGCTTAAACGGCCATGCGGTGCGGGTGCCGCTGGCCAATGCGTCTTTGACTGATTGTGTGTTTGAAGTGGCGCGCGCCACCAGCGCAGAGGAAGTAAACCAGCTGCTCAAAGCCGCTGCCGACGGCGAGCTGCATGGTATTTTGGGCTATGAAGAGCGGCCGCTGGTGTCGGTCGATTACAAAACCGACCCGCGCTCCAGCGTGATTGATGCGCTGTCGACTATGGTGGTGAATGGCACTCAGCTGAAAATCTATGCCTGGTACGACAACGAATGGGGTTATGCCAACCGCACGGTCGAGCTGGCGCGCCTGGTTGGCCTGGCGGACTCGCAGGCTTAAACACCGCAGCTCCTCGGTTAAACGCCGGCATTGGCAGGTGAGACTTCACCGCCGTGCTGAGCGTGGCTGACGGGTAATCACAGTTAGGCACAATCAAGTACGAGTCAAAGCGCTATGACTGAAACCCCACACCGCAGCGGCCTGCAGCAGTATCTGCTGGTGACCGGCAATTACTGGGCTTTTACGCTGACCGACGGCGCACTGCGCATGTTGGTCGTGCTGCATTTTTATCAGCTCGGCTACAGCCCGCTGGCGATTGCGTCGCTGTTTTTGTTTTATGAGCTGTTTGGCGTCATCACCAATCTGGTCGGCGGCTGGCTGGGCGCCCGTATTGGCCTGAATAAAACCATGCAGTTTGGCTTATTGTTGCAGGTGTTGGCGTTGTCGATGCTGCTGGTGCCGGCACCGATGCTGACGGTGGTGTGGGTGATGGCGGCGCAGGCGCTGTCCGGTATTGCCAAAGATCTCAATAAAATGAGCGCGAAAAGTTCGCTCAAACTACTGCTGCCAGCCGATGCACAGGGCGCTTTGTACAAGTGGGTCGCGCTGCTGACCGGCTCGAAAAATGCGCTCAAAGGGGTTGGCTTCTTTTTGGGCGGCCTGCTGCTCAGTCAACTGGGCTTTCAGGGCGCGGTGGGCAGCATGGCGGCAGCTCTTGCCGCGATTTGGCTACTCAGTGTGTTGTTGCTGAAAAAAGACCTTGGCAAAAGTACCTTCAAGCCCAAATTCAAAGATTTATTCTCCAAAAGCGCCGCCATCAACAAACTTTCAGCGGCCCGGTTGTTTTTATTTGGCGCCCGCGATGTCTGGTTTGTTATCGCCTTGCCGTTGGCTTTGGCGAGCCAATTTGGCTGGTCGCAGCGCCAGATCGGCAGTTTTTTAGCGCTCTGGGTCATCGGTTATGGTGCGGTGCAGGCGTTGGCGCCGATGATCACCGGCAAAAAAGCCGGTAAAGCGCCTGATGCGTCTGCTGCGGTGGGTTGGGCCATCGCACTTTGTGCAATCCCGCTGCTGATAAGCCTCGGCATGCAATACAGCGCAGCACCGTTACCGGTTTTGATTGGTGGCCTGCTGCTGTTTGGCGCTGTGTTTGCGGTCAATTCGGCGCTGCACAGTTATCTGATTGTCAGGCTGGCGGGCCGTGATGGCGTGTCGCTTGATGTCGGTTTTTATTATATGGCCAACGCCATCGGCCGGCTGCTCGGCACCTTGTTGTCCGGCGCTGTGTACCAGACGGCGGGCCTGGCGGCCTGTTTGTGGGTCTCGACGGCCTTTTTATTGCTGACGGTGCTGATAAGCGCCACTTTGCCGGCGCGTCAGTCCTGAGGCTCGCTGACTGCGGCTGTCAGCGCAGGCTGTTGTGAGTCGCTGGTGTTAACAAAAGCTGCGCTGTGCCTGCTTTGACAGAGCAAAGCGCAGCAGCTGCGCTTACTTCGGCATCACCACAGCGTCAATGACATGAATGACACCGTTGCTGGTTTGAATGTCGGTGCTCAGCACCTTGGCGCCATCGACAAAGACAGTACCGTCTTTGACGGTAATTTTAAGCTCCTGGCCCTGTACTGTTTTGGCTGAGGACAACTTCACCACATCGGCCGCCAGCACTTTGCCTGGCACCACATGGTAGGTCAGCACTTTGCTCAGCGCCGCTTTGTCCTGCAGCAAGGCATTGAGATCGGCGGCCGGCACTTTGGCAAAAGCAGCGTCATTGGGGGCGAACACGGTGAATGGGCCTGGGCCTTTTAACGTGTCGACCAGTTCAGCGGCTTTGACGGCGGTCACCAGCGTATTAAAACTACCGGCAGACACCGCAGTGTCGACAATATCGGCCTGCGCCAGCGCAGCGCCTGAGCACAGCAACAAACCAGCCAGCAATTGAGTATTCAAAAGTGCACGAAATTTCATCACGATTTCCTTATTGACTGTAGTTAAACCCGTCAAAAGAACGCGCGGGTGGCCTGCAGGGATCACAACTTTATTTTGCCGGTTTGACACATCTGCCCCGGCTGATGACGCGTAATACGGCCGCTTCGTCCTGTGGTTCAGTCGGGGTGGTTTTTCGCAGGAACTGGCGGCAGGACGCTGACGGCGAGTGCGGGCCTGATGGTTGCAGTTGACGCCACTGCTGCTGACTATTCAGTGCAAATACCCGCCAGTTGCTACTGATGTCTTCTGCTTGCCACTGATACCTGTCAGTCGCCACTGATGTCTTCTGCTTACCATTGATGCCACCCAGCCGCGCGCTCAGCACCTGCTGTCCGCGCCTCGTGTCCATGCCCCCTGTTTTTGCTTGTTATTTGGTATCAAGTTACGGAGCCAGCTCATAAATTCACCAGGAACATTGCTGCGCATTCCTCAGATACCCATAACAAAACGGAAGCACACAACATGCAACATCAGAACTACGCCGCGCCTTGGCAGCGGCTGCGCTACTCTCTGCTGACCCTCGCCGTGCTGGGGCTGAGCCCCGCGGCTTTAGCCCAGACCACAGCAGCCAGCACCAACACAACAACCAGCACCGCCAGCAAAGCCAAAGCGCAGGACAGCGGCCCTGTCGAAGTGATGGAAGTCACCGGCAGCCGCATTCGCCGGGCAGATTTGGAAACGCACACGCCGGTGGTCAGTGTCGGCGCGGACGACATTGCCAAAACCGGCACGCTGAATATCAGCGAACTGCTGAACGAACTGCCCAGCATGGTGCCGGCCGGCGGGACTGAAACCAGCAACACCAACGGTTATGCCGGTTTAAGCCGGCAGGATTTACGCGGCCTCGGTTCCAACCGTACGCTGGTGCTGGTCAATGGCCGGCGCCATGTGCCTTCGGTGCCAGGCTCCAGCGAAGTGGATATTTCGTCTATCCCAACGGCGCTGATCGCGCGGGTTGACATCATGACCGGCGGCGCTTCGGCCATTTATGGCGCCGATGCGGTATCCGGCGTGGTCAATATCATTCTCAAAGAAGATTTCAGCGGCACTGAGGCTGCGGTGTCGCACAGCCAGACCGGCGAAGGCGACGGCAAAAGCTGGTATGGCAGCCTGACGCACGGCGACACTTTTGCCGATGGCAAAGGCCATTACAGCCTGCACGCCGGTTACCAGACTTCCGATGAAGTGGAAGCGAACACCCGCGATTATGTCGCCAACGACCTGACCTACATCACTAATCCGGCCGGCGGCCAGCCAAGCCGGTTACTGGCTTATCGCAGCCCCTTGTATGCCACCAGCGAGCGCGCCTTTTTGCTCGAAGGCCGGCCTTACCGGCTGGGCGCCGACGGTCAGCCCATCGCCATGACCGCGCCGGGTGAAAGTGTGTACGGCACCAGCACCAGCCAGCTGGCGGCGCTGACGGTCGATGCGTCAAACCCGAATTTTTACACCCGCTACCATTGGGGCCGCCTCGCCGTGCCGATGGACAAGCTGAATCTCAATCTGAATCTGCGCCGCGAGCTTGGCAATGACATTGAACTGAGTTCGGAGCTGAAATACGTCAAAACCAGCTCAGAAAGCCGCACTGAGCCATTGGCCGAATACGGGGTGACACGGCTGGCGCGCAATTATCCGTTTTATTCTGCCGCGCAGCAGGCCGAAGTGGCCCGCACTGGTCAGGGCTTGTTGTTTGGCGGTTATTTCCCGGAGCTGGGCCGGCAGGGCTCGGACTATGAATACGACCTCTACCAGGCGGTGGTGGCGCTCGAAGGAGAGCTGGACGGCGGCTATCGCTGGCAGCTGAACGCCCAGCACGGCCAGACCGCCGTCGACATCACCAGCATCAATGATTATTCGCAGGCGTATTGGGACAAAGAAGTGTGGGGCAGCACCGGCTGGGTCTGGACCGGCAGCGAGTGGTCTTATGAAAGCAGCTGCGAAACCGGCTGCTCCATCAACGTGTTCCAGCCGCTCAGTGCTGCCAATATCGACGGTTTAAAACTGGCGCCGCACACCAGTCACGCCAAACTGACGCAGTCGGTTATCAGCAGCAGCCTCGACGGCGATTTGTTTGAACTGCCGGCCGGCATGGCAAGTTTTGCCGCGGGCCTGGAGCATCGGCGCGAAAAAAGCACCGACACGCCGTCCGACACCCAGTTAAATGGCCTTGGCGCCAACTATTATCAGGCCAAACCGCTGAGCGGTGACTATCAGGTCAGCGAAGCCTTCACTGAGCTGCGCTTGCCGCTGCTGGCGGATGTCACCCTGGCGCAAGCGGTTGACTTAAACGGCGCCTGGCGCACCGCGCATTACAGCACCGCCGGCACCAACCACAGCTGGATGGCCGGGCTTGACTGGAAACCGTTCGACACGCTGAAGCTGCGGTTAAGCCGTGCCAAAGCGGCCCGCGCACCCAATATCACCGAGATTTACCAGCAGGACAGCCAGTCGCGTAATTATGTCTATGAGGTTTGTTATTCGGCCTATCGCAACCAGGGCTCGCAGTACCGCGAAGCCAACTGTAACGCGCGTGGGCTGACCAACCCGGCCAATTATTACAACGACGCGCTGATTGTGTATGCCGGCAATGAAGACTTAAAAGCCGAGCGGGCTTACACCTTCACCGGCGGCCTGGTGTATTCGCCGGATTTTGTCGACAACCTGAGCCTGACCATCGACTACTGGGACATTAACCTTGTGGACAAAATCGGCACGCTGAGCTGGTCCAGCGTCTACCCGAACTGCATGGACAGCGCCACGCTTGATAATATTTTCTGCGACATGATTGAGTACACGCCGGAGTACACGCAGATCAATGTGTCTTACCTGAACCTCGCCAAA
Source organism: uncultured Rheinheimera sp. (assembly GCA_966252055.1). Classification (GTDB taxonomy): domain Bacteria; phylum Pseudomonadota; class Gammaproteobacteria; order Enterobacterales; family Alteromonadaceae; genus Pararheinheimera. Next base: position 3,132 of record CBINNO010000099.1, on the reverse strand, counting down.
CACCAGACCCGCGGGGTCGATTATGCGCTGGATTACCGCTTTGCCGGCGACATTGCCGGCATGCAGCTGGCGTTTAAGAGTAACTGGAGCCGGATGCTGCAGCGCGACCTGCAATCCGACCCGGCGGCCGAAATTGTCCGTACGCTGGGTGACATGGCGTTTCCGAAATGGCGTGGCCGCAGCAGTCTGACCGCCTGGAATGACCAGCTGAGCCTGACGCTGACCGCGCATTACATCGGCTCGCAGTCGCCGGATTTAGCCGGCGATCCGGCCGAGTATGAAGTGGCCAGCGCCGGCACTGTCTGGTATCTCGACCTCGGGGTTGGTTACAACCTCAGCGCGCAGTCGAGTGTGAACCTGTATCTGTCCAATCTGAGCGGCCGCCAGACACCGCAGGTGCCGGGTGCCAACACCGGCGGCGCCAGCTGGGAGATGGGCTATACCGCAGGGCTGTATACGACGTTGGGCCGCTACTATACCCTGTCGTTTAATCATCGGTTCTGAGTTGAGGTTTGCCCGCCGCCAGCCGGCGGGCAAGACAATCGGTATGACGTTAACCTTGAACAGCATTAGTAATAAATTCAAATCTTTATATAACCTCATCAGCCTGCGCGACATTGTGGTGGTGTTTCTGCTCAATACGCTCGGGGCTGTGCTCAATTCGCTGCATTATCTGTTGGTGGACGGCGTCAGTCTGGCGCATTTTTACAACAGCATCGGCGAATACATCAAAGTCTATAACCTGCTGGGTTTTGCGCTGGTGCTGTCGTATTTGCTGCTGTCGCCGGGGCCGGACGGCCGGCTCGGTTTCTGGCGGGTGCTGGCGATTGGCACGCTGGCGTTTGCCATCAGCCTGCCGGTCAGTTTTCTGATTTACCCCTGGGATGGCCGCATTGTGCATCCGCTGCTGGCGGCGTCGAGCTACATTCTGGGCAAGCTGTTGCTGTCGGCCTGGGCGGTGTTTGCCATCATCTACATCAAAAGGCGCGAAGCGCAGCTGCAGTTTCAGCATTTGCGCAACCAGATTGTCGAAACCACCGAGCAGCGCGACAAAGCCGAGCTGGAACTGCATTTGTTGCAGGCGCAGCTGGAGCCGCATTTTTTCTTTAACACCCTGGCCAATCTGCACAATCTGATTGATATCGACGGCGACAAAGCCAAACTGCTGCTCGAAGAGCTGACCAGCTATCTGCGCTCAACCATTCCGCAGTTTCGCCAGCGTTTTATCAGCCTGGCCGAAGAGCTGGACATTGTGCAGCGTTACCTGAATATTCAGCAGATCCGCTACGGTCAGAAGCTGACATTCAGCATCGACACCGACGAGCGCGCCGCCAACAAGCCGGTGTTGCCGATGTCCGTGCTGACGCTGGTGGAAAATGCCATTAAACACGGTATCGAAAAAAGCCGTTATGGCGGCTGTATCGACGTCAAGGCTCAGCTGGACGGCGGCCGGCTGCGTATCAGTGTGTCTGACAACGTGGCAGCGAATGTGGCGGCAAATATGGCAGCGAATACGGCAGTAAAAGCGACACTGCAGCCCGGCACTGGCCTGACGAACCTGATGGCGCGGCTCGACAAAGCTTACGGCGCCGGCGCCACTTTTCAGATCAGCACCACGCCCGGCCTGACGCTGGCCCAACTGGAGTTTCCACTGGATGACTAATCTTATCATCGCAGACGACGAGCCGATTTTGCTCGACAGCCTGGCGCATAAGCTCGGCAAATTCTGGCCCGAGGCACGGATTCTGGCGCGTTGTTTGTCGGGCGAAGAAGCGCTCGAAGCCATCAATGCCCATCCGGTGCAGGTGGCTTTTCTCGACATTCAGATGGGCGGCATCAGCGGCATCGACGTGGCGCTGTCGGCCAATAAAAACTGCCATTTTGTGTTTGTCACCGCTTTTGACCACTATGCGGTGTCGGCTTTTGAAACCGGCGCGATTGACTATCTGCTCAAACCTTATTCCGACGAGCGGCTGCGCACTTGCCTCGCGCGGGTGCAGCAGCGGCTGCACAGCCTGCCGGCTGATCTCAGCCAGATTTTACGCCAGCTGCAGCAAGGCGGCGCGCCGCAGCCGGACTATGTCAAACGGCTCAAAGTGCAGATTGGCAATCGCATCTGGCTGGTGGCGGTGGAGGATATTCTGTATCTGCAGGCGGCCGGCCGGTATGTCAAAGTGGTGACCCGCGAGCGCGAAGCCTTGCTGCGCACACCGCTGAAGACACTGCTGACACAGCTTGATCCTGAGCAATTCTGGCAAATCCACCGCAGCATAGTGCTGAATCTTTCGCATCTGGACCATGTGAACGCCAGCGAGCCGGAGCAGCTCAGAGTGCATCTCAAAGGCTGCAGCACTGTGTTGCCGGTCAGCCGCAGCGCGCAGCATCTGTTTCGCCAGTTACCGCAGGAAAACGCATGAAAGCATTGATTTTACAGAGGTTATCGCTTGGGCTTTCGCTGGTGTTGTCGCTGGGATTAGCCGGCTGCAGCAGCAAGCCGGCCAGCTTGTTGCCAGCAGAAACGCAACGAAGCGGCGTGCTGTTCACCAGCGACACCCGCAATTTGCTGGTGTCGCCCTGGGATGTACGTTACCGGCCCCTGCAGGCGCGCCATCGTTTTCAGTTACAACAATATTTGCGGCTGTTTGACGAAGAAATCCGCAAGTTGCCGCCTGAACTGCTGGCGCATTCCGGCTTAAAAACCGTCGCTTTTGTCCGTCAGCTGGCGATTGCTGAGCAGCCGAGGGCGGCAGTACCGGATTATCACCACGAAGTGTTGTATTACGACATTATGCCGGCCGACCCCGCCTACCTGCGCCATGTGGTGCACCACGAGTTTTACCACATGCTGGAGCAGCAGTTGTATGGCAGTGCTTATTATCAGGACCCGGCGTGGCTGGCGTTAAACCCGGCCGGCTTTCGTTACGGCAACGGCGGTGCCGCCACGCGTGAACCGGCCGCCGCGAAGTTTTCCCACCCGGCAGCGGGCTTTTTAAACGGCTACGCCATGAGCGGCATCGAAGAAGACAAAGCCGAGATCTGGACCGTGATCTGGGCCGCCGACAGCTGGGCGCAAGTCAGCATGCTATTTGAGCAAGACGCCATTCTGGCCGCCAAACTCCGGCTGATGCTGCG
>CBINNO010000098.1:0-13567 GCA_966252055.1 uncultured Rheinheimera sp. | reverse complement strand
TACAGCAATAAGTCGGTGAATTTCAGTTGCCAGTCCCACAGCTGCGCATCCTGCGGTGTCACAGAGCCAACCAGCAAAAAACCGCCGCTGGCGCTGACAGCCAAAGCGCCGGCGCCGGTTTCGACCGGGCTGGTCGACAGCAACTGCACCAGCCGGTGCACGGTTGCGCTCGCTTCTTCCGCGCCGATGCCATTGAGCAGTAACAAAAACTCTTCACCGCCCCATCGCAGGATCTGATCTTCAGCCCGGCAGAACTGTTTCAGCCGGCTGGCCACCGCCAACAGCACCTCGTCCCCCACCGCATGGCCATAAGTGTCATTGATGTTCTTAAAACGGTCGATATCCAGCAACACCAGCAAAGCGCCGGCCTGTGGCTGACGTCGTTCGCTGTCGCTGGGTGGACCGCCAGCGGCAGGCAGTTCGATGGCGCGGCGGTTTTTCAGGCCAGTCAGCGGGTCACGCAGCGACAACTGATGCAACTGGTCGTTTTTTTCACTGAGTAAGTTATTGATATGCCGTATTTTGCGATTCGACAGCACCAACACCACCAGCACGGTCAGCGCCGCTACCCCAAGGCCAAAAGCCATCCAGCTCAGCCGTTTCTGGTTCTGATATTGCTGTTGTTGTAACGCCAGCCGCTGGTTCAGCAGCTCGACCTGCAAAGCCCGGTCGTTCGACTGATAGCGAATTTGCATCTCATTGATCACTCGCGCCCGTTCGTCCGAATAAAACGAGCTGAGCAGTTGCAGCTTCTCCGCCAGCACCGCCGATTGCTGCTGATACTGGCCCATCCGGCCATAAGCGTCGGCCAGGTGGGTCATCAGGTGAGCGACCTGATCAGGCCGGGCGACTTTGCGAAAGGCTTCTGCAGCTTTGACCATCACCAGAATACCGTCGGCATAACGGCCCTGTAACACCGCCAGATAACCCAGATTAAAATCAATCACCAGCCGTTCAATCACCAGCGGGTCGCGGGTGACCACCTGCTGCGCCTGCTGCAGATATTGCTCAGCCTGCGGGTACTTTTGCTGCAGCAATAAATTGGCCCCGATGTTATTTAAACCCAGCAGCACAGTACGGGCGTTGTTGGTTTTGCGCGCCCACTCCACCGCCTGGCTGAAGTATGTGATGGCGGCATCGGTCGGGCCATGCTGATGCTGCTGCATAAAGCCCATCAGCAGGTACAACTCTGCCAGCTCCGGCTGCGCCTTGGGTTGCTGTAGCATTTCTTCCACCGAACTATTCAGTAAATCAAAGGCTTCCTGATACTGCTGTAACGCCGCCTGCGTACGCGCAATATGCATATTGAGCTGAGTCCGCCGCTGCAGACGGAACTGGTCCTGAATGTCGGTGGCGGCCTGTTGCGCGGCCAGCGCGTATTTCAGCGTCAGTTCCTGCTGGGCGGCCGCCTGCCACAGCTTTGAGATCAGAAGGTTAATGTGAAAATGCAGCCGCGGATTGTCGGTTTTGGCCAGATGGCGCTCCAGATCCGGCAGCAATTGCATATATTCGGCGGCTTTCCCCTGCTGCAGCAGGATCTCACACTGCGCCGCCAGCAACTCGGCCATCGCATTGTCAGAACCGTGCTGCTGCGCCTGCTGGTACAAATCGCGGGCTTTTTGCAGCGCAGGCTCTGGTTGCTTTTGCTCCAGCCCCTGCCACAGCAGCAGGTTGCCCTCCGCACGAATGTAAGTTTCAAAAGCAGTGCTTTGCGCGGCCTGCGCCGCGACTTGCTGCAGCGCCGTTAAATCGGTCGGGTAACGACCCAGGCCCACCAATTGGTCCAGTTGTGCTTCGAGCTGAACATCACGCTCTTCAGGCCCGGCATGGGCCTGGGAAAGCCACAAAGTGGCCAGTAATAACCAGCAGAGACGATATCCGGACCAGAATGGCAGAACAAAACGGGCGGCCGCGCGGCCGGTCATAGCAATCATCACAGAAACCTCAGAACTGACGCAGATTGATCCACATAAAGAGCAAAAGCATCGCCACGGAGCGGGCAGGCAGCACAGTCGTCATCCCGCCCGACGCCGCTGCCGGCGAAGACAACGCGTGGCGAACAGAAAGCGAAGCGTTGGCAGGCAGTCGGCGCTGCGTTGGCAGACGCAGAGGCAACACAGCGCCCATTGGCAGACGACGCCCTGATACCGGAACAACAACTTCATCCTAGCCAACAAAACCAGCCTTGCCCAGTGTTTCCCGGCTTGCTTCGCTGCCAACCCAAGCCAACAAGAGCGAGCCCCTCCCGGGCAAAAGGCCAGCGAACCGGTTTGCGCCATCACAAACCCGTGCTGCAACAGACAGATGCATAGCGCCTGGAACTGATTTATGCTGCAACGGCTGGGCCCGGGCCTGCCATCCCAAAGCCGGCATCCCAATGCATGCGTTGGAGAGCCACAGAGTTGGACACTCAGGCTGCCGGTGCCTGAAATAAACCGAACTGGCATAAACCGGACTGAAACAAACTGAGCTGGCATCAACTGCAGCCCGAGCAATGGAACCGCCTGATGTTAAAAAAGATTTTGTTATTTTTATTGCTACCGTCCGCCTTCATCATGCTGGTGCTGTGGCTGCTGACTTATTACAGCAGACCGGATGTCAGCCAGCTGCAGGACTACTTCGAAAGCCACCCGCAGACTTTTCGCCAGCTGGCACTGAAGGCTTGCGACTCACAACAGCGGCATGGCCCGCGCTTTTATGTTTATCCGCCCACTGTTTACCCGTCCTCCGGGCCGGCAGAACCCAGGTCAGCGCCGGACCTGGCGCTGGACCAGGCACTGGCGGGGCTGCTGAGTGATGGTTTTATCGAATTTGTCAGCCTGGAAGGCAGCGGCTGTACGGCTCAGGCAATCGTATGGGACAGTACTTTTTACGGCGAAGGCCAGACGATGGGTTATGTCTATCAACCGGTAAAAACCTTTGATTACATTGCAGAAAAACATGCCAAAGGCCAGCGGGACTACCAGAGCGAACTGACCTTTACGCTGCCGCTGACAGACGGCTGGTACATTTATTACCACAATGTGCCCTGAGCCTGGTCGTCAGCGCGAAGCGCCCGCAGCCATAGCCTGCACCGGCAGATAAATATCGGTGCGAAGCGCGTCTTCGCCGGTCTGCTCCGGGTCGTCCAGATAATGATGCAGGCAAGGCGCATCGGCCGGCTGATAAGCGCCTTCGCTCAGGCAATAACGATAAAGCCAGTCGATACTGTCGCCAAGCCGCTGGTAGCTGCCCTGATGGCGCAGCACCAGATAATGCTGGCCGGCCAGCTGTTGCCAGTGCGCCGACCCGGCAGATACCCGCTCTCCGGATACCGACTCTCCAGATCCCAGCCCGGCAGGCGCGGGCTCAGCAGATCCTGACTCAACAGTACCTGCCCGCCCGGATGCCAGGCTTGCGCCTTGCGCCACTGACGGGACCAAAGCATCGCTTTTAAGCAGCAGCGCACAGTCAAACCGTGCAGCCGGCAAAGCGCCGTCGACATCCTCGTAAGCCAGCCCGACAATCGCCTGCACGGCAGCCGGATCGGCCAGTAAACCAAACAGCCAGCCATAATGGTCGTTGAGTGCAGGGTAGGTTCCGCGGGTGGTGATACTGAGCACCGTCACCGGCGCCAGACTGACCAGCGCCACCTGATAAGGCGCGTCAGTCAGTAAACGCGGCTGCTGCAGTTCACCGCAGAGCAGCGACAACCGCTCAGGATCGGCTTTTAACAACGTGGCATTGACAGAAAGCTCGCGCTGCAGCGCTTTGGCCAGCGCCTGCGACGAACTGAAACCAGCCTGTGCCGCCGCTTCCGTCACCGATTGCTGCGCTGCCAGTGCCGAGGTGGCTTTTGCCAGCCTGAGCCGGCTGAAAGTCTGCTGGCAGGTTTCACCGAGCAACAACCGGTACACCCGGTGAAAATGAAACGGCGAAATGGCCGCAGCAGCCGCCAGCTCGGTTAAAGAGGCAGGTTGTTCCTCATCCAGTTTGCCCGCCATCAGGGTGATGGCCTTTTCCAGTTGGGTTAACAGATCACGTTGTGTTGCCATCAGATGTCTCCGCTTGCTGCCTGCTGATACCGCAGTCTAACGCCGACAACCGGCATCCGGCGTGTCCCGGCTTGCGCTTTTTGCCATCCGCTTGCAAGCTGCAGCCCCAGGACTCATCAGACAGGAATGCAGATGCCCTTCAGTGCCAACGAACGTCAGGCGTTACTCAGTGTAAAAGGCGTGGGACCAACCGTGGTGGACCGGCTGGAACAGCTTGGTTTTCAGTCTCTGCAACAACTCAGTCAGGCCGACGCGCTGCAGATTGTCAGCCAGGCGGCAGCCATGCTTGGCAGCAGTTGCTGGAAAAACAGCCCGCAGGCCAGAGCCGCCATCGCCGGCGCTATTGCGCTGGCCAGAGCGCAGACAGAGGCTTAAGCAGCCTCTGTTAAGCAGCCTGTGTTGCTGCGGGATTCAGTCTGGCAATAAAGGCGCGGCGACAAAGAGAGCACCCCAGGCTGCTGCAATAAAAGATGCGACGACAGCGCCACTGCAGGCAAAGCGATGCTGCGACAAACCTCAGCAAGACAGGCCAGTAAAACAAGCCAGCACTAAATCCTTTTGGTCGACTCGCGCACCACCAGCGTCGGCGCCACTTTGGCAGCGACATGGCCGGCGCCATGGCGATTGTCTTCAATATCCATAATGATTTTGGTGGCAGCCAGCTGCGCCATCTGGCGCACCGGCCGGCGGATGGTGGTCAGCGCCGGAATGATCCGGCTGGCCAGTAAGTTGTCGTCAAAACCGGCCACCGACAGCTGCTCCGGCACTTTGATGCCAAGCGCATGGGCGGCTTTGAGCACGCCGGCAGCCATCTGGTCGTTATTGGCGAAAATCGCAGTCGGCAGCTCTTTGCCTTTGAGCAGTTGCTCGGCACATTCAATACCGGTTTCAAAGGTGTTATTGCCTTCGACAATCCACTCAGGCTTAAGCTTAATGCCATAAGCCGACAGCCCGAGCTGAAAGCCTTCCATCCGCTCGGTGGAGGATTTATAACGCTGCGGGCCGCTGATAAAAGCAATGTGCTGGTGGCCGAGCTGGGCAAAATAACGCGCCATTTCCGCCGCCGCCGCACGGTCGTCCGACACCACTGAATGGTATTTTTCGTCCAGCAGCACCGACGTCAGCCGCACATAAGGCACCTGCGATTCTTTTAACGCATTGGCCAGATTGTCGAGCTCCGACACCGGCGGCAGCAGGATCACGCCATCCAGTTTCGAGCGGTTGATAAAAGCAAAACTGTCCTGCACCAGGGTTTCACTGCGATAGCGGCACGGATGCACCACCAGCTCGTAACCTTGTTGCGAACAAATCTCCAGCACACCACGCTGCACGTCATCGAGGTACAAGGCGTCCGGGTTGTCGTAAATCAGCCCCAGCAGATAAGAGCGACTGGACGCCAGACCGCGCGCCTGCGGACTCGGCGAATAGTTAAGCTCAGCAATCACTTTTTCCACTTTGACGCGGGTGGCATCTCCGACCGCCTGCGAACCATTGATCACACGGGAAACCGTGCGTTTCGACACGCCGGCAAGGCGGGCGACGTCGTTAATCGTGGATGATTTGAGCATAGAAATTCTGATTCTCCCTGCCGGTTATTTGACCCCGGCTGATGTGGATCTCCGGCTTTGATAGTGACTGCACCGCCGGTTTTGCTCCGGCTGTGCAGCATTCTAGCCTGTTATAGCGGCCAAAAGGTATAGAAGGCCGCTACATTGTGGTGTTCAAAGCCCGAACACCGCTGGCAGCCATTCGCTGATCGCCGGCACATAAGTGACCAGCATCAGCACCACAAACATGGCACCATACAGTGGCAGCAGCGGCTTCATCAGCTGCTCCAGCTTCACTTTGGCGACAGCACAGGCGACAAACAATACGCTGCCGACCGGTGGCGACACCAGGCCAATCGATAAATTCAGGATCATCATGATGCCAAAGTGCAGCGGCGAAATGCCCAGCTCCACCGCCACCGGCAGAAAAATCGGCGTGAAGATCAGCACCGCCGGCGTCATATCCATAAAGGCACCAACCAGCAGTAACAGCAGGTTGATCAGTAACAAAATCAGGATCGGATTGTCCGACAGCGCCAGCAGGCCGGCACTGATGCTTTGCGGGATATTTTCGTAAGACAAAATCCACGACATCGCTGCAGAGGTGGCAATCAGCGCCAGCACGATGGCGGTGGTTTCGGTCGATTTCAGCAAAATCCTGCCCATATCCGCCAGCGGTACTTCTTTATAAACCACCACCGCCAGCACAAAGGAATACACCACAGCGATGGCGCCGGCTTCAGTCGCGGTAAAAGCACCGCTGATAATGCCGCCGATCACCAGCACTATCATCAGCATGCTGGGAATGGCGGCAGCCACTTTTTCTGCCACCAGTTTCAGTGGCAGCCGGGCGGCCACCGGGTAGCCTTTCATTTTGGCGTAACCGGCGCAGACAATCATCAGCGCGAGACCAAGCAAAATCCCCGGCAGATAACCGGCAACAAACAAAGCGGCAATCGACACGCCGCCACTGGCGATGGCATAGACAATCATGATGTTCGACGGCGGGATCAACAGGCCGGTGGTAGACGCTGCTGCGGTCACGGCTGCACTGTAACTGTCGTCGTAGCCCTGCTTTTTCATCTCCGGCAGCATAAAACTGCCGATGGCGGAAGTGGCCGCCACCGCCGAGCCGGAAATGGCGCCAAACAACATACAGGACAACACGTTCACCAGCGCCAGGCCGCCCGGCAGCGCACCGACCAGCGCCATCGCGCATTCAATCAGCCGCTTGGCGATACCGCCGCGCCCCATCAGCAAACCGGACAACACAAAAAACGGAATGGCCAGCAGCGCAAAACTATTGAGGCCACCGGCCATCCGCTGTGCCAGCGTGGTCAGGGCCGGCAGCATATCCATGCTGAGCAGCATAGTCGCGAGCGTCGCCAGACCAATACAAAAGGAAATAGGGACGTTTAAAAACAACAGGACAAAAAAGATGCCGAGCAGCACCAAAGCCGACATTTCCATTATTCACATCCTCCGGTGGCGACCAGCGTGTGACCACGCCACAGACAAATCAGCTGACAGCAGCCATAAAACGCAATCAAAGCGCCAGCGAACGGGATCACGGTGTAAATCCAGGCGACCCGGATGCCAAGCGCAGCCGACATCTGGTTCAGCTCATAGGTCAGCTGGACCAGCGCGCCGCCACCGATGACCATCACCGCCACCGCAAACAGCACCACCATCACGGTCAGCAGCATGGCAATCCGCCGCTGTAAGTGGGCCGGCATTTTGCTGGTGACAATATCCAGCCCCAGATGCTGACCGGTGCGATAAGCCAGCGCCGCCCCGAGCATGCCTATCCACAGCAACAGGGTACGGGCAATTTCTTCGGTCATCGAACTGGGACTGGCCAGCACAAAGCGGGAAAACACCTGCCAACACACCACCAGGACAATGGCGGCCATCAGGGCGATCAAGGCCCTTTTCAGCAGTTCATCGAGTAAAAATACGGTTTTATTCATGGCTCGCCTCCGCCGTGGCCGGGTTGCCTGCAGGGGCGGTGCCGACTTGTTGGATCTGCTCCATCAGCTGGCCGACACTGCTGCCGTGTAACTGTTGGTGCAAAGGTTTCACCGCGTCGATAAAGGGTTGTTTATCCGGGTAAATCACTTCAACGCCAGCAGCTTTGACTTTTTCCAGCGACTCGCGGGTTTGCGCCTGCCAGGCTTCACGCTGCCAGGCGGCAGAATCGGCAAAAGCCTGCTGCAGCCAGCCTTGCTGCTGCGCGCTCAGGTTGTCCCAGATGTGCTGGCTCAGCAAAATCAGGTCCGGCACGCTGGTGTGCTCATCCAGCACGTAATATTTCGACAGTTCGTAATGGCGCGACAGGTAAAAACTCGGTGGGTTGTTTTCAGCACCGTCAACGACGCCCTGCTGCAAGGCGGTGTACAGCTCGCCCCAGTCGACCGGTGTGGCGGCGCCGCCTAAGGTTTGCACCATCTGAACCGCGGTCTGGCTGTTTGGCACGCGAAACTTCAGGCCTTTTAAATCGGCCGGGCTTTGTACTTTTTGCCGGGTGGTATAAAAACTGCGGCTGCCGGCGTCGTAATAACCGAGGCCTTTTAAGCGCACCGGCGTTAATTCGGCCAGCAACTGCTGTCCAATCGGGCCATCCAGCACCTGCCATAAATGGGTTTCATCGCGAAACACATAAGGCACGCTGAACACCTGCATGTTGGGAGCAAAACCTTCCAGCGGCGCGGCCGACACTTTGGTCAGCGCCAGTGCGCCTATCTGCAACAGCTCAATCAGTTCACGCTCTGAGCCCAGCTGGCCGCCGCTGTAGATGCGGATCTGCATCTTGCCGCCGGAATAGTGCTCCAGCCGTTCGGCCATTTTGACCATGGCTTTGTGCACCACATGCTCTTGGTCGAGCGTGTGCGCCATCCGCAAAGTCAGTACTTCCTCGTCGGTTTTGCCGCATGCCGTCAGCGTCAGTCCAAGCAGTCCGGCCAGCAGCCAGCGCCCAAAACTCAAGCGACGACAGGCCGCCCGACCGGCTGCCAAAGCTGCCGTCAGTCGCCTGTTCATGTTGTCTCCCCTGTCGTTGCAAGAAACCGGCTATGGATAGTTTTATAAGTGCCGGTTCCGGTGAATAGGCCTAGCGCAAAGCACTGGGCGGAAATTTATCCATGTCGTTGTAATCGTGGTTTTCGCCGGCCATGCCCCAGATAAAGGTGTAACTGCCGGTGCCGCAACCGCTGTGAATGGACCAGGGCGGCGACACCACGGCCTGCTCGTTGGCGGTCCAGATATGGCGGGTTTGTTGCGGCTCGCCCATAAAGTGGCAAACCTGCTGGCCTTCGGCCAGGCCAAAGTAGTAATAAGCTTCCATCCGCCGGTCATGCTGATGCGCCGGCATGGTGTTCCAGACACTGCCCGGATGCAGCACTGTCAGGCCCATCTGCAGCTGACAAGTGTCGACCACGCCTTTGATCATCAGCTGATAAATGTCGCGGTGATTGCTGGTTTGGGGTTCGCCCATATGCAGCACATTGCAGTCGGCCATGGTGATATGCCGGTGCGGGTACGCATGATGCGCCGGGGTCGAATTGAGATAAAATTTGGCCGGGGCGCCGGCGTCCACGCTGTGAAAGCTGACATCCTGCGCGCCTTTGCCGACATACAGCGCTTCCCGAAACGCCAGCGGATAATCAGTGCCATCGACGCGCACCACACCAGCACCACCGGTGTTGATCACGCCAAGCTCACGGCGCTCTAAAAAATAGGCGCTTTTGAGTGCATCCACCGTTTGCAGCGCCACTGGGCCCTGGACCGGCACTGCGCTGCCGACAATCAGCCGCTCATAGTGGGTGTAATTGAGCACCAGCACGTCGGGCTGCATCAGGTTGTCGACTAAAAAATGCGCCCGTAACTGCTCAGTGTCGTACCGGCGCACATCGTCCGGGTGAGTGGCATAACGGTTGGTAAATAAAACGCTCATCGGTTTGCTCCGCCTGAAAAGGAAAAATGCCGCTTAACGCGCCAGCCAGCCGCCATCGACCGCCAGCACATGGCCGTGTACATAGTCGCTGGCCTGCGACGCCAGAAAAATCGCCGCGCCGGCCAAATCAGCCGGTTCGCCCCAGCGTCCGGCCGGCAACCGGCTTAAAATTTGCTGATTGCGCTCGGTATTGGCCTGCAGCGCCGCCGTGTTGTCGGTTTTAAAGTAACCCGGTGCTATGGCGTTGACGTTAACGCCGTGGCCGGCCCATTCGTTGGCCAACGCGCGGGTCAGCCCGACCACCGCATGTTTGCTGGCGGTATAAGCCGGCACTGTGATGCCGCCACTGTAACTGAGCATCGAGGCGATGTTGATAATTTTGCCGCGCCGACGCTCGACCATGCGGGCGCCGATGCGCTGACACAACAAAAAGGTGGCGTCGAGGTTCACCGCCAGATTCTGTTGCCAGTCTGCCAAAGCAAAATCGACCGCCGGTGTGCGGCTGATAGTGCCGCCGCAATTGACCAGAATGTCGAGGTGACCGGCCTGGTCCAGCGCTTTTTCTGCCAGCTGCAGCACGGCATTGCTGTCAGCCAGATCGGCCGACAAAGCCTGCGCCATGCCACCAGCGTGACGAATAGCTGCCACAGTGGCATCAGCCCCGCCCGGCTGTGAACTGGCGCACCAGACTTCAGCACCGGCATCGGCCAGTGCCAGCGCAATCGCCTGCCCCAAGCCGCGGCTGGCGCCGGTCACCAGCGCCTTTTTTCCATCCAGACCAAATAACTGTTGCAGCTGCATGCCGGACTCCCTGCAGGCTTTGGCCTGCTTGATAATTTATCTTGTTGAAAACAATCAATATTTCAGGCTTACCCTGACAATTCTTACCTTTTTCACTGACAAAAACTGCTTTTTTTTTGCACTGGGTTTGACAGTGATTATGGCTTGGTGTTAGCTTTTTGCCATCGGTGGCAAAAAAACGCAAGCGAATTTTGCCACCGATAGACAAAAACAAAAAGATTCAATCAACAGGGCTCGTCACGACACGGGCCTGCAGAAAAAAGAGTCAGCGGCGCGCGGCAATAGTCGGCCTGCTGGCACAAAATAAGTACAAACCCGACGAGGAAGACATCATGGCAGCTCAAACAAAGGCCTGGCGCCTGCAACCGCTGGTGCTGGCAATGGCCGTGGCAATGACCGGCAGCTACAGCGCTGGCGCATTCGCTTTGCAACAAACCGCCGGCCAGCCTGACGCCGCAGCAAAAAAAGCCGAACAGGATATCGAAGTTATTCAGGTCACGGGCAGCTTCCGTGACAGTCTGTCCAACGCGCTGAACGTTAAACGCCAGTCTGACAGTGCCATCGACGCCATCATGGCCGAAGACATCGCCGACTTCCCGGATTTAAACCTGGCCGAATCGTTACAACGGATCCCAGGCGTCGCTATTACCCGCGCCGCCGGTGAAGGCCGCCAAATTACCGTACGGGGCCTGGGCCCTGACTTTACCCGTGTCCGTATCAACGGCATGGAAGCGATTTCCACCTCCGGCGGCACTGACCAGATCGGCGGTGCCAATCGGGGCCGTGGTTTTGACTTCAACACCTTTTCATCTGACTTATTCAGCTCGCTGACGGTGCGCAAAACCGCCAGCGCCGACGTCGAAGAAGGTTCACTCGGTGCCACCGTCGACCTGCGTGCCGCCCGGCCTTTTGACTATGACGGCTTCACCTTCTCTGCGTCCGGCCAGCTTGGTTACAACGACCTGTCAGAAAAAAGTGACCCGAAAGCCTCGTTCCTGATCAGCGACCAGTTTGCCGACGGCAAGTTTGGTGCGCTGGTGTCGGGCTCTTTCTCAGAGCGCACGCTCAAAGACCAAGGCGCCAGCACAGTGCGCTGGAACAACGTCAACGACTTTGGCCGCTACAAAGGCTCCAGCACCGCGACTGAACTGAACGAAATCAACAATGCATTCCGGCCGCGGCTGCCACGCTACGATTCTTACAGCCACGACATGGAACGAATTGGCGCCAGTGCAGCGTTCCAGTACAGACCCAATGATGACACCAAAGTCGACCTCGACATCCTGTATGCCAGCACAGACGCCAGCCGTAATGAAATTTTTATGCAGGGCATCCTGAACGCCGGCGCCAACAGACCGACCACCGCCACAGCTGCCAGCGGCAACACCGGCGCCATGAACGTGCTGGACTATTTTATCGACGACACCAACACCATGACGTACGGCAGCTTTGAAAACGCGACCATTCGCGCCGAAAACCGCTATGACGAGCTGGGCACCGACTTTCATCAGATCAACCTGAATTTCAGCCACCATTTGACTGATAACTTAAAAATCGAAGCTATGGTCGGCAGCGCGGTGTCTAAATTCGACAACCCGGTGCAAACCACCCTGGTGATGGAAAAAACCGGCGCCGCTTTTAGCTACGACTATCGTGGCGCGGCCCGTGAAAACCCAATCCTGACCTTTGGTGACAGCATTTATCAGCCAACCGGCTGGACTTCCAACTCAGTGCGGCTGCGTCCGCTCGGGGCAGAGAACCAGTTCGACAGCGCTGAAATCACCTTAAGCTGGATGCTTAATGACGTCTGGACTATCAAAGCCGGCGTGCATCAGAAAGAATTCAGCTTTGACACTTATGAAGCCCGTCGCCAGACCGAAAATGGCGGTGGCATTGTCTACACACCGGACCTGATTAAAAGCTATGAATCAGGCCTTGGCCCAGGCCCCGCCTGGCTGGTACCGGACTTTGCTGCCATTGACGCCAAATATGGCATCTACAGCAACAGCGGCGTCTTTACAGTCAGCAAAGATTTCCGTCGTGACGACAACTATTCTGCCGAAGAAAAAACCACTGGCCTGTGGCTGATGGCGAGCTTTAACTCCGAACTGGCCGGCGCGCCGTTCTGGGGTAATGCCGGCGCCCGGCGCATTGACACCGACCAGAGTTCGACCGCCTGGGCAACCCTGGGTGGCACCGCGACTCAGGTGACCGCAGAGCATCAGTATGACGACCTGTTGCCGTCACTGAACCTGAACTACGAACCGTGGGAAGATGTTATTGTGCGCTTCGGTTATGCCGAAGTGATGGCGCGCGCCGGTCTGTCGTCAATCCGGCCAAACGTGTCGGTATCGGTGTCAGGCGGCAGCCGTACTGTGGCGGGCGGCAACCCGCTGCTGGAGCCGACCAAAGCCAAAACTTACGACTTAGGCTTTGAGTTCTACTTCAGTGACGAATCAATGCTCGGCATTGCGCTGTTCCAGAAAGATATCGACAGCCATGTCCAGACACTGCGTGAAACCAAAACCTTTGTTGAAACCGGCCTGCCGGTGTCAGCAGCGGTTGCCGCCTGTAATGCCGGCCCGGGTTATGGCGACGCCTTTGGCTGTACCGAGAACGTTGACTGGTCTGTCACCACGCCGTTAAACGGCCCTGGCGGTGACTTAAAAGGCTATGAAGTCAGCTATCAGCTGCCGTTTACTTTCCTGCCAGAGTTCTGGAACCGCTTTGGTTTTATCGGCAACTACACCCACGTGTCGGCCGAGATGGACTACATCAACACGGCAGGTGTCGTGCAGGCGACCCGCGACCTGACCGGTTTGTCCCGCTCAACTATCGCCGCGACGCTGTACTACGAGCATGAAAAACTCAATGCCCGCGTAAGTCTCGCCAAGCGGGACAAGTACCTGACCACTGCGATTGGTCGCGATAACAACGACATGGAAGGCACTAACGCCACCACCAACGTCGATGCGTCGGTCAGTTATGCCATCACAGAGCAGTGGAAACTGAGCTTTGAAGCGCTGAACCTGACCGATGAAGTGGATGACCAGTGGGTCGACAGCGCCGGTAACCGGCTGACCTATTACCATGAAACCGGTCGCCAGTATTATCTCGGCGTGCAGTACAAGTATTGATCTGTCACTGCTGCGCAGGCAGCAGTTGAGTCAACCTCAGGCGCAGATGCCTGGGGTGCTATCTCCCGGCAAGGAAGCTTGTCATTGCAGCAGCTG
>CBINNO010000097.1:0-13627 GCA_966252055.1 uncultured Rheinheimera sp. | reverse complement strand
AGCTGCGCTTGCTGTTCGGCAATGCGGATGTCACAGGCCAGTGCCACTTCCAGGCCGCCGCCCATGGCATAACCATTGATAGCGGCAATAGAAACGCCCCGAAAGGCCGACAAAGTTTCAAAAGCTTCGCCGAAAATCCGTGCCATCTCACTGGCCACGGCTTTGTCACCGCTGGCGAATAAATTCAGATCAGCGCCGGCGGAGAAAAACTTTTCGCCCTGACCAGTGATCACCAGCGCGTAAATCTCTTTATTGGCGTTCAGTTCACGCACAGTGTCGCGCAACTGCGTTAAAGTTTCGCGGGTCCAGGTATTGGCCGGCGGATTGCTGATGGTCAGCAGCGCGGTGTGACCGCGAAGTTCCAGCTGTAACTGAGCCATATCAAATTCCTTGTTGTGTTGTCTTGGGTCTGAGGTTGGCTAAACGCGACAGGCCCTGACGGTTACCTGAACCCTCAGGGCCTTGCGCTTTACAGAATATCGCCGGCTGCCGCGTCAAGCAGACGACGGCCGATGATTAACCGCATGATTTCGTTGGTGCCTTCCAAAATCTGGTGCACCCGCACGTCGCGGAAATGCCGCTCCAGCGGATATTCTTTGATGTAGCCATAGCCCCCATGGATTTGCAGCGCCTGATCGCAGACCTGAAAACCGATGTCGGTGGCAAAACGCTTCGCCATCGCGCAATAAGCCGTGGCCTCACCGTCTTGCTGGTCCAGCTTAAACGCCGCTAAGCGCACTAACTGGCGGGCGGCAACCAGCTCGGTCGCCATATCGGCCAGCTTAAACTGCAGCGCCTGAAAGGCTGCCAGCGGTTTGCCGAACTGCTCACGCTCCAGCATATAGTTACGCGCTGTATTAAGCGCCTGCTGCGCGGTACCAATTGAACAGGTGGCGATATTGATGCGGCCACCGTCTAAGCCTTTCATCGCAAAGGTAAAACCCTGGCCTTCAGCGCCCAGCAGATAATGCGCCGGCACCCGCACATTTTCAAAAGTGACCAGCCGGGTCGGCTGCGCATTCCAGCCCATTTTTTCTTCGGCTTTGCCGTAAATGACCCCTTCGGCATCCGCCGGTACCACAAAAGCCGAAATGCCCTTAGGACCGGCTTCACCGGTACGCGCCATCACCACCAGCACGTCGGTACTGCCGGCGCCGGAGATAAACATCTTCGAGCCGTTGATGACATAACTGTCGCCGTCTTTTTTTGCGCTGGTGCGCAGCGACGCCGCGTCAGAACCTGAACCCGGCTCGGTCAGGCAATAAGAGGCCAGTTGTTCGCCGGTGACCAGGCTTGGGCACCACTCATCTTTGGCGGTTTGTGTGCCCCAGCTGGCAATCATCCAGGTCGCCATATTGTGGATAGTCAGCATGGCGGTGGTGGCGGTACAGCCCATCGACAACTGTTCAAAAATAATGGATGAATCCAGCCGCGACAGTCCCATACCACCGGCGTCTTCCGGCGTGTATAAACTACAAAACCCCAGTTCGCCGGCTTTTTGCAGCACGTCACGCGGGAAATGATGCTCACGGTCCCACTGGGCGGCAAAAGGCGCCAGCTCCGTTTCAGCAAACTGACGGGCGGTGTCGGCAAAGGCTTTTTGATCGTCGGTTAAATTAAAATTCATGGCTTGACCTCGCAAAAAATGGCCGTAGCGGGCTTTGTTGTGATTGTGTAGCTACGACCGGAGTGAGCGCCGGAACCAAGCCGGCGCGCGCTATCTGTTGGCCTGACTTAACGCAGGTTAATCGACATATTCGGGCCAGAGACCTGAACTTCGTCGTCAAACCAGCGTGCCGTAATGGTTTTGGTTTCGGTATAAAAACGCACTGCCTGCTTGCCATAAGCATGCTGGTCGCCATAGAACGAACCTTTCCAGCCAGTGAAGGAGAAAAATGGCAGCGGCACCGGAATAGGGATATTGATACCAACCTGGCCAACTTCGATTTCGTGCTGATACTTGCGGGCGGCATGGCCGCTGGCAGTGAAAATCGACGTGCCATTGCCATATGGACTGGCGTTAATCAGCGCAATGGCTTCATCCAGCGTGCCGACCGACATAGTGGCGAGCACAGGGCCAAAAATCTCTTCTTTATAAATCGTCATGTCCGCTTTGACGTCGCTGAACACGGTCGGGCCGACCCAGTTGCCATTTGGATAACCATCGACGGTGCAATCAGAGCCATCCAGCAGACAAGTGGCCCCTTCTGCTTTGCCCTGGGCGATTAGCGACAAAATACGCGCTTTGGCCTGCGGGCTGATTTGCGGACCATAAGCGGCGTTTGGATCTGTATAAACGCCTGGCCGTACTTTACCGATGGCGGCGGCCACTTCCGGGATCCAGTCGGCGGCAGCGCCGACAAAGACTGCGACAGAGATCGCCATACAACGCTGACCGGCGGCGCCGACCGAGGCGCCGACTAACGCATTGATCACCTGCTGTTTATTCGCATCCGGCATGATCACCATATGGTTTTTCGCGCCGGCAAAAGCCTGCACCCGCTTTAAATGCTCAGTGCCGGTTTTGTAGATGTACTGGCCGACATTCACCGAGCCGACAAAAGAGATGGCTTTGATATCCGGATGACGCAACAGCACATCGACCTGTTCTTTGCCACCATGCACCACCTGCAACACGCCTTTAGGCGCGCCCGCCTGTGCAAACAGCTCGGCGATACGGTTGACCGTCATCGGGTCCTGCTCAGAAGGTTTCAGTACAAAAGTATTACCGCAGGCGATTGCCATCGGGAACATCCACAGCGGGATCATCGCCGGGAAGTTAAACGGCGTGATGCCGGCACAAACGCCCAGTGGCTGAATATAGCTGTATGTATCAATCGAGCGGGCGACGTTTTCCACCGTCTCGCCCATCATCAGCGATGGAATGTTGGCGGCCTGTTCGACCACTTCAATACCGCGCCAGACGTCGCCTTTGGCGTCTTCCACCGTTTTGCCGAGTTCCCGGCAAATAATATCGGCGATCTCGGCCTGGTGGTCTTTTAACAGCTGAGCAAACCGCATCATCAGGCGGGCACGCTCTGATACGGGTGTTTCTTTCCAGCTTTTAAAAGCTGTTTTGGCGGATTCGATGGCTTGCGTCATCTCGTCCATCGTGGCGCAAGGCACTTGCGCGATGACATTTTGTGTGGCCGGATCGGTCACCGGGATGAGCTTGTCACTTTTTGAGTGCACAAATTCGCCATCGATAAACAGCTGAACCTGAGTGGTCATATCTTTTCCCCGTGGGCGCCTGAACCTTCTGAGCCGGCGCCCTGTTTGCCTGAATGAAAGTGCAGCAGTACTGTTTTGCTGCCCCGGCCTGCCGTACTTTGCGGCGGCGTGGTGGGTTTTGTTGAACCCTGTGTTTTTTACGTGGTCCCGGCGGTTTGCCGGCAATTTAACTGCCAGACAGCCATGCCGCCTGGCCAGAACATCAGGCGACTTCCACCGCCAGTGCGACGGCTTCGCCGCCACCGATACATAAAGTGGCAATGCCGCGCTTGAGGCCACGTGCTTTGAGCGCATGGATCAAGGTGACCAACAAACGGGCACCCGAAGCGCCAATCGGATGGCCTAAGGCACAAGCGCCACCGTTGACATTGACTTTGGCTTCATCAAGCCCAAGCTCGTTGACTGCCAGCATGGTCACCATGGCAAAGGCTTCGTTGATTTCCCACAGGTCCACATCGGCGGCTGTCCAGCCGAGTTTACTCAGCAGCTTTTGCACAGCGCCGACCGGTGCAACGGTGAAAAGCGCCGGCTCAATCGAATGCGTGGCGTGGCCGACGACAGTCGCCAGCACGTCCCGCTGCTGCGCTTTGGCGTCGCTCTCGCGCATCAGCACCAGCGCGGCGGCACCATCAGAGATCGAAGAAGAATTGGCTGCGGTGATAGTGCCATCTTTGGCAAAAGCCGGCCGCAGCGTTGGGATCTTGTCAACTTTGGCATTGCCCGGCTGCTCGTCGGTGGCAAACACCACTTCGCCTTTACGGGACTGAATCGTAACCGGCGCGATTTCAGCGGCAAAAGCACCGCTGGCGATCGCCTGCTGGGCGCGCGTCAGGCTTTGTACAGCAAAGCGGTCCATGTCGTCGCGGCCGATGCCTTTTTCATTGGCCGTCAGCTGAGCAAAGCAGCCCATGGCTTTACCGTCGTATGCGTTTTCCAGACCATCCAGCATCATGTGATCTTTGATTTCGCCATGGCCCATGCGGTAACCGCCACGTGCTTTTGGCAACAGATAAGGCGCGTTACTCATCGACTCCATGCCACCGGCCACCACCACATCGGCGCTGCCGGCTTTTAATAAGTCGTGCGCCAGCATCACGGTTTTCAGACCAGAGCCACAGACTTTATTGACTGTGGTGGCACCCGCTGACAGCGGCAAACCGGCTTTGAGCACGGCCTGGCGCGCCGGCGCCTGACCAAGGCCTGCTGGTAACACACAGCCCATCAGCACTTCACTGACCGCGTCACCGGCGACACCGGCCTGCTCCAGCGCCGCTTTAATCGCGACGGCGCCCAAATCTGTCGCGGCAACCTCTGTCAGGCCGCCCATAAACCCACCCATTGCTGTGCGTTTGGCACCGACAATGACGATTTGCTCAGACATAAAATCTCCCATGCTGCAGCGCAAGCTGCCAATTTGTTTTGCTGCGCAGGAGCCTACACCAAATTTACGTTTACGCCAACGTCAAGCAGGCAGCACTTTGGTCTTATCAGTTGTTCAGCGCTTGCTGAATCAACACGAAACTTCCATTGTTTTGGCAGCTTGGCTTTACAGTCGAATAGCTGGACAAGCGGGTTGCCGCCACAGTTCGCTCGTCGACAAATACACATATCCAATTGTTTTTCCTTAAATTATCTACAAACACCTGCAAATCCCCATGGCAATGCCTGCCGCCACCAGCTTTACCTTTACGTAAACTTCACTTATAGTGACCAACAATTCCGACGGTGGCTTTTATGACAGAAAAAGAACAAACAACGTACAGCATCAGCGAACTGGCCAAAGAGTTTGACATTACCACCCGCAGTATTCGCTTTTATGAAGATCAGGGATTGTTGACGCCGCAGCGGCAAGGTCAAACCCGCATCTACAGCAAAAGAGACCGGGTACGGCTCAAGCTCATTCTGCGCGGCAAACGGCTGGGTTTTAGTCTGGCCGAAACCGGCCAGCTGTTTGAACTCTATGATGCCGATAAAACCAGCGTCACTCAGCTCACCACCATGTTAAAGCTGATTGAGCTGAAAAAGACCGAACTGCATCAGCAGATGGATGACATCAAAGTGGTGCTGATGGAGCTGGTAACGGTGGAAAAACGCTGTCGCGAAACCCTGGACGACGCGCAAAAGCAATAACCGCCGCAACAGGTTAAAAGCCTTCAAAGCTTTTGCAGTCCGGACAACGAATTCAGATAAAAATCAACAGGAAAGCCCACAGGCAGTGCCGGTGGCAGACGGGGATAACCATGATTAGTACCTACAAGAGCCTGAACTTTGACCTCGGCGAAACCGTCGACATGATCCGCGAGCAGGTCAATGCCTTCGCCCGCGACGAGATCGCGCCACGCGCTGCGCAAATCGATCATGACAACGCCTTCCCCAACGATTTATGGCGTAAATTTGGCGACTTAGGCCTGCTCGGTATCACAGTAGACGAGCAATATGGCGGCTCAGGCCTCGGTTACATCGAACACATCATCGCAATGGAAGAGATCAGCCGGGCGTCGGCGTCTGTCGCGCTGTCGTACGGCGCGCACTCGAACCTGTGCGTCAATCAAATCTTCCGTAACGGCAATGAAGCACAAAAACAAAAATATCTGCCAAAACTCTGCTCTGGCGAGCACATCGGCGCTTTAGCCATGTCCGAACCCAATGCGGGTTCTGACGTCGTGTCGATGAAGCTGCGCGCTGACAAACAAGGCGATCGCTACATTTTAAACGGCAATAAAATGTGGATCACCAATGGCCCGGACGCGCACACCTACGTGGTGTATGCCAAAACCGATATCAACGGCGGCAGCAAAGGCATCACCGCCTTTATTGTCGAGCGCGGTTTTAAAGGCTTCAGCCAGGCGCAGAAACTCGACAAACTCGGTATGCGCGGCTCCAACACTTGCGAGCTGGTGTTCGAAGATTGTGAAGTGCCGGAAGAAAACGTGCTCGGCACCGTCGGCAGCGGCGTCAAAGTGCTGATGTCAGGCCTGGATTATGAGCGCGTGGTGCTGTCCGGTGGCCCGCTGGGGATCATGCAGGCCTGTATGGATGTGGTGGTGCCTTATATCCACGACCGCAAACAATTTGGTCAGGCCATCGGTGAGTTCCAGCTCATTCAGGGCAAAATCGCCGACATGTACACCCGGATGAACGCTGCGCGCGCTTATGTCTACACCGTCGGCAAAGCCTGTGACCGGCGTGAAACGGCGCGTAAAGATGCGGCCGGCGCCATTTTGTACAGCGCAGAGCTCGCCACGCAGATGGCGCTGGATGCTATCCAGATCTTAGGCGGCAACGGCTATATCAATGAATACCCAACCGGCCGGCTGCTGCGCGACGCCAAGCTGTATGAAATCGGCGCCGGCACTTCAGAAATTCGCCGCATGCTGATTGGCCGCGAGTTGTTTAACGAATCCAATTAAATGAAAGTCCCGGCGGCAGCATCAGCTGCCGCTGTGTTATCTGCCGCCCATTTTTCGGACAGGTGAATTCAGTGACCAGATTATCCAGCAAAATCAATGTAAAAAGCGCCGAGTACGGCCACAATGCCGCGCAGATGCAGGCCTTGGTCGACGACCTGCAGGCCAAAGTCCGCCAGATTAAACTGGGCGGTGGCGAAAGCCTGATCGCCCGCCACGTCAGCCGCGGCAAACTGTTTGTACGCGACCGCGTGCAGCAACTGCTCGATCCGGGCTCGCCCTTTCTGGAAATTGGCCAGTTTGCCGGCTGGGAATGTTACGACGATTATGTGCCAGCAGCCGGCGTCGTGGCGGGTATTGGCCGGGTCAGTGGCGTCGAATGCATGATTGTCGCCAACGACGCCACGGTCAAAGGCGGCACTTATTATCCGCTGACGGTGAAAAAGCATTTAAGAGCGCAGGAAATCGCCGAACGTTGCCAGTTACCCTGTATTTATCTGGTGGATTCCGGCGGTGCTAACCTGCCGCGTCAGGACGAAGTGTTCCCGGACAAACTGCATTTCGGGCGGATTTTCTTTAATCAGGCGAATATGTCGGCCAAAGGCATACCGCAAATCGCCGTGGTGATGGGGCTCTGTACCGCCGGCGGCGCTTATGTGCCGGCGATGGCGGACGAATCCATTATCGTCAAAGAACAAGGCACCATTTTCCTCGCCGGGCCGCCGCTCGTTAAAGCCGCCACCGGCGAAGAAGTCAGCGCTGAGGATTTGGGCGGCGCCGACGTGCACACCCGCATCTCAGGCGTGGCAGATCACTATGCCCAGAATGATGAACACGCCCTGCAACTGGCGCGCAATGCGGTTTCCCGCTTAAACCGCGAAACACCACAGCTGCGTGACGTCAAACCCGTCGAAGAGCCGTTGTACGATGCAAAAGAGCTGTATGGCATCGTCGGCACCGATCTGAAAAAGCCGTTTGATGTGCGGGAAGTGATTGCCCGCCTTGTCGACGGCTCAGATTTTGATGAATTTAAACAGCTGTACGGCCCAACGCTGGTCTGCGGTTTTGCACGCATTTTCGGTAATCCGATAGGCATCATTGCCAATAACGGGATTTTATTCAGTGAATCTGCGCAAAAAGGCGCCCACTTTATTGAGCTGTGCTGCCAGCGCAAAATCCCGCTGCTGTTTTTACAAAACATCACCGGCTTTATGGTTGGTCAGAAATACGAACACGAAGGCATCGCCAAACATGGCGCCAAAATGGTCACCGCCGTCAGCTGTGCCAAAGTACCAAAATTTACCGTGCTGATCGGCGGCTCTTATGGCGCTGGCAACTACGGCATGTGCGGCCGCGCTTATGACCCAACGCTGATGTGGATGTGGCCCAATGCCCGCATCTCCGTGATGGGCGGCGAACAGGCGGCCGGCGTGATGGCAACGGTCACGAAAGACGGCCTGGCCCGCAAAGGCGAAACCTTATCGCCAGAAGCCGAAGCCGCGCTGAAAAAGCCAATAGTCGAGCAATACGACAAACAAGGTCACCCCTACTACGCCTCGGCGCGTTTGTGGGATGACGGGGTGATTGACCCGGCGCAAACCCGTACTGTGGTCGGTCTGGCGCTGGCTGCCGCACTGAATGCTCCAATTGAAGAGACACGCTTTGGCGTGTTCCGCATGTAGGAGCGCCATCATGATGAAAACCACTGAGTTTTTACATTACGGCCTGGAAAGCGATTATGTAGCAGTGCTGCAGCTCAACCGCCCTGAGCTGCACAATGCCTTTGGCGATAAAATGATTGCAGAATTGCTCTGCGCGCTGGATGAACTGAGCGCTTTGCCCGATCTTCGGGTGTTGCTTTTGACCTCAAGCGGCAAAAGCTTCTCGGCCGGCGCTGATCTGAACTGGATGCGCGCGATGGCGCAGAAAAACTTTGACGAGAATCTGCAGGATGCCGGCGAGCTCGCCCGGCTGATGCAACAGCTGAACGATTTCCGCGTGCCGGTGATTGCGCTGGTGCAAGGCGCTGCTTTTGGCGGTGCAGTCGGCCTGGTCGCCTGCTGTGATATGGCAATTGCAGCGCCCAAAGCCAGTTTCTGCTTAAGCGAAGTCAAAATTGGCCTGATCCCGGCCGTCATCAGCCCTTATGTGGTACGCGCCATCGGCGAACGCGCCAGCCGGCGTTATTTCACCACCGCCGAACGTTTTGATGCTGCGACGGCGCTAAACCTTGGCCTGGTCAGCCTGCTGGCCGATGATGACGAACCTCAAACGCTGCGCGCTGCCGCCACGCCGCTTATTGACGCAATCCTTGCTAACAGCCCGGCCGCCGTCAGAGCCGCCAAGCAGCTGGTAGCCTTTGTCGCTGATGCGCCGCTTGACGCCGCCACTATCCTGGAAACCTCCAGACGCATTGCGGCCATCCGGGTTTCCAGCGAAGGCCAGCAAGGGTTAACCGCATTTTTAGACAAACGCACGCCGGCCTGGCAGGTCCAGAAGGAAACTTTGTGATGTTCAGTAAAATACTTATCGCCAACCGCGGCGAAATTGCCTGCCGCGTCATTAAAACTGCCCATCAGCTGGGTATTCGCTGCGTCGCGGTGTACTCCGAAGCCGACGCCAATGCCCGCCATGTCCGGATGGCCGATGAAGCCTATTTGCTGGGCCCGGCGCCTTCGAAAGAAAGTTACCTGCGCGCGGACAAAATCCTCGACATCGCCCGCCAAAGTGGCGCACAGGCGATTCACCCCGGCTACGGCTTTTTAAGCGAAAACGAAGAGTTTGCCCAAGCCTGTGCTGCCGCCGGTGTGGTCTTTATCGGCCCACCAGTGCCGGCCATTGCCGCCATGGGTTCCAAATCAGCCGCCAAAGCCATTATGCAACAGGCCGGCGTGCCGCTGGTACCGGGCTATCATGGCGACAATCAGGACCCGGCGTTTCTCGCCGCTGAAGCCGATCGCATCGGCTATCCATTGCTGCTCAAAGCCGCCTACGGCGGTGGTGGCAAAGGCATGAAAGTGGTCTGGCAGTCCTCTGAGTTTGCCGAGCAGCTGCAAAGCGCCAAACGCGAAGCACAAAGCGGTTTTGGCAATGACAAGATCCTGATGGAACGTTACCTGACCAAGCCGCGCCACGTCGAAATTCAGGTGTTTGCCGACAATTTCGGCAACGCGGTTTACTTACACGAACGTGACTGCTCTATCCAGCGCCGCCATCAAAAAGTCATTGAAGAAGCACCAGCGCCGAATTTCAGCCCGGCCCAGCGTCAGGCGATGGGCGAAGCGGCGGTCAAAGCCGCCAAAGCCATCGGTTATGCCGGCGCCGGCACTGTCGAATTCCTGTTTGACGAAGACGGTTCGTTTTATTTTATGGAAATGAACACCCGGCTGCAGGTGGAGCACCCGGTAACCGAGATGATCACCGGTCAGGACTTAGTCCAGTGGCAGTTGCTGGTGGCCGCCAATCAGCCGTTACCGCTTGCACAACATGAGATCCCACTGGACGGCCACGCCATTGAAGTGCGGGTTTATGCCGAAGATCCGGACCATGATTTCCTGCCAGCGACCGGTAAACTGACCTACCTGCGCCAGCCGCAAGAAAACCGCCATGTGCGGGTCGATACCGGTGTGGTGGAACATGATGAAGTGTCGCCCTTTTACGACCCGATGATCGCCAAACTGATTGTCTGGGACCAAAGCCGCGACCGCGCTATCGCGCGGATGCGCCGGGCGCTGGACGACTACCGAATCGCCGGCCTGAAAACCAACCTGAACTTTTTAACCCGGCTGGTCAGCCATCCGGCTTTTGCCGCCGCGCAACTCGATACCGGTTTTATCGGTGCTCATCAGGCCGAGCTGCTGGCCCCGGAACAGGCGGAGCCAACCCAGGCTTTATTGCTCGGCGCGCTCTACCTGCTGCTGAAGCAACAACCGCCGGTGCAAAGCCACTCGCCCTGGGACAACGCCTTTGGCTGGCGCCTGAATGAAAGTGCCGAAGTCAGTTTCAGGCTGCAGCAAGACGAACAACAACATCTGGTGCGGATCAGCAGTGACCACCAGGGCATGACATTGCATACCGGCGATTTGGCAGTCAAAGCCAGCGCCAGCCTGGCGGGTGACGTGCTGAGTGCCAATCTCAGCGGTCATCAGTTGCAGGTCCGGATCAGCCAGTATCAGGACACTGTGTCGGTGTTTATCCGCCAGCACCGGTTTGATTTTGTCTATCAGCCGCAAGTGCAGATCAGCGCGCAGGACGATGTCGCCGGTAGCCTGAAAGCGCCGATGAACGGCACTGTCGTGGCCGTTTTGGTCGAAGCCGGCCAGACGGTTCAGGCCGGTCAGACTTTGCTGGTAATGGAGGCGATGAAAATGGAATACGCCATCAAAGCGCCAGCCGACGGAGTGGTCAGTGCGGTGTTCTACCAGGCCGGTGAGCTGGTGAAAGATGGCGTCGAACTGGTTGATTTTCAGGCAAATGAAGGTTGATATGATGCAAACCACTCATCCGTTTCCACTGCCCAAGGCGGTGCGCATTGTCGAAGTAGGCCCGCGTGATGGCCTGCAAAATGAAAAAGCAGTGCCGCTTGCAGCAAAAATAGCGCTGGTCGATGCTTTAGCGGCCGCAGGCCTGCGCACCATCGAAACCGGCTCTTTTGTCAGCCCGAAATGGGTGCCACAAATGGCCGATTCCGCGGCAGTTTTTGCCGGCATCAACCGCCAAACCGGCGTGCGCTACAGCGCGCTGACCCCCAACTTACAAGGTTATCAGGCGGCGCGCGCCGCTGGTGCCGACGAAGTGGCTATCTTTGGCGCGGCGTCTGAAGCGTTTTCGCAGAAGAATATCAACTGCTCAATCAGCGAGAGCCTGGCGCGTTTTGCACCGGTGATGGCACAGGCCAAAGCCGACGGCTTGCCGGTGCGCGGTTATGTCAGCTGTGTGGTCGGTTGTCCTTATCAGGGCGATGTTGCGCCGGCGGAAGTGGCGCGGGTGGCCAAAGCGTTGCTCGACATGGGCTGCTACGAGATTTCGCTCGGCGATACCATCGGGGTCGGCACGCCGGCCACTGTACTTGCGATGCTCGACGCCGTCCTGCAAGTGGTACCGGCTGAGCAATTAGCGGTGCATTTCCATGACACTTATGGCCAGGCGTTAAGCAATATTTACGCGGCGCTGAGCCGCGGTATCACTGTGGTGGACAGTGCTGTCGCCGGTTTGGGCGGCTGTCCTTACGCCGCCGGTGCGTCAGGCAATGTTGCCACCGAAGATGTAGTCTACCTGTTAACAGGACTTGGCATTTCGCATGGCGTTGAGTTACAAAGCCTCGCCCGCGCCGGTGTTGCTATCGCGCAGGCGCTGGGGAAACAGCCTAGTTCTAAAGTAGGATTGGCCTTAATGGCCAAATGCAACACCATTTCCTGACCCTATTTCGCGCTCGCCATCCAGGCCGCGCCAAAACAACAATTCAGAGGTTCTCCATGGCAGGGTTTAACAAAGTCGTAGACAGCTACGAAGCCGCCTTAGCAGGCCTGAGCGACGGCATGACCGTGCTCGCCGGCGGTTTTGGTCTTTGCGGAATACCGGAAGGCCTGATCGCACAGATCAAAAAAATGGGTACTAAAGATCTGACCGTCGTCTCCAACAACTGTGGTGTCGATGGTTTTGGTCTGGGTGTGTTGCTGGAAGACCGCCAAATCAAAAAAATGGTGGCCTCTTATGTTGGCGAAAACGCCTTGTTTGAACAACAGCTGCTGTCGGGCGAACTCGAAGTGGAGCTGACGCCACAAGGCACGCTGGCGGAAAAAATCCGTGCCGGCGGCGCCGGTATTCCGGCCTTTTTCACCGCGACCGGCTACGGCACACCGGTGGCAGAAGGCAAAGAAACCCGCGAAATCAATGGCCGTAACTATGTGCTGGAACCTTCGATCACCGGCGATTTTGCTATTGTCCGCGCCTGGAAAGCCGACCGCTACGGCAATCTGGTGTTCCGCCACACCGCAATGAACTTCAACCCGATGGTTGCTACCGCCGGCAAAATTACTGTGGCTGAAGTGGAAGAAATCGTTGAGCCGGGCGAGCTGGCACCAACCGAAATTCACACCCCGGGCATTTACGTGCAGCGCGTGATCAAAGGCAACTTTGAAAAACGCATCGAACGTCGCATGGTTCGCAAAGATTAAGGAGAAAGTGATGGCTTTATCACGTGAACAAGTCGCAATGCGCGTCGCACAAGAACTCAAAGACGGTTATTACGTCAACCTCGGTATCGGCATTCCAACCTTAGTGGCCAACTATGTGCCGGCTGGCATCGAAGTGATGCTGCAGTCAGAAAATGGCTTGTTGGGCATGGGCCCTTACCCTACTGAAGCCGAAGTGGATGCCGACATGATCAACGCCGGCAAAGAAACCGTCACCGCCATCAAAGGTGCGGCGATTTTCTCGTCTGCTGAAAGTTTTGCCATGATCCGCGGCGGTCATGTCGATTTAACCGTACTGGGCGCTTTTGAGGTCGATCAGGCCGGCAATATCGCCAGCTGGATGATCCCGGGCAAACTGGTCAAAGGCATGGGCGGTGCGATGGATTTAGTCGCCGGCGCGCAAAACATTGTGGTCACCATGACGCATGCCGACAAATACGGCAGCTCAAAACTGCTGGAAAGCTGCAGCCTGCCGCTGACCGGTGTCGGCTGCGTGAAAAAAATCGTCACTGATTTGGCGGTACTGGAAGTGCGCGACGGTGCTTTCCATCTGCTGGAACGGGCGCCAGGTGTGTCGGTTGAAGAAATCATCAGCAAAACCGCCGGTAAACTGGTGGTCGAAGGCGAGATCCCGGAAATGCAATTCAAGGCGTAATGCCTGCAGCAACCTTCAACATACCGCTTAGAAAAACACCGTCGCAGGCGTTACTGTCAGATAAGGATTTTTGGCCGTTGGGCCTTGAATCAGGCGGATGCGGCAGGGGCTGCTTTTTTGCAGCCCCTGCTCGCGATTCA
>CBINNO010000096.1:0-13648 GCA_966252055.1 uncultured Rheinheimera sp. | reverse complement strand
AAATGGTGGCCCCAGCTGGACTTGAACCAGCGACCAATCGATTATGAGTCGAGTGCTCTAACCAACTGAGCTATGGGGCCAGCGGGCAGACTTATTGAGTCTGGGAGACTCTGGTCTGGTGGTTAAGCGCAGGCAGTATATGAAGTTTTGCCTGCCTTGTCACCGCCAAAGTATGGGCTGGTTGCGTCGACTGCTTATTTTTCGGCCAAATAAAAACGGCGCCTGTGGGCGCCGTTTTTTATGCGATGGAGCTGAAATAACCTTACTCGTCGAGGAAGCTTTTCAGCACTTCGCTGCGGGAAGGGTGACGCAGTTTACGCAGCGCCTTGGCTTCAATCTGACGGATCCGTTCACGGGTCACGTCAAACTGTTTGCCGACTTCTTCCAGCGTGTGGTCGGTGTTCATGTCGATACCAAACCGCATGCGCAGGACTTTGGCTTCACGGGCGGTGAGGCCAGCCAGCACTTCGTTGGTCGCCGCTTTTAAGCTTTCCATGGTGGCTGAATCGAGCGGTGATTCCGACGTACTGTCTTCGATAAAATCGCCCAGATGCGAATCTTCATCATCACCAATCGGCGTTTCCATCGAGATGGGTTCTTTGGCAATTTTCAGCACTTTGCGGATCTTATCTTCCGGCATGCCCATCCGTTCAGACAGTTCTTCCGGCGAAGGCTCACGCCCCATCTCTTGCAGCATTTGTCGCGAAATGCGGTTCAGCTTGTTGATGGTTTCGATCATATGCACCGGGATCCGGATAGTCCGGGCCTGGTCTGCAATCGAACGGGTGATGGCCTGACGGATCCACCAGGTGGCATAAGTCGAGAACTTATAACCACGGCGATATTCGAACTTGTCGACTGCTTTCATCAGACCGATGTTGCCTTCCTGAATCAAATCAAGGAATTGCAGACCGCGGTTGGTGTACTTCTTCGCAATCGAGATCACCAGACGTAAGTTGGCTTCCACCATCTCTTTTTTGGCGCGGCGGGCTTTCGCCTCACCAATTGACATCCGGCGGTTGATATCTTTGATTTTGAAAATCGACAGACCGGTTTCTTCTTCGATCTTGCGCAGTTTATCGGTTGAACGGACCAGCTCTTCGCGCATATCGGCCAGTTTGGCTGAATAAGGTTTGTTGCCGGCGATTTCGGCATCAATCCAGGCGCAGTTGTTTTCGTTACCGGTAAAGGCTTTCAGGAAGTTTTTCTTCGGCATTTTGGCGTATTCAACGCAATGCTTCATGACAATCCGTTCCTGCACCCGCACGCGATCCATCATCTCGCGCATGTTTTTAACCAGGCGGTCGAATTGTTTCGGTACTAAACGGAAGCAACGGAAGACTTCTGACAGCTTTTCGATTTCGGTTTTGGTCTGCGGATGTTCGCGGCCGTTTTCGATGATCGATTTACGGGTGACTTCATACTGGGTACGCAGTTCGCCGAATTTCAAGCGGGCCAGTTCTGGATCCGGGCCTGAATCGCCGTCATCAGAATCGCCGTCTTCGCTTTCTTCGTCGTCGCCGGCAATATCACCGTCTTCGTCAGCCAGCTCTTCTTCCGGCACATCAGAACCAATGTGAGTGGCAGTCGGCGGCAGGTCATCAACTTCGTTTGGATCAACGAAGGCAGTGACGATGTCACTTAAACGAATTTCTTCGGCTTCAAACTTGTCCCACTGTTCCAGCAGGTAAGTGATGGCTTCCGGATATTCGGCAACCGAAGTTTGCACCTGATTGATGCCTTCTTCGATCCGCTTGGCGATGTCGATTTCGCCTTCACGGGTCAGCAGCTCGACGGTACCCATTTCGCGCATATACATGCGGACCGGATCTGTGGTGCGGCCCAGCTCTTTGTCCACGCTGACCAGCGCCTGCGCGGCTTCTTCAGCGGCATCTTCATCCGGTGCGGCGTCAGACATAATCAGATCATCAGCGTCCGGTGCGGTTTCAAACACCTGGATGCCCATGTCATTGATCATGCGGATAATATCTTCGATCTGATCAGAGTCGATGATATCTTGTGGAAGGTGATCGTTTACTTCAGCAAAAGTTAAATAACCTTGTTCCTTACCTTTTAAGATAAGAAGCTTTAATTGCGACTGAGGATTTTGCTCCATAGAGGCTGCTCTTCCACCCGGTATTGTTAGTTTTCAAAAATGCGAATGCGGGATTATAACAAAGCGCAGCTTTTCTAGCCAGCAAGCGCCTGCCGCTTCGCCGTTATTTCGTCTTAAATGCCCTTAATAACATGGCATACTCCTGGCGCTCGGCCAGGCTCAGTTTGGTCAGTTGGTCCTTGCGTTGTAGGGCTTCCAGCCGTTGTTGCAGATATTGATCTTCAATAGCCCGGAAGGTATCAAGAAAATCTGCGGTCAATTGTTCTTCGGCAACCTGGTGCTCCCACAGGGCCAGTTTGTTCAGAATGTTGTACTCGGCACTGCCGCGCCAGTGTTCCAGCAATTGCGCTGTGGTCAGGCCTGGCTGCTCCAGCAATTTTTGCTGCAGTGTCAGCAAGATGTCGATGCCGGGTAAGTTGGCTGCTGCCAGTTCCGGTGCCTGCGGCATAGCGCTGGCCAGTTCCGGGTGCTGCAACAGCAGTGCAATGGCCCGGCGCATCGGCGTCATTTTGGTGGCTGTTGTGACCAGCGGCTTACCGCTGGCGGTTTTCACCATCGCCCGCTGTTCACGCGGGCGGCCGACTAAGTTGGCCAGCCGTTCCAGCAAAGTTTCACGATAAAACTCGCTGGGAATTTGCAGGATCAGCTCATTGGCGCGATTCCACAGCGCAGATTTACCGGCGTCACTGCTGACATCCATCTCAGCCAGCAGATGCTCAAACAGATAATGGCTGAGCGGTTGTGCCTGTTGCAGCCGCTGCAGGAAACTGTCTTTACCCTCTTTGCGCACCAGTGTGTCGGGGTCTTCGCCGTCCGGCAGAAACACAAATTTCAATTCCACGCCGTCTTTGAGCTGCGGCAGCGCACTTTGTAGGGCCCGCCAGGCGGCATCACGGCCGGCCCGGTCGCCGTCATAACAGCAAATCACACTGGGGCAGAACCTGAACATGGTTTGCATGTGGTCAGAGGTGGTGGCGGTACCAAGACAGGCAACCGCGAAGTCGATGCCGTATTGTGACAGCGCGACCACATCCATATAACCTTCGACGACCAGCAGCTGGCTCAGGCGTTCCTGGCCCTGTCTGGCTTCATACAGGCCATAAAGTTCCCGGCCTTTATGAAACAGCCGGGTTTCCGGTGAGTTCAGATATTTTGGTGTGCCGTCGCCTAAAACCCGGCCGCCAAAACCGATAACCCGACCGCGTTTGTCGCGAATCGGAAACATCAGCCGGTCGCGGAAAAAATCGTATTCGCGGCCATTGTCATTGCGATTGGTCAGCTTGAGCTCAAACAACTGATCGCGCGCACTGCGGCTGGAAGCCAGTTGTTTCAGTAATAAATCCCAGCTGTCCGGCGCATAACCAATACCATACTTCTGCACGGTTTCGGCTGAAAGGCCACGCTTTTCGATATAAGCCTTCGCACTGTCGCTTTGTTGCAACTGCGCCTGATAAATCCGGGCAGCTTTTTCCATCTGGCTGAAATCGTCGGCGCTGCCTTGCGGATAACTTTTGTGACCGCCTTCGCGTGGCACTTCCAGATGGTGGAGTTTGGCAAGTTCTTCAATGGCTTCGACAAATTCGAGTTGCTCGAAGGCCATCATAAAACTGATAGCATTGCCGTGCGCACCACAACCAAAGCAGTGATAAAACTGTTTGTCCTGGCTTACGGTAAAAGAAGGGCTTTTTTCGTTATGAAAAGGGCAGCAGGCCGCATAGTTTTTGCCGGCTTTTTTTAAGGGCACCCGCTGATCGATCAGTTCAACGATGTCGGTCCGCGCCAGCAAATCGTCGATAAAGGGTCTGGGGATTTGTCCTGCCACCTTTTTCCTTCCCGCTCAAATTGCTACTGCCAGAAAAAGACAAACCGTGCGCGAGGCACGGTGTGCAGTTCGATATCCGCTGGTGGGAATTAGTTCAGCCGGGTTTTGACCAGACCGCTGAGCGCACCCATGTCGGTACGACCCTGCACCTGCGGTTTTAACCATGCCATCACTTTCGCCATGTCCTGCATGCTGGCGGCGCCGGTGGCGCTAATCGCCTGCGTCAGCAAATCAGCTAATTCAGCGTCAGTCAGAGCCTTGGGCAAAAACTGTTCTACAACCGCGATTTCGGCCAATTCGATATCAGCCAGATCCTGTCTGCCCGCGACGACATATTGCGTTGCGGACTCTTTGCGCTGCTTGACCATTTTGGTCAGCACTGCCAGTACGTTCGGATCATCGGGTTGCATCTGAGCGTCAATCTGACGCTGTTTGATTTCAGCAAGCGCCATACGGATAGTGCCAAGACGAATTTTGTCTTTGGCCCGCATGGCGTCTTTCTGCGCTTCCTGAAGTTGCTCGAGCAGAGCCATCTTAAGCGTTCAGTGAATTAGTACAGTTTGATGCGACGAGCGTTTTCGCGTGACAGCTTCTTCATGTGACGTTTCACAGCAGCTGCTTTTTTACGCTTACGAACCCAAGTTGGTTTCTCAAAGAACTCTTTAGCACGAACGTCAGCCAGAACACCGGCTTTTTCGCAAGAGCGTTTGAAACGACGTAATGCTACGTCAAACGGTTCGTTCTCTTTCACTTTCACTACAGGCATTAAAATCTCACCTCGGTTGATAGGACACCGCGACCCGGTCAGCGGCTAACCAATACGTTTAAAAATGGTGCGGCATTTTACTCAAAGACCACGACGAAAGTAAAGCAGTTTGGCTGATGTCTGGTGCTGTTTGGTCAAAACCGTTACAATCCGCGGCTTTGAGCAGGCCGGCCGGGGATTTTTATGCGGGTTTTAGGTATCGAAACGTCTTGCGACGAAACAGGGATCGCCATCTACGACAGTGAACAGGGGCTGATGAGCCACATCGTTTACAGTCAGATCCCGTTGCATGCCGACTATGGCGGCGTGGTGCCGGAACTGGCGAGCCGCGATCATATCAGAAAAACCCTGCCGCTGATCAAGCAGGCGCTGAACGAAGCGGGTTGCGACGCAGCCTCCATCGACGGTGTGGCTTATACCGCCGGGCCAGGCCTGGCTGGTGCTTTGTTGGTCGGTGCGGCGATTGGCCGCAGTCTGGCCTTTGCCTGGGGCAAGCCGGCGCTGGCGGTGCATCACATGGAAGGCCATCTGCTGGCGCCCATGCTGGAAGCGCATCAGCCGGAATTTCCGTTTCTGGCGCTGCTGGTGTCCGGCGGCCATACCCAGCTGATTCGGGTCGATGGCATCGGCCGTTATCAGTTGCTTGGCGAGTCGATTGACGATGCCGCCGGTGAAGCTTTTGATAAAACGGCGAAGCTGATGGGGCTGGATTATCCGGGCGGACCTTTGCTGGCGAAGCTTGCTGTGGAAGGTTCACCGACCCGCTACAGCTTCCCGCGGCCGATGACTGACAGGCCAACACTCGATTTCAGCTTCAGTGGCCTGAAAACCGCCGCCGCCAATGTGATTGCCGCTGAAGGCAACAGTCCGCAGGTCCGGCGGGATATTGCGGCCTCTTTTCAGCAGGCGGTGGTCGACACTATTGTCTGGAAATGTCGGCGCGCATTAAAAGAAACCGGCCTGAAGCGCCTGGTGGTAGCTGGCGGCGTCAGTGCCAACCAGTCGTTGCGTGAGCAGTTGGCCGCTTTGTTAAAGTCGGTCAAAGGGGAAGTGTTTTACCCGGCGAAAGAATTTTGCACCGACAACGGCGCCATGATCGCCTTTGCCGGCTGGCAACGCTTAAAAGCGGGCCAGCAGCAGGATTTGTCGATTGGCGTGACGCCGCGCTGGCCGATGCAGCAGTTGCCGCCAGTCTGAAGATTTTATTCCTTCAGTCTTTTGGTTTTGTCCCAGACTTTGGACTCAGTGCCGCGCCAGAGTCTGATCAGGTTCTGCCGATGGCGGAAGACGATCAGGATGCTCAGCATCAGCACCGGGATTGTGTACAAAGGTTTAATAAACCAGGTGAATATGGGCGCAAGCGTGACTGTGACGATGGCGGCAAATGATGAGTAGCCGGTGGCACCGACCAGAATCATCCAGGTGGCAATCAGCAAGCCGGCTAAATCAAGCCCAATCGGCATCATAGCGCCAAATGCGGTCGCTACCGCTTTGCCGCCTTTAAAGCCGAAAAAGACCGGGTAAATGTGACCGAGGCAGGCACAAATCGCGATCATGCCCAGATAAAACGCCTCAATTTTCAGAAAATAAGAGCCCCAGACCGGGATAGTCCCTTTCAGCACGTCGAACACCAGTACCAGCACTGCGGGCACGGCGCCGCCGAGCCGCAACACGTTGGTCGCGCCCGGATTGCCTGAACCGTGCAACCTGGGATCAGGCAGCCGGAACAATTTGCTGACAATGACCGCAGAAGATACCGAGCCACATAAATAGGCCAGTAACATCATTCCGCCGATAAGGGGGGTCATGGATCGGAGTTCCTCAGTTATCACTTTTGCGTTAAGATCCGGCCACTTCGGACATTTTCAATATGGGCCATTACGGACTGAGCACCAGGTCCGGACCTGCAAGGCGGCCAGATTATCGGCTTTTTCCTGCTTTGCCTATCCGACCAGCCTTGGTACTGATGCCTGTTATAACAGCGGAACACTCTGATGGATATCGTTTTTATCAAACAACTGGCGGTTGACACTGTCATCGGTGTCTACGAATGGGAAAAAACTATTCGTCAGCGGTTGTATTTCGATCTGGAGCTGGCGACTGATATCCGCGCCGCAGCTGCTGGTGACGACCTCAGCCGGACTATTGATTATGCAGTCGTCTGTGAAAAAGTAACCGCTTTGGTGCAGCAAAAACCGGTGGAGCTGATTGAAACGCTGGCTGAACAGATTGCAGAGATGTTGTTGCGTGAATTTCCAACCCAGGCTGTGCGGGTGCAAGCAGATAAACCTGGTGCAGTCCCGTCGGCGCAAACCGTAGGTGTGCGCATCGCCCGGGGCCAGTGGTAATGGCGCGTATCTATATCAGCGTTGGCAGCAACATTAACCGGGAAACCAATGTGCGCGGCGCTGTGCAGCAACTGCAACAGGCGTTGGGGGGGTTACAGCTTTCCGCGGTTTATGAAAGTGAAGCGGTCGGCTTTGTCGGCGACGCGTTCTACAATCTGGTGGTGGGAGCTGAGACGTCGCTGAGTGTCGCTCAGTTGGTTGCGCTCTGTAAGCAGATTGAAGACAACTTTGGCCGGGTGCGCGACGGGATAAAGTATTGCGGCCGTAGTCTGGATTTGGATTTACTGCTGTATGACGATCTGATTTGCCAGCAACCAATCGAATTACCCAGAGGCGAAATTCTGCAAAATGCCTTTGTGTTATTGCCTTTGTCAGAGCTTGCGCCGCAGCGCCGCCATCCGCTGACGGGGCTGAGTTATCTGCAGCATTGGCAGCAGTACACCCGGCAGCAACGACTGTGGCCGATTCCGTTCGATTTCTGCCT
Organism: uncultured Rheinheimera sp.; assembly: GCA_966252055.1. Taxonomy (GTDB): domain Bacteria; phylum Pseudomonadota; class Gammaproteobacteria; order Enterobacterales; family Alteromonadaceae; genus Pararheinheimera. The sequence goes on along the minus strand of CBINNO010000096.1, from coordinate 6,112 downwards.
GACCGGTTCATCAGCGGCTGACTGTTAATTATTGTCTCGTTAATTCATACCTTTTTACATTTGTGCACGGTTATTTTGTGCGCTCCAGACTCGTTAGCAACCAAAAACCGTGGTATTTTATACAGGTGTTTTCCGACGGTTTTTCATGGAGTCCCGAAACCGTCTGACACAGCCCCCTTATAACGCAACCTTGGCTCATATTATGAAAATCCTGAAACCTGTGTTGATTTCACTCGTGATCACAGCTGTCCTGGTGGGGACTGTGGTCGCTGTCAAAGGCCATCAATTTGGTGTGATGGCGGCTGGAGGCGGTCAGCAAATGCCGCCGGAAACTGTCTCTGTCTTTGTTGCTGAGCAGCAGCAATGGCCCAATTTGTATACGGCTATCGGTACTGTGGAGGCGGACGAAGGCATCATGATTTCGGCGCAGGTGCCTGGCAAGGTTAAGCGTATTACTTTCCAAAGCGGCACTGAAGTCAAAGCCGGTGATGTGCTGATTGAACAGGAATCTATCAACGAAAGTGCGCAGTTGAGTGCGGCGCAGGCCCGGCTGAAACTGGCAAAAACCAGTTACCAGCGTATTTTGGAGCTCAAACGCAACAAACTGGCCAGTCAGAGCGAAGTCGACACCGCATTGCAACAGCTCGAATCGGCGCAGGGTGATGTGGATGACCTAAGTGCCACCTTGCAGAAAAAATTGATCCGCGCGCCTTTTGACGGTCGTGTCGGCATTCGTCAGGTCGACCTCGGGACTGACTTACAGGTGGGCACTTCGATTGTGTCGCTGCAGGCCACCAACCGTGTCCGGGTCAATTTCCCGGTACCACAGGACTGGCTGAGCCAGATGACGACAGGTTTACCCGTCGAAGTGGCGACCGGTGGCCGCAATAATCAGGTGGTCAAAGGCCTGGTCACGGCGATTGGCACTGAAATCGACCCGACCACCCGCAACGTCATTGTGCAGTCTTCGCTGGATAACGTCAGTAAAACGCTGGTGCCCGGTATGGCGGTCACCACGACCGTCACGCTGAGTGAGCCACACTCAGTACTGGCCGTGCCATCCGCTTCCATTATCTATGCCCCATACGGCGACACTTTGTTTGTCGTTGAGGAAAAAGACGGCAAGCTGACGGCCCGTCAGCAGTTTATCCAAACCGGGAAGGCGATGGGCGATTTTGTTGAAGTGACCAAAGGTCTGAATGCGGGTGAAAAAGTGGTCAGTGCCGGTGCCTTTAAACTCTTTAACAATCAGGCCGTGGTGATTGGTGACAAACCAACGCCGGAATTTAAAACCACGCCCACTCCGACGGACAGCTGAGTTCAGCCAGGCAGGATTGTATGAAATATACTGATATTTTTATTAAAAAGCCGGTGCTGGCGATAGTCGTCAGTCTGCTGATTTTGCTGGCGGGGTTCCAGTCACTCAGCAGCCTGTCGGTACGTCAGTACCCGCGCAGCGACATTGCTGTGATCAAAATTAATACGGTTTATATCGGCGCCAATGCCGAGGTGATCCGTGGTTTTATTACGTCGCCAATCGAACGGGCAATCGCCTCTGCCGGTGGTATCGACTATATCGAGTCACAAAGCAGCCTCGGTGTGTCGACGGTAACCGCGCATTTGCACCTGAACTACGACCCGCTCAAAGCGATGACTGAGATCAGCGCCAAGGTCAATCAGGTGCGTGGTGAGTTGCCGCCGGAAGCGGAAGTACCTTCGATTGCGATTGAAGCGGCTGACAGCCAGTTTGCCCAGGCTTATTTGAGTTTCAGCTCCGATATTCTGGAGCAGAACCAGATCACCGAGTTTCTGACCCGCTCAGTTCAGCCAAGGCTGATTGCTGTTAACGGCGTGCAAAAGGCAGAAATTCTCGGTGGCCGCACTTTTGCGATGCGGATTTGGCTGAAAACCGAAAAAATGGCCGCGGTCGGTGTCACGCCGGCTGATGTGCGGGCGGCGCTCAATTCACAGAACGTACAGGCTGCAATAGGTCAGACCAAAGGCTCTTACACGCAGGTGAATCTGAATGCCAATGCCGGCCTGACCAATGTCGAAGACTTCCGCCGTATCGTGGTACGCCAGGATGACAAAGGCGTGATCCGGCTGGCTGATATCGCCGATGTGGTGCTGGGCGCCGACGACTACAGCGTCGAGGTCAACTACTCGGGTCAGACGGCGGTCTTTATGGGCGTCTTTGTGGCGCCCAATGCCAACAGCCTCGAAGTGATTCGTAATGTCACCGCCGAGATGGAAAAAATCAAAGCGGATTTGCCGGCCGGTTTGTCGGGTGAAGTGTCATACGACGCCACCAAATATATTGATGCAGCCATTCAGGATGTGATTAAAACGCTTGGCGAGACCTTATTGATCATCATTGTCGTGATCTTCCTGTTCCTCGGTTTCAGCCGCTCAGTGCTTATTCCGCTGGTGGCTATTCCGCTGTCGCTGATTGGTGCGGTGTTTATCATGAAGCTGTGTGGTTTCTCGCTGAATCTGCTGACTTTACTGTCGGTGGTGCTGTCGGTCGGTCTGGTGGTGGACGATGCCATCGTGATGGTGGAAAACATCGAACGGCATATTCAGGAAGGACTGAAGCCCTTTAATGCCGCTATTGTGGCGGCACGCGAACTGGCTGGTCCTATCATTGCGATGACGGTAACGCTGATGTCGGTGTATATCCCGATTGGTCTGCAGGGCGGCCTGACCGGCACTTTGTTCCGCGAATTTGCGATTACGCTGGCAGGGGCAGTGGCAATATCGGCGATAGTGGCAGTGACTTTGTCGCCAATGATGGCGTCGCGGATGCTCAAACCGCACAGTGAATTAAAAGCACCTTTATCAAAACTGTTTGACCGCTTTACGGTGTTTTACAGCCGCAAGCTGCAATCTAGCCTGGATAACCGCGCCGGTGTTTATCTGTTTTGGGTGCTGATTTCCTTGTGTGTGGCGCCACTTTACATCATGTCCAGCAAAGAGCTGGCACCGACCGAAGATCAGGGGGTTATTTTCGGCATTGTCGACGCGCCGGCCAACTCAACCATTGACCAGTCGTCTTTCTACGGCAAGCAGGTCAATGAGGCCTTTATGAGCGTGCCGGAAACCGACTTTACCTTCCAGATCACCTTCCCAAGTGGTGGATTTGGCGGCATGGTGACTAAGCCATGGGCAGAGCGGGACCGCAGTACGGCAGAAATTTTGCCAGATGTGCAGCAGCGGCTCAGTGGCATTGCCGGGATCCGGATTTTGCCTATCACGCCGCCGTCGCTACCGGGTGGTGGCAATTTCCCGATTGAGTTTGTGATTGCTTCGACGGCCGACAGTAAAGAGATTTACGACTACGCGCAGAAACTGCAGCAAGTGTTCACGCAAAGCGGCAAGTTTTTCTTCCCGCCGCTGCTGGATATGAAAATTGACCAGCCAGAGTATCAGCTCAATATCGACCGCGAAAAAGTGGCCGATTTGGGCCTTGATATGCGCACAGTGACGCAGGATCTTGGCATTTTGCTTGGTGGCGGCTGGGTCAACCGGTTTAATAAGGATGGTCTGAGCTATAAAGTGATTCCGCAGGTGAAGCGGATTGAAAGGCTGACGCCGGACGATTTGACCCAACTCTACATCACCGGGCCGAATAACAGCATGATCCGGTTGGATCAAATAGCTGATCTGACGCACTCGACAGTGCCGCGTTCAATTAACCGGATGCAGCAACTCAATGCGGTGAAAATTTCTGGTGTTGGCGCTGGTTCGCTGGACGAAATGCTGCGTTACATGGAAGAAGAAGCCCGCAAAATTCTGCCGGCGACTTATACCATTGATTACACAGGTGAATCTCGTCAGCTGAAACGGGAAGGCAATACCTTCCTGCCGGCGTTCCTGACGGCTCTGACGATGATTTTCCTGGTGCTGGCGGCGCAGTACAACAGCTTCCGCGACCCGATTGTGATCCTGGCCGGTTCAGTGCCACTGGCGATGTTTGGGGCGCTGATTTTCACCTTCTGGAAAATGTATGCACCGATCCCGCATTGGACAGACGCGATTTCCAGTACGCTGAATATCTATTCGCAGGTGGGCCTAGTGACGCTGGTTGGCCTGATTGCCCGCAACGGTATTCTGGTGGTGGAGTTCGCCAACAAACTGCAGGAAGAGGGTAAGGCGAAGATGGATGCGATCCGGGAAGCGTCAGTGCTGCGGCTGCGGCCGGTCCTGATGACCAGTATCGCCACTATTGCCGGTCATACACCGCTGATTTTTGCCGAAGGTGCGGGTGCTGAAGCCCGTAACTCCATCGGTATCGTGCTGGTGTTCGGCATGACCATCGGCACCATCTTTACGCTGTTTGTGCTGCCTTCAATCTATATTCTGCTGGCAAAAGACCACCAGCATGACAAAGAGAAGCAGTTGTCGCTCGAAACGGCGTAACAACCCACAGACTAAAAAAGGCAGCGCAAGCTGCCTTTTTTCTTGGTCAGTACCGGGCAGCCGTGGTTGGTGGCTGCACATGCCGGACTCAGCTTAGCTGGATTTGCGCCAGATGCGCTTCGATATGCAGACGATGCGCACAGGCATAATCGTCGGCGTTGAGCATGCCGTAGGCAAAATGGGGCGATAAACTGCTGGCTTCACTGAATTGTTGTAAAGCGCTGATCAATTGACTCAAAGCCTGTTCGGCCGGCAACGTCGGGTCCAGCGGCGGCATTGCCGGAATGGCTTCGTCCAGCGGATGTTTCATCGCACCTGCCGCTTTAAAACCGGTTAAAGCCAAAGGGCCTATGCTGTGGCGAAACCAGCTGGCGCGCAGTTGCGGATAGCCCAGATAAGAGCCCTGCACACTTTGGGTCAGGTGCTGAAAGATTTGGCTGACATTCCAGCTGCCGCTGCTTTGCAGCGGTTTGCCCTGCAGCTGCCGGAGCTGCCCGATAAGTGCCGCGGTCTGACCGTGATAACGGCTGGCCAGCAGGGGCAACGCTATGCTGCTGGTGGCAACGACTGCCACACCGGTCAATAAAAATTGTCTTCTGTTCATCATGTTGGCTCTGTTAAGACCTCAGCGGGTAAGACGAAATAGCGGTTACGACTGCGGATGCGCGGCTACAGGCTGGCTTTGCTGGTCCTGGCCTGGTTCGTCGTTGCCGGTACCGTGCCGGCGTTGCCAGTCGGCTTTTGCTGCGCTGACAGCCTTTAATCTTGCTGTTGCCAGCGCTTGCTTCATGGCTGCGCCCTGATGGCCTTCGGCCACCAGAGCTTTGATATCGACGCTGCGAGCTGCCAGCGCCAGGGCCTGCAGATAACGCGCCTGCGGATAATCCGCCTGTTCAAAGCCGGTGCGGCCGCGTAAATCGGCGGTGCAGCACAGCAGCAATAAGTCCAGCCGTTCTGGTTTGCGCCATAAATCCAGACCATCAAACAGTTTTTGTACAGTCTGCGGGCGCAGCTCAAAGGCTTTATGCACCAGTTGATGATACTCGCAGGCCAGCAGGGCGAGATCGCGACAGTCATTGGGCACCCGCAGGCGCTGGCAAAACGCGTCAATGACCGCGAGGCCGGTGTGTTCATGGCCGTGGTGGGCTGGCCACAAAGCCGGATCAGTCACACCTTTGCCAAAGTCGTGACACAGTGCGGCGAAACGCACATCAAGCCGGTCGGACAACAATGCAGCTTGCTGTAACACCAGCATGGTGTGAATACCGGTGTCGACCTCCGGGTGCCAGCGCGGCGGATTCGGCACGCCCCACAACATATCCAGCTCCGGCATCAATACGTTTAACGCGCCGCATTGCTGCAACAGTTCAAAATAAGCAGCAGGAGAGCCTTCCAGCAAGGCGCGGGCGGTTTCCTGCCAGACCCGTTCTGCTGCCAGATGTTGCAGTTCACCACTTTCACTGATTTGCCGCATCAGTTGCAGCGTTTGCGGTGCGACGGTAAAACCGAGGCTGGCGAAGCGGGCGTAAAAACGGGCCACCCGCAGCACCCGCAGCGGGTCTTCGCTGAACGCCGCTGAGACATGGCGCAGCAGCTTTTGCTGTAAGTCGGACTGGCCGCCGTAAGGGTCATAGAGTTCGCCACTGTCGACATCGCGTGCCATGGCGTTGATGGTAAGGTCGCGGCGCAGCAG
>CBINNO010000095.1:0-13706 GCA_966252055.1 uncultured Rheinheimera sp. | reverse complement strand
ATGAGGCGGCTGGAAATTTAGAATCTCCCAAACCTGCTGGATGTATCTCTGTGGGCGAGTTATCGAATAACCAGAACCCAGTCGATATATTTACAGGCCTGAATGCCTGCTTGCTCAACAACAACTTCTCGAATGCTGCCGAGCTATATTTGGCCGGCATGTCTTATGGCTTTTTTGACACTAAACGTGTATCCGATAAAACTGCACATCAAGCGATTAGTGTGCTGCGTATGAATTTATTTAGTGCGCAACCACAAGAAATCTTGGATAAATTGCAAGCGGCGCTGACTAACATAGTTTCTGAAAATACCACTATTTGTAAAAGCCTAACAGAATTAGGAGCGCCAGCTTATAAGCCAACCTATATGATTCAACACGGCATGGGAGCATTTACTAGTCAAAGCAATAAAGACGGTTTGGTCGAAAACTTTGATTCTGGATCTGCTTGGAAAGATGCTTTATCAACAATTGCTAAGTGTGTTTAAAGCTAACAAGTCAATTATGTTCGCCCAACAAGTTGGGCTTGGACGCGTAAACAACGTGCGCCCCATATTGAAGCGTTAGCTTTCAGGGAGAAGATAGTGAAATGTGAATGTTGCGGTAGGGATATTGGCGAAATATTTTTTGATAAAAACTACAAAATGCCTGATGAAATTTGGAACCTTTCCAAAGCAGAACAAGAAAAAAGGGCGCAAATTGACTCTGACCTTTGTAGATTAGATGACAGGTATTTCATTCGCGGTGTTGCTTATTTGCCAGTAAACGGAACTGATAATTCCTATGGATGGGGTATATGGGCTGAAGTGCCTCAAGAATATTTTTTTGATTACGTAGAAAATTATGAAAAAGATAATAGTACCAAGCCAAAATTTTCCGGCTTGGTCGCCAACGTGATACCTTCATACGAAAATACTATCGGATTAGAGCTAACGGTCCAGCTTGGGAGCGAAACGCAGCGACCAGAATTCTATTTTACGGATCCTATGCATCTATTAACTAAAGAGCAGGCTGAGGGCATCAGTATTGAAAAAGTACACAGTTTTAGCGGCAACAAAAGCTAACAAAGCCAGTCAGCAACGCTCACGTTGGTCGCAGGACCTCAAACCCGCTGCTGGCAGCGTTAAATATATAGGCCAAGCATGTCAAAACATAGCATTACATTAGAGCGTGACGGAGTTAGAGGATTTCTTTCAAACCAAGATATTGGAAATCAAATTCTCCACTGTAATCAGGCATATCAAGGCGAACAATATCCTTCGCAAGCGAGCTGGCATAGCCAAGTGCAATGTTCTTGTCATATGCGAAGTCTTCTGCAGGCAACTGGGCTGACATCAACAATAACCACAACATCACGACTTTCATGGTGAACTCCCGGCAACGCTGAAAATTTGAACCACTGTACCATGTGAATACACTGTTGCCACCTTCCCGCTGCGCTGGCTCAGGGGATTCACCCAGAACAACAAACCCGGCTTGTGCCGGGTTCCAGTCATTTCAACACCATATACCCAACAAAACCGCGCTATCTTGGGCTGTAAATCACGCCGATTTTGTCCAGCTCGGTTTCGGCGCGGCCGTGCAGGCCGCTGATTTGCCAGTTGGCGGGGGCGTTGAAGGTGGTGCAGCTGCCGGTCTGGCTGCCACCGCTGAGGCTGCGGTTCTGGCTGGTGCTGAAGCTGGCGTAGAAGATGCGGTTGCTGCCGTTGCGCTGGCCCTGGCAGACGGTCAGCGCTGTTACGTATTCGCCGCTGTTGAGGTTCAGCGTCGCTAAAGTGCCGCCGCTGCCGCCGTGGTTAAAACTCTGGCCGCTTTGCAGGCTAAGCCCTAACTGGTCGACCCGGCTGCCGGCGCGGATGCGTAGCTGGCTGACCAGCGGGCTTGCCGGTAACTGACTGACATTATTAAAAGAAATGCCGCCGTCGCCGCCGAATGGGTCGCTCATTTTACGGTTGGCCGGCGTCTGATAGCGCCACAACGCCGACACCGGCGGATGGTCGGACAGCTTCTGGCCGTTTGGCATCACGTCGTCCTGCCGCACCTGATAATCAAGCGCCTGCAGGTTGACAAAACCATTGTCGCGAAAGTGCACTTTGTCGACGATTTCGCAGCTGGCGCTGCTGATTTTTGGCTCACACACCAGCGCAGGCGCGCCGAGCGCCGGCACGTCGCCTGGCCGGTACAGTTCAATCCAGGCGTCTTTAAAACCGGCGTTCAGCAGTTCGCGGATATTGTCGCCGTCGCGGGTATAACGGGTATTGGTGTCGCCCATCACAATCACCGCGTTGCCCACCGACTGGCTGTTGATGTATTGCATCAGCTGCAGAATATTATTGCGCCGCGCCGTTAAATCGGCGCTTTCGACCTGCGCCTGAGTGTGCAGGTTATAAATGTCGACATACACCCCTTCGGCCAGGCGCACCTGAATCAGCGTAAAGCCTTTGGGGGTCAGGCAATCGACACCATTACAGTGGTTCCATTTCACCCTTTTGATGCTGCTAAACGGCAGGTGGCTCATGCTGTTCAGCCCGCTGCCAATGCCCATGCCGCCGGTGGTGGCTGAACGATACGCGTGAGTGTTGCAGGTGTCGTACAACGCGGCGTGGTAGTTAAAATCTTCCTGCACATTGACCACGTCATAAGCGTTGACGTAGCAGCTGATCACTTCAGTTGCGGCCTGGCGGTTACTTTCGGCGCTGGAAAACAGCTCTAACAGCCCGGCGACGTTATAGCTGAGCGTGCTGAAAGTGCCTTCCGCGGCGAATGCGGACGGACAGGCGATGGTCGCAGCCAGCAGCGCGCCGGCGAGGGTTTGATTCTTTCGCATTTCCTTCTCCATTTTTTTATTCATGTCATTTGCATGTTGTTATGGCCTGATGTCAGGCATCAGGCTCGTGCCACCGCATCTGGCCCTTGCGGGGCCAAAACACCGGTACTTGCTCAACTGCGAAGGAATACCGCGAAAACCCAGGCTGCGGTTTGCTTCGCATACGACTGAATTTGTTGAAAAAACTGGCTAAAACACAGATGGATGCTTTAGCCGTACTCTTTGTTTGGTGACTGATTCAGGGCGTCACCTCGATAAACACCGGGTTGCTGTAAAACCACAGATCGCTCCAGGGGTTTTCGCCTTTGGTGTCGGCGATGGGCTCAAGCTCGTCGCGCTGATTGGTGCCACGCAGGCGGATGTATTGGCTTTGCTGCACATTTTTCAGCGCATAACTGAGCTGATAAACCACACCGTTGCTGTCGGCGGAATGCTTTAGAAACTCAGTCTGATCAAAACGTTGCAGCACGCGGCTTTGTGGTGCTTCGTCATTGTTTCGGTCGGCAGCCGGGCCTGTGATAAGCCCGCCGATAACGTCCAGCCGGGCGACTTGGGGCCGTTCGCGATTGCCATTCAGGGCTGCCGGTACACGAAAACGGATTTGCACTGTGACATCGCTGCCGGCTTTGACTTTGAGGCTTTCACCGGCTTTGGCGGTTTGCGCGCTGCCAGCGCCCTGCCCTTGCGCGCCTTGCTGTTGCGCCCCCTGCTGTTGCGCAATGAGATCCAGCTCGTCGATCAAATCGCCGGTGGTGACAAAGACATGGCCGCTTTTCAGTGCGGCAAAAATGGCGTCGTAGTTTTTGTCGGCCAACACATAAGTTTTGGCGTATTGGCCGGGCCAGAAGTCGGCCCAGCCGTCGGTGTAATGGCCATGGCTGTCAGAAACACCAGTGACCCAAAACCGGCGGCCTTCGCTTAACAAACTGTCCCAGACACCGCCTAAACGCGCGGTCATCTGGTCATAACCGCCGTAGGTTGGATGGTCCGGGTATTCGCCGCGGATGCCGTCTGGTTTTGGGCTGCCGTCGGCGTTCAGTGTTGCCGCCTGGTGGCCTTCAGCGCCGGTCATGCCAATCATCACGCCGGGCGCGCTGTCCTGCCAGTCGCGTAGTTGTTTGGGGGTGATTTTAAAATACTGCCGAAAGCCCTTGGCGAGGCGCGCCGGATGATTGGCCAGCAGCAGCGGCGGATCTGGCAGCTTGGCCATCGCCGCTAAGGCTTTAAGCATATAACTGTCTTCGGCTTTTTCCGGCCCCGGCGGCACGCCCTGGCGGCCGTTGTAAATCCGTTCTATCTCAAACAGTTGCTCGGCTTCATTCGGCCTGCTGCCGCTTGCTGTTTTGACCACGCTGTCTGGCCGGTACGGCATGATAAAACTGGCGTGACGGCCACCCGGCGCATTGCCGGGCACGTCGAATTCCATACCATAAAACTGCAAAATCTGCGGCAGAGCACTGCGCGACGCCAACAGTTCCGGATAGGCTTGTTTTAACGCCAGTTCGGCGCGGTTCGGCCCGCCGTGGTCGGTCACGACCATCCAGTCGAGGCCATAATGGCTCGCCATCTGGGCGTTCAGCGGAATCGAATACTTGGCGTCGCCGCCAATAATCGGTTTGGGCGGAAACACGCTGTTGTCCCATTTCACGCTGTAATGGGTGTGGATATGATGGTCGCCGGCCAGCCAGCGCTTGGGCTGAGCCAGCTCCTGAGTTGCCGCCTGAGCTGGCTCGCCTGGTGATGGCTGGCTTTGCTGCGCACAGCCGAGCAGCAAGCCAGTTGCCACGCAAAGTGGTGTGAACAGCTGCGCCGCTTTCGCCACTTTCATGCCTTTCATCACCTTCATGGTTTGGCCCCCTGCGCTGGCTTTTTCGCATCCTGCTTTTTCACATCCTGTACCGGCGCAAACTGCAAAGTACTGTTCTTATCCGGCCCGGCGGCAGTGTCAAAATATGGCGCCAGCGGCTGGACCTGCGCGATGCCGCCGTTGTCAGCACTGAGTGGTTCAAGAGCGCCTGTCGCGCTGTCACTTTGAAGGGCGAGCAACAGCGGCTTATCCACTTTTTGCAGCACCAGTTGCGGGCGCTGCGTGCCGGCGACATAAACCTGCTGCAGCTGCAGCCTTTGCACATCGTCCAGCACCAGCGCTGGCCTGAAATCAGTATCCCGGCAGCGGACCGTTAAGTTTTTCACCTGCAACCCATCAACATGGCGGACAAACAAACCATAAGCCGGCAGCTCGCCAAACATGCTGTATTCCGGGTAGCCGGCGCGTTCCTGCGGCACCAGATGCAGCTGATGATATGGCCGGTACGCCATGCCGGTATTTGCGCGGCCCGGGTAGCTGATGTCGATATTTTCCAGCAGCACATCGCGTACTTTGGCATCCGGCAGGCCGGTGATGGAGGCAGGAATGGGGTTATGCAGCGCGTTCAGTAAAGGCCCACGCACCTGGTAAGCCAAATCAGCCGGGCCAAAAGCAATGTCGGCTTTGAGGTTACGGATGCGCACATTGTGCAAAGTGCCGACGGCCTTGTCGGGCGCGACGCCCATATTGCGCTGGCCGAGGCGGATAAAGAGCGCGCAGCCGACATGCTGCGCGTCGATGCCGTCCACTTCGACATCTTCTAAAAAAGCGCCGTCGACGCTTTCCAGCGCCACCGCAGCACGGTAGGTGTCAAACACGACGATGTTGCGGATGCTGACACGGCGAAAGCCGCCTTGTGACTCAGTGCCAAACTTGACGCCATTGGCCGACGAGCGCACCACGCAGTCGCGGATCTCAATGTCTTCGTTGTACAAACCTTTGGTGGATTTCAGGCAAATCGCATCGTCCGCCGCGTTGATAAAACAGTGGCTGACGCGCACTTTGCGACAGTCGTTGATATCGATGCCGTCGTTATTCCAGTAGCAGTCACTGTCGACCCGGATGTGGTCAATCACCAGGTCGGTACAGGCGCCATAATGCTGCACCCAGGCCGCGCTGTTGGCGATGGTCAGGTCGTAAATGCGGATGTTCTCGCAGTGGGTAAAGGCGATGACCTGCGGCCTGTGATTGGAGCGATTGCGCCACAGATTAAAATCGGGCTCTACCCGCTGCCCTGAGTGATGTAAATCACTGATATTATTGGCAAGCTGCCGGCCCTGACCGTCAACCCGGCCTTGGCCGCACAAGGCGATATTGCTGGCTTTGTCGGCCCAGAGCAGCGCATGCAGCTGGCCTTTTTCATCATAATAATCGGCGATGTCGACACTGCCGAGCAGCACCGCGCCTTCGGCAAATTCCAGCGCCACACCGCTTTTTAGCTGCAGCGCGCCACTCAGATACTGGCCCGGCTCAAACTGCAGCGTGCCGCCACCGGTAGCAGCCAAATGATCAATGGCCGTTTGCAGGGCTGTGGTCAGCTTCTCGCGGCCATCAGCGGCAACGCCGAGGCTTGTTGTGCTGACGCGTTTGCCGGCGGGCAAGGCCGGCCTGTCATTGGTTTTTTGTTGCTGCGCATACAGCCTGGCAAATTGTGCCAGCCGGTTTTGTGGGTCGCTGCTGGCCAATAAAGGCATGGCGGCGGTGGCGGCAAGCGCCGATTGCAGAAAATGGCGACGAGTCAGCATCAGGGGGTTCCTCCTGCTTTTATGGATGCGTTTATGGCTGCTTTTGTGACAGCTGTTGTGGCTGCTGTTGCCGCTGCCATGGCACTTTCAACATGGTCCGCCGGGCGCAGCTGCGCCGCCGGCCGACACAAAGCTTCAGTGAAAGGTCCGGCCGGCAGCCGGAATTGGACTCCGGGCTCGCCTTGTGGCGCGCCCTGATAAAAATCAGACGAAATAAACTGGGCACGGCTTTGCAGCGCGGCCTGAAAACGGGATGGCTGCAGCACATTACCGTCGTCGCTGCGGGTGCGCACCAACAGGCCTTGCGCCAAAGCGCTGGCGATTTCAGTTTGTTGAGTGGCCGGCTGGTTGAACACCAGCAGAGCCGCTTCCGCCGTGTCAGCAGGATAATTGCCAAACATCAGCCGGCCTCTGAGCGACGGGTGGCCGGCGCGATACAGCGCCAGCTGCGCCGCAGAGCCGTCAAACAGCAACAGAAAACGGCCGGCGGCTTGCGATAAAGTCGGCCAGCCATGCTGACGGACACTGTCCGACAGCGTAAAACCCGGCCGGCGGATATCATCCGGTGTCAGCAAGCGGTCGCGGCCAAGCCCTTCGAGCCACAGCTGTTCCAGCGCAGTATAGTCGGTGGCCTGCCACGGTTCTGCTTGACCAGGTTCTGCTTGACCAGGTTCTGCTTGATTAGGCTCTGCCTGGCTGGCTTTGGACGCAGCTTTGGACAAAACAGACGCCGGCAAATAAGCGCCGGCGCCCTGCTCGCGTACATTGATCACAATCAGCACCGGCCAGTGACCGGGATTGGCCTCAGACCATTGCCGCAGCTCAGTAAGACAATCCCGCGCTAAAGCGCAGTGGCTGGCGAAATCGATGTCTGGCAGATGCAGCACTTTAAAACCGGCTGTTGCCAGCGACGGTGGCAGATACTGCGCGGCCGGCGGCCCGCTTGCAGCGTGTTTGTTTGCGCTGGTTGCAGTTGCAACGCTTTCGTTTGCGGCGGTTTCTGTGACGCCACTCTCTTTTGCGGCGACGTTGGCGGCGTTTTTGTTTGCGGCGGCATCAGCCAAAGCCTGCTGCAAATCGTCGGCAAACAACGGCCTGGCGTAACGGCCACCGCGTTCATCTTTGAGAAAATCAAGCTCCAGCAACCGCAGCCCGCTATTGAGCTGAGCGGTCAGGCTGGCGTGGCCATATTCGAGGCTTTGCAGTTTTTGTCGCGCCGCCGCTTGTTGCGCCGCAGGCATCGACGCCGCCAGCCGGTTGGCGACCCGCTGATAATAAGCCGGCGGCAACACCGGCTTAAAACTGTTGTGCGAGCCCAGCCAGCGCGCCTGACTCAGCGGGCAATCCGGCAACAGCTCAGGCGCGGCAGCAGCGGTCGCAGCAAGGTTGCAACAAAGCGCTAAGGCCAGCGTCAGGCTGGCCTTGATCAGGCGGTGTAGCCGGGGCAGCAACGTCATCCGGGCGCGTCCGGGCCTGACATCAGTCAGCCTGCAGCGCTGCCGGTTTATGGCCGGCCAGCGCGTAATACAGGATAAAGGCGTAACAAGGCAGCAGCAGCCAATAAGCCTGCTGGTGACCGGCCATATCGGCCAGCGCGCCATACAACAATGGCAACACAGCGCCGCCGGCGATGCCCATAATCAGCAAGGCCGCCGCTTTGGGCGTTTTATCGCCGAGATTTTGCAGCGCCAGTGGCCAGACCGTCGGCCAGACCATCGCGTTGGCAAGACCGAGCAGCGCCACCGCGCTGACCGGATCCGGCAACAGCGGCAGGCCAGTCCAGCCCCACAACAGGCTGGCGATAGCCTGGCTGTCGCGGTCGCTCACCACAATCAACAACGTCAGCAGCAACCCCAGGCCCGCCGACAGTTGCAGCGCCTTGGCCTGCGACAGCAAGCGCGGGATCAGCAGCAAACCCAGCACATCACCGACCACCATAAAAAACAGCGGAAAAGAAGCCAGCGACAGCGCATTGGGCAGTGCAAGCGCCTGACCAAAGAGCCCAATGGTGTCACCGGCAATGACTTCAACGCCGACATAACAGAACAGCGTCAGCACACCGAGGCGCAAATGACGCACTTGCAGCACTTCGGCGGTGCTGACCGGCCGGCTCGGCACCGCGTCGCTGAGCGCCGGCAGCTGCACTTTGCGCAAAAACAGCGCCAGCAGCACCATGCCCACCGCGATACCGGCATAAGGCGCCACCAACTGACGCGCCAGTAAATCGAGCTGCAGCTGCTGCTCGACCGGCGGCAGTGCGGCCAGGCTTTGTGCATTGATATGCGGCAGGCCGGCCAGTACCAGCGCGGTAAACACCAGCGGTGCCAGCACGCCGGCGCTTTTATTCAAAATGCCCATCAGCGAAATACGCGCCGCCGCCGATTCAGCCGGCCCCAGCAGTACCAGATAAGGGTTCGACGCCGTTTGCAGCAAAGTCAGGCCGGCGCCGACGACAAACTGCGCCAGCAAAAACAGCGCAAACTGCGCCGACAACGCCGCCGGAATAAACAGTGCACAACCGGCGCCAATCAGGCCAAGGCCGGTCGCCATCGCTTTTTGATAACCCAGCTTCGCCAAGAGCGCCGACATCGGCAGCGCCATCACCACATAAGCGATGTAAAACGAAAAGGCCACCAGCAGCGCTTCAAATTCGCTGAGCTGACAGACCAGCTGCAAAAACGGGATCAGCGCGCCGTTCAGCCAGGTGATAAAACCAAAGATAAAAAACAGCAGGCCAATCAGCAGCAACGGCTGCAGACTGCTGTGAGCGGGGCGTGCGCCCGAAGCGGCAATCGTCATATCAAATCCTTCGCAATGAGGTCAGCGGATACTGCCGTCGGCAGCGATGTGGAAACAGCGGTCGAAATAACAGCGGCAGAAACAGCGGCGGCAGGAATAACAGATGGCGCGGCAGTCACCAACTGACCGGCCAGCCAGATGTGTTCGATGGTCAAGTCGTCGGCCTGCGCCAGAAAATCGTTTGAAAGTGCCAGCTGATTGTCGGAAAGCCCCAGCCAATTGTCGGCAAGCGCCAGTAAATCAGCGCGGGCGCCGGGTCGGATCACGCCAAAAGGCAGCGCAGTGTCGGCCAAATTAGGATGTAGCCAGCGCGCCGGATTACGGCTGCAGGCCGCCAGCCCCAGCTCCAGCGGCAGCTGTAAATCCCTGACCAGATGCTGCAGCGCGCTTTGCATATCCAGCGCTGAACCGGCCAAGGTGCCGTCCGGCAGGCAAAGTTTATCGCTGCCCGCCAGGCCACCAAGCCCGCAGCCCGCCGGCCGGCGTTCAATCAGGGTATCGTCGTACGGCAACTGCTGCAGCGGGCTGCCGGTATGTGCCATGGCGTCGGTCACCAGCACCAGCCGCTCCATGCCGAGCAGCTGCGCCATCAGCCGCGCACTGGCCGGATGCAGATGGTGATGGTCGACAATCAGGCCGGCAAAGGTTTTGGCGGGGCTGTTTTCGCTGATGTTTGATGAAGGGCCCGATGCATTGTTCGCGGCAGCTAGCGCCGCCCCGACCATGCCGGGTTCGCGGCTGGTCAAAGGCGACATCGCATTCATCAGGTGAGTAAAACCGCTGGCGCCGGCGGCCACGGCAGCCATCGCCTGCTCAAAACTGGCATTGGAGTGGCCGAGGCTGACTATCACGCCATGCTGACACAGCTGGCGAATTTGCGCCGGGCTCACCGTTTCCGGCGCCAGCGTCACCATCACCAGCCCGAGGTCCTGCCGGCAAAACAGCTGCAGCTCGGCGTCAGACAGCGGGCGAATTTGTTGTTTCGGATGAATACCGGGTTTGGCCTTGGATAAATGCGGCCCTTCAAAATGGATGCCGACGATGCTGTGGCCCACATGCCCCGTCGCGAGTCCGGTCGCGGGTCCGGCTGGCGGCTCAGCAGCCAACAAGGCGGCGACCGCATCGGCCGCCTGCTGCATCACGGCCAGCGAATCGGTGATCACGGTCGGCAGCATGGCGGTGGTGCCAAATTGCAGATGGGCCGCGCTCATCGTTTTCAGCGTGGCCAGGTCCGGCTGTTGGTTCAGCAGCACGCCGCCGCCGCCATTGACCTGCACGTCGACAAACCCCGGCACCAGACAAGCAACAGACATCACGCCGGCCGGCGGCTGTATCTCTGCAGGCGACGCTGTATCTGCAGACAAGGGGGCAGACCACGGCGTCATGCTGTGGATCAGGCCGTCACGCAGTTCCAGCAGCACCGACTGATGCCAGCGCGTGCCGTCAAAACAGCGGCGGGCGAACAGCTGGCTGCTGCTGTTGTCAGTTGCTGCCGCTGCAGATGCTGCGGACTGCATGCTGCAAGTCGTTGGCGCGGCCGTCATACCGTACTCGTCACTTTGTTCAGGCCCTTAGGCGCGTCGGGATTCAGCCCCAGCTGCTGCGCCAGCGCCTCGACGTCCAGATAAAAGCGCTGCATCAGCAACAAAGGCTGCAGCCGCGGATGCACTGCCCGCTGCGCCGGCAAGGCTAAATCCAGCACTTCACCGCCACGGCGGCGCACTTCGTTGATCTGTTGCTGATGCGCGCTGGCCGACTCGTCGTCCATGGCGGCGTTCAGCAGCACCAGCGGCTGGTTTAACAGCGAAATAGGCCCGTGCAGAAACTCGGCGCTGCTGAAGGCTTCGGCCTGAATACCGCAGACTTCTTTGATTTTTAACGCAATTTCGCGCGAAATGGCGTAACCAAAAGCCCGGCCCAGCACCACGCAGTGCCGGCTGTTTTGCAGAATGCCGAACTGCGGCCGGCCCGGTAAAAGGCAGACTTCTTCCAGTTGCGCCGGCAGCTGCTGTAAGGCCGCCAGCAGCGCAGCATCCTGTTTCCACTGCGCCACCAACAGCAGCAAGGCCGACAAGGTGCACAGATAACTTTTGGTCGCGGCCACCGCCCGCTCGGGCCCGGCCAGCAGCGGCAGCGTGTGATGCGCCAGCTGGGCCAGCGGCGAGCCGGCGTCATTGACCAGCGCCACCACTAAAGCACCGCTGTCGCGGGCAGCGCGTGCCTGCGCCAGTAAATCTTCGCTACGGCCGGACTGCGAAATCAGCAGCACCAGCGCCCGGTTCAGCTGCACCTTACGGCCAAACAAGCTGGCGACCGAAGGCGCGGCGGCGGCGACCACCAGCCCCAGTTCTACTTCAATCAGGTAACGGGCAAACACGCCGGCATGGTCAGAAGTGCCGCGCCCGACGATGTAGACAAAAGCCGGGTCAAAGGCGCGAATTTGTTCGGCCAGACTGGCACAAAGTGCCGTGTTTTGCGCCAACTGGTCGCGAATGCGTGCCGCCGTTTCGCGGGCTTCCTGTTGCATTAAAGAGATGGTCATCAGTGAATCCTCGGTTACATCGCCGCCGGCATGTGCAGCGCCGGTTGCGTCAAATCAGATGGAATAAACAGCTGCCGGGCCAGCAGCACAGCGCCGGCTTCAGGCGGTAAGGCCGCCCGGCTCAGTTGTTGTTGCCAGTGCGCCGGCAAACTGTTGATTAAAGCGGCGCCCACGCCACCGGCCAGCGCGATGCGGCGGGCACCGGTCTGACGTAAGCGTTCCAGCAGCGCCACCAGATAAGCCACCCCTTCGGCACGGACAGCGCAGGCGGCGGTTTCGCCAGCCGCGGCTGCGTTTAACAGCACAGGCGCCAGTGTGGCAAAGTCGCCGGCGCGAAAATCGCGGCAGGCGCTGATCAGCGAAGTGGCGTCGGGCGTCGCTACGTTGGGAGTCGCTGTGTTGGGCGTCGCTGCGTCGCTGGCAGCAGCCGGCAGCAGCGCCCGACAAACAGCCTGGCTCAGGCCGTCCACCGGCTGCAGGCCGTCGAGCACGTCCAGCGTATGGCTGATGGCGCGCCAGCCGAGCCAGGCGCCACTGCCTTTGTCGCCCAGCGGAAAACCCTGGGCGCTGAATAAAAAGTGCTGGCCGCCTACATGCGCAAAAGCCGCAGTGCCGGTGCCGCAAATCAGCATGGCGCCGTCTTCGCCGCTGTGGGCGCCAAGGCAGGCAATGTGTAAATCGGTGGTCAGTTGCAAGGCGGCAAAAGGATGCGCCCAGGCCTGAAAACGGGCTGCGGCCGCCGGCAGATTGGCGCCGGCCAGACCGGCCACCACAGCGCAGTGCTGCAAAGCGGCCTGGCTCAGCCCGGCCTGTTGCAGCAGTTGCTGACAAACATCCAGCATAGAGTGCTGCGCCTGCACCAGATCGGTGGCGATATTGGCCGGCCCCGCCACAGCTTCAGCCAGCAGAGTGCCGTCGCGTGCACAGAGCCGGCCCTTGCATTTGGTGCCGCCGCCGTCAATGCCGAGGTAATAATGCAGCGCGACCGGCGGTCTGGTTAAATCAATGGATGCAGAAGTCATGGTCTGTGTGAAATCCTGTTGCCCGTGCTAAATCTTGATAAAGATCTGCCGGCGATACAGCCACCAGACCGGCAGATAACAAATCCCCAGGAACAGCAAGGTCCACAGGCCCACAGTACAGAACTGATTCAAACCGGCCGCTTCAGCCAAATGCCGGTACCAACTCAGCACAGATGCATCGCCAAGCGGTACTTCCAGCAGCTTTTCAATGGCGACATGCAGCACATAAGCGACGATAGCATTGGAGCCAAACACCACAGGCCAGCGGGTAAAACGGCGCGCGCCGGCGATGTCGGTGTAATAAATCAGCGCCGCCAGGCACATGGCCGCCGCGCCTGAGGTGACCAGCACAAAAGAGCTGCTCCAGATTTGTTTGATCAGCGGGAACTGCAGGCTCCATAACCAGCCAAGCAGGCAGGCGACAAAACCGCCGACAAACAGCTGGCTGACCAACAGCGGCAATGCGGCCTTGCCACCGGCCTGATGACGGCGGATCAGCTGGCCGATCAACACCCCGGCCAGGCCACTGGCGATGGCTGGTATCGTGCTGAGCACGCCTTCCGGGTCCCAGCTGCCGCGCCACAACATGCCCGGTAAAAAGGCACTGTCGAACCAGTTAATCAGATTGGCGCCACGTTCCAGCTGACCGGCCACCAGGCCCGGCGCCGGCACCAACAGGATCAACAGCCAATAGCCGATTAACAGCCCGGCGCCGGTCAGCCACAGCGTGCGCGTCTGGCAGTACAGCACCAGCACCGAACACACCAGGTAGACCATCGCGATGCGCTGCAACACGCCGAGCACGCGGATGTCACTGAATTTCAGGTAAATCAGGTTCACAAACAGGCCGAGCGCAAACATGATCAGGCTGCGTTTGAGTACCTTTTTCAGCAGTTGGCTTTTCGCG
>CBINNO010000094.1:0-13857 GCA_966252055.1 uncultured Rheinheimera sp. | reverse complement strand
GCCTGCGTTTGTTTTTTCTTGCAGTAACCGGGCTTGCTGTCTTTCCTGCCGTAAGCGCGCCCGCCGCCAGCCATACCCCAGCAGCCATAACAGCAGCGGTAACAAGCCGCTGACAAACAGCAGCCACAGGTAGATGGGGCCACCGACTGCCGCCACATGCAGCGGATAAATCAGCTGGCTGATTTGAAAGCCGCGTGGCAGCTCGGTGGCTTTTTTCAGCAGCAGCACGGCGCCACTTTTGCTGTCGATCCGGATGATAGTGCGGCCATTTGGATGCCATTCTTCCGGCAACTGGGCGCGAAACTGCACGGCGTCGCCGGCGGATTTGGCGAAACTGGCCAGCCGCAGCTCAGCCTCTGGTAAAGCCATGCGGGCATTGTACAGCCACAAGCCCCACTGACTGCTGCGCACTGACTCTGCCTGGGTCAAAACAGCTGCCGAAACAGCTGCCGGCTGACTGCTTCCCGGCGCAGTCGGCGCAGTCGGCGGAAGGACGGCGGCTTTGACCGGCGCTTCATCAAAAACCACACTGAGCAACCATTGCACTTGCGGGTTGTAAGACATGGCGCTGCCGGTCAGGATGACATTCAGCAGCAGTGGCAGGGTGCAGACGCCCAACACATAGTGCCACTGGCGGTACAGCTGCATGGCGGGCAGCGGCCGTTTCAGCGGCGAAGCCGCCTGCTGTCGTCCGTACCGGCGACTGAACCAGCCGGACAGCGTTGCCGGCAGCGGCAGCTTCAGCATGCGCCAGCGCCGTGGCCACTGTGTCAGCAAACCGCTCAGCAGCACCAGCACCGCCAGTAGCCCAACGACCCCAACCAGCTGATGTTCCCAGGGTTTCACGAACAGATACATGTGCAGCTGATAACACCAGTCAATCGCGTCGCTGTATGGCGCGCGGCTTAGCAGCAGCTGTGGCGGTTCAGTCATGACGGACGGCACCGACCAGTACTCGAGCGTACCATCGTGGCGCGACAGTTCCAGCCAGGGCCTTTGGGCATGCGGCAGCCGGGCGAAACCGTACTGCGACTGGTCCAGCATGTCGAGCACCCGGCCCTGCAACGCAGAGTCAGTCACCAGCGGGATCTTCAGCTGCGGATATTGCCACTGCAGCAACTGATTTTTAAACAGCAGCAAACTGCCGGACAGACAAATCAACAGCAACAGCGCGCCGAGCCACAGGCCCAGCCAGCGATGCCAGCTGCGCCAGCGCAGCAGTGCCCGAAAGCGCGACGAAACGCCGGCTTGCGGTTGGCGGGCGTTTGCCGGAACCGGCTGCGCCGCCCCTGCTCTGTTCCCGTGGCTGCTCACCTGGCTGTTCACTTCGCTGCTCACCTGACTGCTCAGCGGGCTATGCACCCGGTTGCTGTTCTGCGCTGGCATCTGGCTGGTTATCCGTGCTGTCGGCTCAGAAACTGGTCTGCCAGCTCAGCTGCACCATGCGGCCAAGGCCGGCAAAATAGGTGTTCGCTGCCGGCGTGGTCTGCGAATAATAAGTGATGTACTGTTTGTCGAGCAGGTTCTCGACCCCCAGCGTCCAGACCCCGCTGCCACTTTCATAACGCAGCGAACCGTCCAGCGTCTGATAGCCTTCAAACGAACTGCCGTCGTTAAAACTCAGGTCGAAATAACGGCTGACCTGCAACCGGCTGGACAAGCCGTCGCGCCACTCGTTCAGCCAGTACAGATTGACCCGCTCCGGCGCCATATTCACACCGCCTAAATCGCGGTCGGTGCGGCCGTCGTTATTGCTGTCATACTGGCCCTGACTTCTGGCGTAACTGAAGCCCAGACTGCCAGCCGTGCTGTAATTCCACTCGCCTTCGGCTTCAAAACCACTGATCTCGGTTTTCTCCCGCATCACACTGTAGATGCCGTCTTTGTCGGCCTGTAAACGCGAGCCCAAATCAGAATCTGAGGTGAAATAACTCAGCTGCAGGCGGTAGTCTTCCGCGCTGTATTCCAGGCCCAGCTCGGCGTTGTCCGACACCACTGGCTGCAAATTGAGGAACTGCGCCACCGACTGATTCGGTTTGTTGATGGCTCTGAGCACCCGGCCCACATCCGGCATACCAAACCCTTCGTTGTAGCTGGCGTACAGCCGCAGTTCGCTGCTCAGCTGATACACAGCCCCAAAGTTATGCAGCAGCTCGTTGAAACTGGGCTCGCCGCCTTTGACAAAGCTGCTTTTGCTTGAATACAGCGTGCTGAAATCATCGACACTGAGCTGACCATATTCGTAGCGCAGGCCGGCGCTGAAAGTCCAGTCGGCCAGGCCGTCATACCGCAGCTGGGCAAACGGCGCATAGTTGGTAAATTCGGTTTCCGGCACCCAGTTGCGGCCGGTCATCACCAGTTCCTGATAAGTCATGTCCTGCAGCCAGTCGACGCCGGTGCTTAAGTCAAAGGCGCTGCCGAGCAGATCCGCACCAAACCAGGTGACGCGGGCGCCGGCTTTTTCCGACACGTTCTGCGACTGGTCAAACAAATTGGCGCCGTATTTTGGGTCCTGGAAAGTGTCGGCAGTGCTGCCGCCAAACATTGATTTAAAATCCTGCGCAAACAGTTGCACGCTGAGGCTGCCACCCGCCACTTGCTGGTGCTGGTAATCGATGGATGCCGACGTCACTTTGTTTTTTGCGCCATAACCAGGTGTCTGGCCGCGCACAGAAGTAGCCGGAGTGCCGCCTGCCGGCTGGCCAGCCACCAGTTTGCCCGGCACCAGTTTGTAGTTGTTGTTCCCTTCCAGGTCGAAGTGGTTGACCATCAGCTGGATGCTCTGCAGCTCGCTGAACTGCCATTTGGTCTTTAAAAACAAGTCGATACTGTCGGCATCCATGGTATCGCCCTGCGTGGTGTCGACACCGATGGGCTGGCCGTTGCCGTCCAGATACAAGCCGGTGTTGTTGTAGGCGATGCCGCTGACCAGCGACACTTCGTCAAACTGCTTAGAAAACAAATAGCTGGCGCGATAGCTTTGGGTGTCAGAGCCACCGGTCGTCGGCACTGAACCGGCCAGCTTCAGCTGATGGCTTTGTTCGCCCGGCGATTTGGTGATGATATTGATAATGCCGCCGCTGGCGCCCATGCCCTGAATCGCATTGGCGCCACGGATGATTTCGATGCGCTCGATCATCGCCGGGTCAATGGTATTGCCGTCGCGTGAGCCGTTACGCAGCGGCGTCGATTGCGGCACGCCGTCAATCATGTACAAAGGCTCACGGCCCCGCAACGTCTCGCCGTTGGCCGTCATTTTCTGCCGGCTTGGCGAAAAGGCCGGGATCAAATTGCCGAGAATTTGCGACAAATCCTGCGTCACGCTGAGCTGCGCTTTCAGCTGTTCCTGATCAATCACCGTGATAGTGGCCGGCACTGTGCTGACCGGATAAGCCGCCCGAATCGACGACACCTGAATGCGTTCAATCTCCGCCGGCGTGTCCGCCACAGCCTGCGGTCCGTACAAGCCGGCAGCCGCCAGCGCCAACATCAGTTTTGCCAGTTTCATCAGCGTTACACCTGAAATAATCAAAAAGAGTGTGAATAAAAATGGTTCGCATTTATATAGGCGAACCATGTTTTAGTCAATGCTGATGAAGCAGTTGTTGCGGCGAAATGCGCCCAGTGTCGCTCAGCTGGTGGCCTGGTTTTGCTGACGTTTGTGCAGGCATTGCCACAGCGACTGGCTGCAAAACCACAAACCCACACCCACCGCCAGCACTGTGCCGGCATAAGACTGGCCCTGAGCAAACCAGCCGGCCGCCAACAGCAACAAAGCCCAGATCACCGCATGTATCAATAAACCTTTGTTTTTCATCATAACCTCCAAAGTGGAATTGCCGTGCTTAGTTGTACTATTCATACACATAGTACAACTTGCCGCCACCTTAGCACCTGTGTACTATTAGATCAACTAGTACAACAACCAGACCGCCAGATGCAGATCCTGTTGGATACCGACCACGAAGACCCTTTATTCAGCCAGTTGATCCGGCAGGTGAAACAAGCCGTGCGCGACGGTCAGCTGACACCACAGACGCAATTGCCGTCCATTCGTCAGTTAGCCGGCGATTTGGGCATTCACCAGAATACGGTGGCCAAAGCCTATAAATTGCTGGAACGCGACCAGGTGATCATCAGCAAAGGCTACCGCGGCACCTTTGTGCACCCCGATGCACAGCAGAACTGCCTGACCGACCACAGCCAGGCCGGCCGGCAATTGCTGACCGATTCGATTGGCCAGCTGCGCGCGCTGGGCCTGACCGATTCGGAGATCCGGCTGCTGTTTGCCGATGTGTTAAAAAACCAAAGCCCGCCGGAGTTATGATGGACATTATCCCGCTGTTATTGATCACGCTGGCTGCCCAGCTGGTGCTGCTGTCCGGCGCTCTGCCGCTGCGCGGTCAGCGCTATTGCGCGCAGTTGTTACAACATGCCCGCCAGCAATTGCCACCTGAAGTGCAGGTGCCGGCCGCGCCACCGCGTTTCTGGCTGGCACTGCATGGCCTGATTTGGCTGGCCGCCGGCTGGCTGGGCTGGCAGTTATGGCAACTAACTGGTGTTGATGTGATGACCGGTGTCGGTGCAGGGACTGGTTTAGGTGCTGGTGCAGCGGATCAACAGCCACCCGCCCTGCTGACGGCGCCGCTTCGCACCGCGTTGTTCGGCTTGCTGGCGCTGCAGGTGCTGCTGCTGGCCGGCCAGCGCCGCTGGCTGATGCAGCTCGCCAGCAGTCTGACGCCAGGCCCCAGCCAGCGTACCGCCAGTTTAGTGCCGCGCCGGCTTGGCCTGTTTGTCTCGCCGCTGCGGGCCACATTGCTGGCACTTGCCACAGTGCTGCCGCCGCTCTTGGCCTTGCTGCTCTGGCAAGGCGGACTCTGGCCCAAACCGCTGGCGGTGTTGTGGCAGCTCTGTTTGTTCACTTTGCTGACGGATCTGCTGCTGGCGGGCCTGCTTTGTTACAGCGTGTGGGGGCCGGCGCCACAGCACAGCGACGACAACGCCCGGCAGCAGTTGATCGCACGCCGGGTGCGCCGCTACAGCAACGCCTGGCTGGCGTTTAACGCACTGGTTTGCGCGCTGATGCTGCAAAGCCTGCTCGGCGCCCAGCCTGCGCTGTTGTATGTGGTGCTCAGTGGCAGCGTGCAGCTGTTACTGCTAAGCGGCTGGCGACTGCGCTAGCCGCCCAAAGCATGCGCTGATGCTCTGCTCAGTCTTCTTCCCATAACTCATCGTCGCTGGCGAGCTGAGCCAGCAACTGGGCCTGACGCGCCAGCTGTTTAGCCTGCTGCGCTAAATCAGGCACCGCCAGAGCACTTTGGCTCAGCTGTGGACTGCCGCTCCAGCCTTCGCCTTTGGCGGCTTTGGCTGCCAGTGCCGCCCACTTTTTGGCAAAAGCGGCCAGCACTTCGCGCGGTTCGGTCAGCTCACCCGCACTCAGATGATCAAAAGGCACCGGCTGCGGCTGGCTGCCACTGCTGTCGCCGGCCAAAATCCAATGGCCGACAAAACCGGGGTCGGCCGGATCTTCCACCGCCCACAAGCCCAGATAAGGCGCGCTGTCCCACTCTGGCCAGTCGCAAATCACACCATGTGGGATCTGCTGCGCCTGCACATAGGCCACAATGGCCGGATACTGCTGTTCGCACCAGGCAAAATCGTCATCTTCAAATTGCATTGCTACTCCGTAAAATCAATTGGGTTACGTTGCCGGCAACTGCGCCAGCCAGTTATGCAGCAGTTGTTGGCTGAATGCCCGCAGCGCCGCGCCATGTTGAGCCGTCTGCGCCCGCAGTGTCGGGAAATCGGCCTGCCCCCAGCTGGCCAGTTCGCTGGCATGACCAAGCAGCCATTGCTCCAGCCGGTGCGCTTGCAGCTCCGGATGACACTGCATGGCGAGCACCTGGCTGCCTATGCGGAATATTTGCCGGTAAGCCGGCGTGTCGGCCAGCAGCTCTGCGCCCGGCGGCAAATCAAAAGTATCACCGTGCCAGTGAAACATCGGATATTCGGCGCCGCTGAGCCCTTGCAGCAGTCCGCTGTGGCGGGCGGCCTCAGTAAAACGGATCGGCGCCCAGCCGATTTCTTTGCCGGCCGCGCCAGGGTAGACCCTGCCGCCGGCGGCGCTGGCGATGAGCTGCGCGCCGAGACAAATCCCCAGCAGCGGCAGACTGGCCGCCAGCCGGTGCCGGACTATGGCAAGCTCAGTGCTTAAAAACGGATATAAAGCTTCATCATAGACACCGACCGGGCCGCCCAGCAGCACACAAAGGTCGGCGTCAAAGGCGGCGTCCAGCGGCGCCAGCGCGGCGTCGAGATACTGGATCTGATAGCCGGCATCGCTGAAGACGTCGGCAAAACTGCCCAAATCTTCAAACTGCAGATGACGGACGGCCACACATCGTTTTTGCTGTTGCATCGTTGCGCTTCCTGTGGTGGTGAAATAGTAGTGGTGAACCAGTACCGTTGAACCAGTGCCGGTGAACTGGGTTTTATTAAAAAAAGCACTGCGCCGCTTTATTCAGGCGGCTGATGCTCGCGACAAAGCAGTTCAATGGCAGATGGTGGCAGCGGCTGCTGGGTCAGGCCACAAAAAGGCGCGCCGTCCTGCTGCTGATGAAAGCGGCAGCTGCGACAGACGCCAAAACTGCGTTTTTCCTGTTGCTGTAACTGGCCCAGCAACTGGCCGAGCTGGCGACTGAGCGCATCGGCAAAACCGGGCCCCAGCGCCAGCGCGGCCTGCTGCAGCGCGTCGACCGCCGCCAACTGGCTCAGCACCTGCAGGCCGGCAGCGGTCGGCCTTAAATGCACCAGTCGTTTGTCGGCGGCGTCCGGTTCTTTCACCAGCCAGCCACGCTCTTCCAGCGCTTTGAGCGACTGCGACACTGTGCCTTTGGTCAGGCCCAGATATTCCGTCACGCCCATCACGGTATCCGAAAAAGCATTACACAAACTTAAATAACGCAGTGCGCTCAGTTGCACCGCCGGCACCTGCGACAACTGCGCATCGTCGCGCTGCCAGCTGCGCAGCAGGCTGTTCAGCCGTTCCAGATAATCAAAAAGAGTCAGCATGCCATCAAATCCTGCCAAAAAGCCTGTTGACATTGTATCGGAACGAAACTATATTGCAATTGTTTCGAATCGATACTTAATTAAACTTAAACAGGAGCCCACTATGAACGTCCAGGTCTTTGATACCCATGTCACCACCAGCGACGGCCGTTACCTGCACTTTGATGTGTTGGTCCAGCCGGAACACGCCGGGAACGCAAAGCGCTTTGCCGCCGAGTTTCTGGCCTCGCGTGGCGTCAGTGCCGACCAAATCCGCCAGCAAAGTTGTGCTTTTTGTCATAACGAAATTGGCACGCCGGCCGTCATTGCCGCGATAGAAGCGCAGCAATACGCCATCATCCCGTTGCAAGGTTGCTAAGCCCTAGGAGAACTAGCGATGAAACAGCCGATTATCGATTGTGATGTACATGATTTAATTGAAATTATTTGTATGCGCCGCTACGAGGTCCGGCTGTTATTGCAAGACGGCAGCACGCTGCAGGGCGTGGCCAGTACCACGCGCGCCAGTCAGGGCACTGAATATCTGCTGCTGCAACAGCAGCAACAACGGCTGGAAACGCCACTGCTGGAGATCAGCCGCATCGACGTGCTGACGCCGGGAGCGGAAATCCAACACATCATTCCAACCGCCAGCGGCAGCTGTGCGATTTAACCTTTTGAAAACGAAATTTCGGAGAGTTTTATGAAAAAACAAATGTTTACGCTGATATCTGCCGCCTTGCTGGCGATCAGCAGCCATGCCGCGCTGGCGCATGGCCCAGGCGGCATTCATGCCCAACCGTCCAAAGCCGTGCAGGCTGAATTTGACCTGGTCCACACCCGGGTGTTTCGCGACAAAACACATCTGGTGTTTGAGCAAGTGGTCAGCGCCATCGCCGGCGCCAAAAAGCCACTGAGTAATGGTGGCAATTTTGCCGGTGCAGAAGTGCAGAGTTATGTCTGGCCAACCAGCCTGGATTCGTCGGTGATTGGTTTTGACGGCAAAAAAGGCATTGTCGCGCTGGCGTTAACCGCCCATCCGGATTTTGACGACACCCCACTTTATGATGAAAACAACGACGGCAACCTGACCAACGACGGCGATGAATGGCACGCCCACTGGGTGGTGCTGGTCAGCGACGAACAATGTGGTCCTAAAGGTTTGAAAGTACGTGACATTCCAAAAGGTGAAACGCCGAAAGTGCCAAAAACCTGGCCAGGGGCGCCGCTTTATCTGGATTCGCCCGGTTATGATTTCCAGCTGCAAAAAGACACGGTCAGCATTCGGGTTCCGCTGAAAGACATCGGCTTCCCGACTGATTTTAACTACGACGGGGTCACCGCTGCGCTGAAGGTGAACGCCAATCTGCACAATCCGCTGCTCTGTGTATCGGCTGTGCATGACATCGCGTCGGGCGATCTGTCGTTACCAGCCAAGTGGCCGGCCGCGGACGCTGCCCACTGATACGTCAGCCCTTACACCTCAACCAGCAGCCGCTCTGTCACCGCAGACGGCTGCCTGTCGTTTGCTCAGTCTGGCTGCTGCTGACGCAACCGCCGGCTGGTGACATTCTCCCCGTTCAGTCCCCAGTTGTCGGTGTCCACTTCGTCAATGATGACAAAAGTAGTGGCCGGGTCTTTGTCCAGCACCTGCTGCAGTAAATCGGTGACCCCGGCGATCAGTTGTTGTTTCTGTTCCGTAGTCGCCCCTTCACGGGTAATACGAATATTGACGTAAGGCATTATTTCTTCTCCATTTTCAGTAATTTATTCTGCTAAAACCCAGCGGTCACCAGACACCGGCAGTGGCGCCGCCATCGACGGCCAGCACAGTACCGCTGACAAAGCGACTGTCACTGAGATATAACACAGCGTCGACGATATCCTGCACTGAGCCGGTTTTACCGCTTGGCGACAGTTGCTGTAAAAAATCCCGGCTGCCGGCAAAATCAGCGTACAGTGGCGTGTCGATAATGCCGGGCGCGACGGCACTGACCAGGATTTGGTCGGCCGCCAGCTCCACCGCCAGATGGCGGGTGGCCGCATTAATGCCGCCTTTGATCAGCACCGGCAATGCCGCTGGCAATCTGGCCGTCGGTTGCAGCGCGATGTTGGCGGTGATGCTGATAATATGGCCGCCGCCCTGACTGCGCATCTGACGAACTGCTTGCTGTACCGGGTAAAAAAAACCCTGCAGATTGGTCGCCACCAGCGCGCGCACATCCTCAGGGCTATAATCCTCCACCGGTTTGGCGCTAAAAATCCCGGCATTATTCACCAGCACATCAACCGGGCCAAAAGCGCGATTGGCCTCGGCAAACAGCCGCTCAGCCGTCGCCGGTAACGCAATATCACCGGCTACCGGCAAAAAATGGGCTGGTTGTGCCATCGTGGCGGCCGCCTGCGCCAGCCGTTCGGCCGAACGGCTATTCCCGACCACATAGTCACCGCGCTGCACAAAAGCCTGCGCAATCGCCAGACCAATCCCGCTTGAGGCGCCCGTGACAACAATGGTTCTTTTTGCTGATTTCATGGGTGTTTCTTCTCCGTTGTGTTGTCTGCAAGACGCCTGCTGGCGTCTGCTGCTGCACTGTATTCTTTGACCCACAAACAATAAACGGCAGTGAAATCAGTTCAGTTGATACATAATGTAATCAAAAGGAGTCTGTGCTATGCAAAAACCCTTGTTTGATACGCAACAATTTAATGGGATTGAGTTGTTTTGCCTGACCGCCGAATGTGGCAGCTTTACTCAGGCTGCACTGAAAGCCGGCCTGACGCCCGCTGCGGTCAGCCGCTCGGTGGCACGACAAGAACAACGGCTTGGCGTACGGTTGTTCAGCCGCACCACCCGTCAGCTCAGCCTGACCGGGCCGGGCCAGCGTTACTATCAGCAATGCCGTGATGCGCTGGCCCGGTTACAGCAGGCAGAACTGGAAATCACCGGCAGTCAGAAAGTACCGGCCGGCGTGATCCGGCTCAGTGCGCCAACGCCTTATGCGCATTTCCGGCTGTTACCTTTGCTGCCGCTGTTTCGCCAGCGTTATCCGCAGATCAGCTTTGAACTGCAACTGAGTAACCGCAATGTCGACTTCAGCACAGATCCGGTCGACCTGGCGATCCGCATGCGGGACCCGAAAGATTCGACGCTGATCGCCCGTAAACTGGAAGATGTCGCGCTGACACTGGTCGGCGCGCCGGCTTATCTGCAACAAGCCGGTACTCCACAAAACCTGACGGATCTGGCACAGCATGAATGCCTGCAATTTGAATTGCCCAGTACAGGCCGGCCCATTCGCTGGCGCTTTCAGACGCAGGGTGAACCGCTTGAACTGGACACCCACGGCAGTTATCGCTGCAGCGACGATTTAATGGGGCTGGTGGCACTGGCAAAAAGCGGCGCAGGTCTGGTGCAAACCTATCGTTTTATGTTTGAACAGGAGCTGCAACACGGCGAGCTGATCGAATTGCTGCCGGAATATGGAGGTACTTCCAGGCCAGTCTACCTGCTCTACCCGCAGGCGCGGCATCTGCCGCACCGCTTAAGACTGTTGATTGATTTTTTGCTGGCACAGCGTCAGCCAGCACGTTGAGCATTTTTGATCTTTTATTTCAACCGGTTGGCAAACTGTGACACTGCATCGACCACCTGTTTGGCGGCTTGCTGGATGTCGTCAATCACAGTGCGGGCCTGACCGACCAGCGCCGTGACATCTCTCGCCTGCTGCTGACTGTGCTCAATAATATGCACAGCGCTGTCGGACAGTTGCTGATTGCGGCTGACCACTTCGACAATCTCGACCGTTGCGGCACTGGTGCGCGACGCCAGCTGACGCACTTCATCGGCCACCACCGCAAAGCCGCGGCCCTGTTCGCCGGCCCGCGCTGCTTCAATGGCGGCGTTTAATGCCAGCAGGTTGGTCTGGTCGGCAATGCCCTGAATACTCTGGATAATGCTCTGCACCAGCGCGCCCTGACGGGCTAAATCATTGATATTCTCCACCGCTTTGCTCATCTGGCTTTCGAGCTGGTCCATCACGGCCGCCGTATCCAGCATCACCTGCATGCCCTGGCGGGAACTCTGATCAGTCGCCTGCGACGTGGCATAAGCCACCTGTGCGGCACCGGCGACTTCACGCTCCTGCAGCACCTGCTCGGTGATCACAGTGGCGAACTTCACCACTTTATAATATTCGCCCCGGCCATTGGCGATGGGGTTGTAAGACGCTTCCAGCCAGATCTCACGACCCGCCTGGTCCACCCGCTCAAAACGGCCGGCGACAAACTGGCCCCGGCCCAACTGCTGCCAGAACTGGCCATACTCAGCACTTTGCGCAGTAGCCGGCGGGCAAAACATTTTGTGATGCTTGCCGGCGATATCGGCCAGCCGGTAACCCATGGCTTTTTGGAACAGCTCGTTCGCGGTCAGCACCTGGCCCTGCATATCAAACTCAATAACAGCCATCGACCTTTGCATCGCTTTGATCAGCGCGTCGTGCTGCTGCGAGGTTTCGATAGTGCGGGTCAGGTTATTGGCATAAATTTCAAAGTGATCAAGCTGCCCGCTGCTGGTTTTCACCGGGCACAGCGCAGCACGCAGCCAAAACTCCTGGCCCTGCCGGTTTGCCACCTGCCAGGCGCCAATCCAGAACTCACCGGCTTTGAGCGCCGCCGCCAACTTCTTAAAGTGATCGGTTTGCTGCAAATACGCCGGCACTAATTCGGGCACAGTGCGGCCAGTCAATTCAGTGTCTGCCATCGCCAGCTCGCTGCAAAAATTGGCATTGGCTGCGCTGATTTGCCCGGCGGCGGTCAGCCGCAGCTGCATCATTTGTTTATTCACGCTGGCGCGGATTTGCGCCTGCATACTGAGCTGTTCCTTCAGCCGTTCGTTTTCCTGCCGCAAAGCCTCGCGGCCGAACCAATCAAACATAGAACAACCCTCTGATCCGCTGAACAACACACCAGCGCAGGCAACGCCGGCTGGCAAAAAATGAAAGCGCTTTAGCCGACTGTATACAGTCTGCAAACAAAGCTCAAGCCATGGCTTTGGCGGGAATACGGCAACCAGCCCCGCCGTCTCGGCTGAAACAGCCATAGTGCAACATCAATAGTGAAGCGCCGGCCCTGAGGCTACAGCAGTGCTACTTAAGCAGAGCTACTTAAGCAGTACTGTGCGGGCAGAGCTGCGCCGGCGGCTACACGCCAGGCAAAGCGGCGCCCTGATATGCGCTCAGGTCCAACACCTGCTCAATCCCCGCCACCCGGTCATCCGGCTGATGGCTGACATACAACAAAGTGGTCTGACGATTACGGGCTAACAGTTCAATCAAGGCCAGCACTTTCAGGCGATTCAGCGCATCCAGCCCGTTACAGGGCTCGTCCAGTATCAGCAAGCGCGGATGTTTGACCATGGCCCGTGCGATAAGCAGCAACCGCTGATCGCCAAATGACAGCTGGCGAAAAGGTTCGCCGGCCAGTTCCGTCATCCCCAGCAGCGCCAGCCACTGGCGTGCCAGCATCAGCTGACGCTCCGACGGCTGCTGATAAAGGCCGATGCTGTCGTAATAACCGGACAACACCACATGCAGCACCGGGCAATTGACGCGGTACTGCAGGTGCAGACTGTTGGAGATAATGCCCAGCTGCTGTTTGATGTCCCAGATACTTTCGCCGCTGCCACGGCGCA
Organism: uncultured Rheinheimera sp.; assembly: GCA_966252055.1. GTDB lineage: Bacteria > Pseudomonadota > Gammaproteobacteria > Enterobacterales > Alteromonadaceae > Pararheinheimera. The sequence continues at coordinate 1,118 of CBINNO010000094.1, read as the reverse complement.
TGCCAAAGATTTCCAGCTGATTGGTGTAACAATGCGGATTGTCACCGGAGATCAGCTGCAGCAGGCAGGTTTTACCACTGCCGTTCGGGCCGCTGATCTGCCAGTGTTCCCCGGCGCGGACCTGCCAGTTCAGCCCACTGAACACCACGCGGTCGCCATACTGCACCTTGCCGTCGGTCAGCCGCACCAGCACAGAAAGCGCTGGCTTTGCGGCAACATAGTGTTGGATCTGGTCGCTGGCCGGCAAAGCGGCTGGCGGTTGCTGCAGCTGACTGAGCTGACGGACAGCGGCGCGGTCGTCAGCACTCAGTCCGGCGCCGGCCGACTGCCAGTCAATCACCGGGTGCAGGCAAGGTTCGCCTGTCTGCCAGCGTGCGGCTGTTGGTTGCTGGCGTGTCATCGCTTTGCAGTACACCAGTTTGGCGGTAAAAGGCGGGATCTCAGCCGGCCGGTTCAGCACTAAAATCAGCGTCAGCTGCGGTTGCAGTGCCCGCAGCAACGCCGACAACGCCTGCACGGACGCCTGATCCAGCCCCTGATAAGGTTCGTCCAGCACCAGCGCCTGCGGTGCCCCCAACAAAGCGCGCACCAACAGTAACTTGCGGGTTTCACCGGTCGACAGCGCCAGAAAAGGCGTGTCGAGCCGGGCGGTCAGCTGCAGCGCATCGGTCAGTTGCAGCAAACGTTGCTCCAGCGCCGCAGACCAGTCGGGGTACTCCCGCATCAGCAGCTGACGGGCGCGGGTCGGCTCCACCCACACATCGAGTAAATCGGCATCGCCTTTGCGTTTTTCCTGCTCCAGCAAGTCCTGCTGCAGGCGGGTACTGACCCAGCCGACCGTGGCAGGCCGGTTGCATTGACCGCTTTTTAGTGGCAACACACCGGCCAGTGCTGCCGCCAGCGCCGACTTGCCGCTGCCGTTTGGCCCCAGGATCACGGTGTGTTGTAGAGATGCTATCTGCAGATCATCGACCTGCAGCCATAACGACGTGTGCAGCGAAAACAGAGCATGTTGCAAGGCGAACATCGATTGTCCTCAACACGCGGCTCCAGACGCAGGACTGGCAGCCTACCATGGAACAATCCGCTGAGGCTATTCATCTCAAGGCGGGCCACCG
>CBINNO010000093.1:0-13936 GCA_966252055.1 uncultured Rheinheimera sp. | reverse complement strand
GTCACAGACGCTACCGCAGGCACCACCACAGGCGCAATCAGCATATAGCCGGCGTTGGGCAGGGTCTTGATATAAGTGGGCAACTTGGCATCATCGCCCAGCGCGTCACGTAATTTTTTCACCACCCGCCGGATCGCGTTGTCCGACACCACCCGGCCTTTCCAGACATTGCCCAGTAATTCCCGGTGCCCGACATAGCGGCTGCTGTTCACAATCAGATAACCCAACAGCTCCATCGCCAGGGGTTCCATCTTGATTGCGTGTTCGCCACGGTAAATTTGTGATGTTTTAAAGTCGACACGAAAGTCGCCGACCAGCACAAAGTTTTTACAAAGCCAATCTGCAGAACTGATTTCTTCTTTATCTTTCATACAGTTACGTGTCAGCCTCGCGTGTGACTTCTTGTTACTACAGTAACATAGCACACAGAGTAATGGAAAGTCCTTTGCCCCCCGCGCCAACCGCTCCCAACATGGCTGTCAGCAGTCGCACTGCACAAATTTAGCAATCCACTATGACATTTTATCAACAGGTATCCGATGGGCAGCACAAGCGGTTTTGGCAAAAAATTCAGCATGATTGCACTGGCAATCCTCTGCGGCATTTGCGCACTGTGGTTACCGCAATGGCTCCGATTATGGGGCGCCTTGCCAATGCTGCAGGGTACTGTCGATATTGACGCGATCAGCGCCCCGGTCAGTATCGTGCGCGATGCGGCTGGTGTGCCGTCGATTGAAGCCGGCAACAGGGCCGACAGTGCTTTTGCCTTGGGCTTTGTGCACAGTCAGGAACGTTTTTTCCAGATGGACCTGCTGCGCCGCCAGTCGGCCGGTCAGCTCAGTGCCCTGATTGGCCAGGCCGGCCTTGACAGCGACCAGCAGGCCGCTCTTTACAACTTCAGCACGCTGGCGACTCAGGTTGTCCAACAGTTACCGCCGGCGCATGCCGCCCTGCTGCAGGCTTACACCGACGGCGTCAATGCAGGATTAAGTCAGCTGAACGCCATGCCAGCGGAATATGCCCAGCTGAACACCAGACCTGAACCCTGGCAGCCGCAAGATTCGGTGCTGGTTGCTTACTCGTTATTTCTGACCTTGCAGGGACAAGACTTGCAACGCGCGGTCAACCTGCATTATCTGCAGGCGCAGTTCCCGCCCGCGCTGGTCAGTTTTCTGGTACGGGAAATCCGCGCCGGGCAACCGGACGCAGCAACACCAGCCGTGCCGGCTGCCAGCGTGCTGAACCTGCGCGACGCCGGCAGACAAACAGCAGCCTTGCCGCCCTTTCAGCTGGTGCCACCACAGGCCAGCCGCCCTTCCGGCATTGGCTGGGTGATGTCGGGCCAGGTCACCGGCCATACGACCATAGTGACAGATATGAACCTGCTGCTGTCGATGCCGAATCTCTGGTTCAGAGCGTCCCAGCGGCTGACCGGTGCTGCAGCACCTGACAGCTTTGATGGCCTGACCATCCCGGGGCTGCCGATGTTTCTGGCAGGCAGCAACGGCCATGTTGCCTGGGGGCTGTCGGTGAGTGCCAGCCAATGGGGTCAGTTGATCCCGGCCGACGCACCGGACAGTGCCCGGACCGCGCGCCAGACCACCATCGAAGTGCATCAGGGCGACAGCATCCGGCTGGACCTCAACAGTACAGCGGCAGGTCCGGTTATCCCGCTGAAAACAGCACCCCGCGCCGGTATCTGGCACTGGGCGGCGCATACCAACCGCAGTATCAACTTTGGTTTGTTCGAACTGGAAACTGCCACCACCACAGCGCAGGCGCTGGCACAGCTGGCGGCGGCCAAGTTTGTCCATTTTGATGCTTTTGTGGGCGACAGCCAGGGTCAGATTGGCTGGACTTTGCTGGGCGACATCCCCGCACCTGCCTGCCAGCAAAACCAGGCCGAATGCACGCCGGCAACAAACACCAGCCAGCCTCATCCACAGATCCTCAATCCGGCCAAAGGCTATATTTCAGTGGCCGATTTGCCACTGTTTAATCATGAAAGTGGTCTGTTTGACTGGCCAGAGTCGCAGTTGCAACCGAGGCGTGTCCGCCAGACCAAAGACCAGCTGTTTGTCATGTACCGGCCCGACCCGCAGATGGCGTTTCGCGCGCTGGTCGACACCCGCAACCGCAGCATGCGGGCCTGGCAGACTTTTATGCTGAACCTGCTCAGCGCCGAATTGCTGACAAAACATCCGCATTTACAGGAATTACGCCGCCTGGTGGACGACTGGAATGGCGACGCCGCCGCCAATTCCAGCGGCTATTTGCTGATCCGCGCCTTCCGTGACCGCCTGACCGAACAAGTGTTTTTGCCGCTGCTGGCGCCTGTGAACAGTTCCCAACCGGCGTTGACGGTCGCCGACTATCAGAGCCTGACCCAGCACTGGGAAGACGTGTTGTGGCAAATCACCCAGACCCAACCCGTTCATTTACTGGCGCCCTCTTATCAGCATTGGGGCGAATTGTTCACCACAGTGCTGCTGGAAACCGATTTTCATGTCCGCGCCGCCCACCCGTCACTGCAAGACGTGCGCTGGGGCCTGTACAACGCGGTTGAACTGACCCACCAGTTGGCGCGGCTGTGGCCCTGGCCGAGCAGTGCATGGTGGTCAGTGCCACGCAGTGCCGGCTCTGGCGACCTGTCGCTGAGCAAAACGCAACTGGGCAATTTTGGCGCGACATTGCGGGCGGTGATCAGCCCCGGTCAGGAAGCCAGCAGCCTGATTAGCATGCCACTGGGTCAGGCCGGCAATCCGCTGTCGCCTTACTGGCTGGCAGGACATGACGCCTGGGCCACAGAAACGCCGCAGGCCTTTTTACCCGGCGCGCCAAGCAGCCGCCTGATACTGAACCCAACCCATTCTGATTCTGCAAAGAGGAGTGATCATGCACGAGATCGAACCCCAGACTGACAGCTATCCGCTGACGTCATCTCAGCTGGAAATTTATTTTGACCAGGCCCGCGACCCGAGCAGTACGGCTTACAACACCGGTGGCTACGGCCGGTTTTTCTGCCGGTTGCAGGTCGAAGCGATGCAACAGGCGATTGACCAGGTCGCGCGGCAACACGACGTGTTTCACATTGCTTTTGCCGAACAGGGTGACCGCATTGTGCAGACACATCGCCAGACGCCGACCAAATATCAGTATCTGCCTTTTGATCACCTGCCCCAGCCCCAGCAAGCGGCACGGCAATGGGTCGAAGCGCAGTTTAAGCTGGTGTTCGACCTGCAGGCCCACGGCTTGTACAACACTTATATTCTCAAAGTGGCTGAAGAAGAATATTGGCTGGTGCTGTTTGCCCATCACCTGATCCTGGACGGTCTGAGCTACAGCATCTGGTCGGAGAATATTTTCAGCCATTACCTCGCCATCACGCGCGGCCAGACGCCGGATGCTGAACCGCCGGTGCAGTTTTACGAACTGGCGCAAAAGTCTTACCAGTACACCCAAAGCAAGTCGTTCAGCAAATCGGAAGAATTCTGGAACAGCCAGTTTGACCAGCCGTTTGAACCGGTGATCCGGCCACGTCATGTCGGCCAGACGCAGGACGAGCGCACCTGCATGGTCAGCAAAGATATCTGCCCAGCCTATTATCAGGAACTGATCCAGTTCGCTGAATCGCTCGGTTTTACTATCCACCAGTTGTTTATCGGCGTGTTGTACAGCTATTTCGCCAGCTGTTACAACAGCAAACTGATCCCGCTTTGCCTGCCTTTTCACAACAGAACAGGCCCGGCCAAACGTGCCATTGGCTGCTTTGCCAGCGTCAGCCCGCTGTTGATGGCGGTGACGCCGGACATGACCTTTGTCGCTCTGATGGCCGACATTGCGGAGCAGCTGAAAAGCCTGTCGCGCCACACCAAGTACCCCATCAGCAAGGTGCTGCAGCAAATCAGAGAGCGCCAGCCGCACATCAACAATCTGTTCGACCTGAACTTTAACTACTACAAAGCCGATTTCGATGTCGCCATTGGCGAAATAGAAACAGAAGCACACTCGCTGCGCACCGGCAGTCAGCCGCCCTTTAAGTTCCATTTATGTGAATTTAAGCTGCAGCAGGAAATCCAGATCCAGATTGAAGCGCAAACGGCTTATTTCAGCAGTGCCGAAGCCGCTGACATCCTCGACCGCGTGATGCTGATGATCGATCAGGTGCGCGCCAACCCGCAGATCCGCCTGCAACAGTTCAGCCTGTTCAGCGCAAAAGACCTGCAGATCCAGCAGTTGCTGCATACGCCTCTGGCGCAGACAGCGCCGGCAGCGCATCTCATCAGCCAGTTTGAGGCACAAGTGCTGGCCACACCTAAACTGCCGGCACTGACCTCGCAGGGCCAGCAACTGAGCTTTGCCCAGCTGAACGAAAAAGCCAACCGGCTGGCCGCCCGGCTGCAAAGCCTGCAATTACCGCGCAACAGCCCGGTTGGCCTGTGCCTCCAACGCTCGCCGGCGGTGCTGATTGGCATGCTGGCAGTGCTCAAAGCCGGCCTGGCCTATGTGCCACTGGACCCGCAGGCGCCGGCGCAGCGGCTGCAATACATCACGCAGCAGGCTGGTTTGAGCGCAGTGCTGACCAGCGCCGCCTGCGGTGCGCAGCTGCCGGCGGCTATCCCGCACACTTTGCTGCTGGACGACTGCTGGCAGGAACACTGGCTGGCGGCTTTTGCCGGCCAATATCAGGCCCCGCCCATCCAGCCGGCCGACACCGCTTACATCCTGTACACCTCAGGGTCTACCGGTACACCAAAAGGGGTGGAGATCAGCCACGCCAGCCTGAACAGTTTGCGTCAGGCCATGCACAGTGTGCTGAGCGAACAGGGCCTGACCACGCCGTTCCGCTGGGGCTGGAACGCGCCGCTTTACTTTGATGCCTCGGTACAGGCGCTGACTTTACTGGTGCACGGTGCCCATCTGCATCTGCTGGACGACGCGCTGCGTACCGACCCGGCCGCCATGCTGACTTATCTGCGCTCGCATGACATCGACGTGCTGGATACCACGCCGTCCTTGCTTGAGCTGCTGTTGACCGAAGCCCAGAAACATCCGGCCGCCCTGCCCAATCTGTTGATTGGCGGTGAAGCCATTCCGGCGAAGTTGTGGAGCGGTATTGCCCAACACTGCGCCGAACATGGTCGTTTTGCGCTGAATCTGTATGGCCCGACCGAATGTACCGTCAACAGCAGTGTCGCCGTGATTGACGCAGCCGTCACTCCCAACATTGGCCGCAGCCTGCCTGGCGTGCAGTTGTTTGTGCTGAATGAATCGCAGCAGCTGCTGCCGGCCGGCGTGCCCGGCGAACTGGCGATTGGCGGGCCCGGGGTTGGCACCGGTTACTGGCAACAGCCGGTGTTAACCGGCCAGCGCTTTATTGAACATCCGCAATATGGCCGGCTATATCGCAGCGGCGATCTGGTCAGCCTGCGCCACGACGGCAGCCTCGACTATCAGGGCCGGCTCGACTTCCAGGTCAAACTGCGTGGTCACCGCATTGAGCTGGAAGAAATCGAACACGCCTTGTGCAGTCATCCGGCCGTGCAGGAAGCGGCGGTTTTACTGGATCAGGAGCAGCTGACTGCTTTTGTGGTTGCTGCCGGGCTCAGCGAACAGGCGCTGCAACAACATCTGCGCCAGTGTTTACCGCCTTATATGCAGGTCAGCCACTATCAGTTTATCGACCAGATGCCGCTGACCGCCAACGGCAAACGGGACCGCAAACTGCTGCTCGAAAGCCGCCGCCAGCAAAGCGACAGCCATTTTGTCGCCCCCAACACTGAGGTCGAACGGCAGATCCAGCAAATCTGGCACAAGTTGCTCAACCGCGACGCTGTCAGCGTCGAAGACAACTTTTTTGACATCGGCGGACATTCGTTACTGGCGATCCGTGTCGCCAGCGCCTGCCGGGACCTGTTCAAAGTGGAGGTCAAGCTGTCCGAATTTATGGCGACACCGACCATCCGCCAGCTGGCCGACAAAATCAGCCAGGGTATCCACCAGCACAAAGCCGCCTCTCTGGTCATTCACAACAGCATCGAACTTGAAAACAAACAAAGGGTTATTTTATGAACACTGAAGCCATCATCAATATTTGCGCACAACAGGGGATTTTTTTGTCGGTCGACGCGGGCAGCCTGCAAGTGGATGCCAACAAAGACCAGCTGACACCGGAGATCCTGACGTTACTCAAAGCCAACAAAGCAGCGCTGGTCGGCTACATCGAAGCCTTTGCGCAGCAGCAACAGGCGTTAAACCGCCAGCAACTGACCAAATCCGGCCAGAGCGGGCCCGCGCCGCTGTCGTTTGCCCAGCAACGGCTGTGGATTGTCGACCGGCTGGCCGAAGGCGCCGCCCAAAGTAATATCTCGGCCCCTTTCCTGCTGGAAGGCACCCTGAACAAAGCCGCGATGCAGCAAGCCATCCACGCCATTGTCAGCCGGCATCAGGTGCTGCATTCGGTCTACCGTGAAACGGACAATGAGTGCCGCCAGCATCTGCTGACCCCGTTTGATACCCGCATTGCCGAGCTGGATTTGAGTGCGCTCAGCGCCTGCGAATTTGACGAGCAGGTACGCCTGCTGGCCCGCCAGGAAGCGCTGACCCCTTTTGATCTGGCCAACGACGTGATGCTGCGGGTCACGCTGCTCAAAGCCAGCGAACAGCGGCATGTTGCGCTGTTCAGCATGCACCATATCGCGTCGGACGGCTGGTCTGTCGGCGTATTTATCAAAGAATTCAATCTGTTATACAGCGCCTTTTGTCAGGGACTGCCAAGCCCGCTGCCGCCGCTGGACGTACAGTATGCCGACTATGCCCACTGGCAGCGCGGCTGGATGCAAGGTGACGTTTATGACCAGGAACTGGCGTACTGGACCCGGCAACTGGACAACGCGCCGCCCGTGCATCGCCTGCCGCTCGACAAACCACGGCCGGCACAACCTGCCATCGTCGGCCAGAAAATCAAACGCACGCTGTCGGCCAGTCAGCTCGGCCGGTTGAAAGCCTTGTGCAAGGAACAAGGCGTCACGCTGTTTATGGCGCTGCAGACGCTGTACGCGCTGCTGGTCGGTCAGTGGAGCCGCGAAGACGACATCGTGATGGGCACGCCGGTGGCCGGCCGTATGCATCAGAATGCCGAACCGCTGATTGGTTTTTTCCTCAATAACCTGGTGCTGCGCACCGACCTGAGCGGTCAGCCGACCTTCATTGAACTGCTGGCGCGCAACAAAAAAACCTTGCTGGATGCTTTTGAACATCAGCATTTGCCGTTCGACGCGCTGGTGGAAGCCATCAACCCCGACCGCACCGGCAGCCATCAGGCGCTGTTCCAGCTGTGGTTTGTGCTGCAAAACCATGAAAGCACCGACTTCAGCCTGCCGGGTTTAACGATGTCATTGCTGGAGTGTGATGAATTCATTCACTTTGATTTGTCACTGGAAGCTATTGAGAAAAATGGCGCTTTGGAGCTCGGCTGGTTGTATCAGGCCGACATCTTTGAGGCCGGCACTATCAGCGCGCTGGCGCAGTCTTTTGAAGTGCTGCTCGACAACGTGCTGGCTAACCCGGCCCGGCCGATCAGTCAGTTGTCACTGCTGGGCGCCGGGCAGCCGCAGCCAGCGCTCCCCGTCAACAGTCAGGCTTATCCGCCACACGGCAATCTGCCGGCGATGATTGCCCGATACAGCGACTACAACCCGGAATCGACCGCCATTATTGCCAATGGGCAGCGCCTCAAATACGGCCAGCTGACCCGCCAGGTCAATCAGTTTGCCCAGCATCTGATAGCCATCGGGGTAACGCCGGGCAGTCTGGTCGGCCTGTGTTTACCACGTTCGGTCGACATGCTGGTCGCCACCCTCGGCATCATGCAGGCCGGTGCGGCTTATGTGCCGCTGGACTTGCAGGTACCGGCCGAACGGCTGCAGTTTATTCTGCAGGAAAGCCACGCCACGGCGCTGGTGACCCACAGTGAACTGGCCGCAGCGACCACGGCCCTTGCAATCCCGCGCGTGCTGATGGACCACCACGACTGGCGGCAAGCCAGCGACGACACGCCGGCCGTCAGTATCGCGCCGGACGATTTGGCCTATGTGCTCTTTACTTCAGGCTCCACCGGCCGGCCGAAAGGCGTGCAGGTCAGCCATCTGAATCTGACCCACCATGCTTACTCGATGCAGCAGATCCTGGCTGACCGCGGGCTGGTCGGCAGTTACAACTGGGCCTGGAATGCGCCGCTGGTGTTTGACGCTTCGGTCCAGGCGCTCAGTCAGCTGGCGTTTGGCGTCGAGTTGCACTTGTTGTCCGAAGACATGCGGCGCAATCCACCAAGTCTTGCGGCCTATCTGCGCGATGCCGAAATCGACCTGCTCGATACCACACCTGCGCTGGCGGAACTGCTGGTCAGCGAATGTCTGAGCCGCGACATCGCCTTGCCCGCCATGCTGATTGGCGGCGAAGCCATCAGCAACGAATTGTGGCAGACGCTGGCCGAGCACTATGCCCACAACGATGCTGGCAGCGGTTTGTTTGCGCTGAACGTGTACGGACCGACCGAATGTACCGTCAATGCCACTTATGCCGACATCAGAACCGGCAGCAAACCCAATATCGGCCAGGGTCTGCCCAATGTCAGCCTGCACGTGATGAGCCCCACCGGCCAGCACTTGCCCGCCGGCGCCAAAGGCGAACTGTGGATCGGCGGCGCTGGCGTCGCACAAGGGTATCTGCACAACCCTGAGCTGTCCGCCCAGCGCTTTGTCGACAGTCCTGAGTTTGGCCGGCTGTACAAATCCGGCGATCTGGTGCGGCTCAACAGCGCCGGTCAGCTCGAATTTATCGGCCGGGCGGATTTCCAGGTCAAGCTGCGCGGCTATCGCATCGAGCTGGAAGAAATCGAAAGTGTCGCGCTGGAGCACCCGGCCATCGACGAAATTGTCGTGCTGGTCAAAGAACAGCAACTGATTGCCTTTGCGGTCGGCGCGCCACACCAGCACGAACCTGTGATGGCCTATCTGGCCGCCCGGTTGCCGCAATACATGCTGCCGGCCCGACTGGTCCTGCTGGACGAAATGCCGCTGACGCCCAACGGCAAACGGGATCGCAAAGCGCTGCTGGCGATGGAAATCGACCTGCAGCAGACCCGGCACGTGGCACCCGCAACCGCGATGGAAACCGCGGTACACGACATCTGGTGCGAGCTGCTGCGCCAGGAACAAATCAGTGTCGAAGCCAACTTCTTTGAAATTGGCGGCCATTCGCTGCTGGGGATCCGGCTGGCCAGCGCCTGCCGCGAACGGCTGGGTGTCGAGCTGCCGCTGAAAGTGCTGATGGAAGGGCCAACCATCCGCAATCTGGCCGCTCAGTGCGAATGGTATGAAAAACAGCGGCAGGTGCTGGCCGCCAGCAGCCAGCAAAGCAGCCAGTGGACCGACGCCGAAAGGATTGTGATATGAGCATGCAGCACATCATCAGCCAGTGTGCCGACCAGGGTATTCAGCTGGCGCTGGAACAGGACAATATTCAGCTGACCGGCAATAAAAGCGCGCTGACGCCGGCGTTGCTGGAGCTGATCCGCGCCAACAAAGCCGAGCTGGTCCAGTACATCCGGACTTTCACGCCGCAGCCGCCCACGCGCGCTGCGGCCGCTATCCGGCGCGTCAGTCGCGACCAGCCGCTGGCGCTGTCGCCGGCCCAGTTACGCATTTGGCTCGCCAACGAAATTCATGGCCAGTCGGCGGAGTACAACATGCCGGGAGCCTGCCAGATTGAAGGGCCTTTTGACCTGGACGCCGCCAGTCTGGCGCTGAACGAGGTTGTCCGGCGCCATGAAATTCTGCGCACCTGTTACCGCCAGCAGCACGGCGAACCGGTGCAAGTCGTACGGCAAGACGTGCAGCTACAGATCAGCCAGCATGATTTGTCGGCTTTAAGCGGCGCCGCTCAGGACGCAGCGCTGGCGCAACTGCTGAAAGCGGAAATCAATCAGCCCTTTGATTTACAGCACGATTTGATGCTCAGAGCCGGCTACATCGCGCTGGAAAAAGGCGTCGCGCCGCGCGGGGTGCTGCTGTTTAATACGCACCATATCGCCTTTGACGGCTGGTCGATGGCGATCTTGCATAAAGAATTTTTTATTCTGTATCAGGCGTTTAGCGCCAACCAACCGAGCCCGCTGGAAGAGCTGCCGCTGCAGTATGCCGATTACGCCGCCTGGCAGCTGGCTCGTCAGCAGACACCGCAGCTGCAACAACAGTGGCAGTACTGGCAACAACAGCTCGACCAGTTACCCCTGCTGCACAGCCTGCCGACCACACCAGAGCGGCCTGCTGAGCGCCAGTTTGCCGGCGCCGTGCAAAACAGCAACTTGTCGCCCGCGACAGTGGCAGGCCTGCAACAATTGGCCAGACAACACAAACTGACGCCTTTTATGCTGCTGCACAGCGCGCTGGCGTTGGTGTTGTCCCGTCACAGCGGCCAGGCCGATATCGTGCTGGGCACGCCGGTCGCCGGCCGGCTCGACAGCGCGCTGGAACCGCTGATCGGCTTTTTTGTGAATACGCTGGTGTTGCGCGCCAATACCCGCCAGCCGGACCTCGGCGCCTATTTCGGGCATATCCGCCAGGTCAATATTGACGCGCAGTCCAATCAGGACCTGCCGTTCAGCCAGTTGGTGGAAGGGCTGAAACTTCCCAGAGACCCGTCGTACAACCCGCTGTTTCAGGTGATGCTGACGGTCGACAATGATTTCAGCACGACGCAGCAGCCGGCGTCGCTGCACATCGGCGGCAGTCGCTTAACCGTGCTGGCGCCTGATGAAGTCGATGTGAAGTCTTTGTTTGATCTGGATTTTCATATCAGCCTGAAGCCGGCCGGTGGCCAGGTTAAACTGGTGTACGACCGCGCGCTGTTTAGCAAAGATACCATCAGCGCGCTGCAACAGAGCCTGTGCCAGTTGCTGGACCGCCTGGCGACGCTGGCCGGCGAACCTGCGCAGCATGTACCGCTGACTGCGCTGCAAACCCTGTCTGCCGACGACATCCGCCAGCGCCTGGCACCCTTGCAGGGCAAAGCGGTACCGCAGCTCAATGCCGACAACGTCCATCAGCTGTTTGAACAGCAGGCGCTGCAGACTCCCGACCACTGCGCCGTGCGCGCCGGTGGCGAGGCGCTCAGTTATGCCGCGCTGAACCAGCAGGCCAATCAGCTGGCCGGCTGGCTGCGTGCCCGTCAGCCAATTGAACCTGACACCTTAATCGGCGTCTGTATGGGCCGCTCCTGTGCGCTGGTGGTGACCATTCTGGCCATCCTCAAAGCGGGTGCCGCTTATGTGCCACTCGACCCGGATTACCCGTCAGCCCGGCTGCATGACATGGTCAGCGACGCCGGCTTGTCTTTGATCCTGACCGACCCGGCTCACCAGCAGCACCCGGCCTTTGCCGGCTGCCAGACCGTTGCTGTGCAGCCACTGGTGCTGGATGCCTTCAGCACCGACAATCTGGCACACCCGGTCAGCGCCCGGCAGCTCGCTTATGTGATTTTCACCTCCGGCTCAACCGGCAAGCCCAAAGGCATCATGGTGGAACATCGCAATCTGCTGCATTTTCTGCTCAATATCGCCGACCGCTACCAGCTGACGCCGGCCGACCGGGTTTTGCAATTTTCGACGATGAACTTCGATATCTTTGTCGAAGAACTGTTTGGCGCCTTGTGCCATGGCGCCACGCTGGTGCTGCGCGACGACCAGTGTCTGGAAGGCACAGCCGCTTTTAACCGTTTCTGCCGCGAACATGACATCAGCGTGGTCAGTCTGCCAACGGCGTTCTGGTTACAGCTCAACAGCGGGCCGGACAAAATCGCCAGCCCGGCGCTGCGGCTGATCATTCTGGGCGGCGAAGCGCTGCAGGCTGAAGCCGTGCGGGCTTATTTCAGTCAGGTGCAGGGCATCACGCTGGTCAACAGCTACGGACCGACCGAAACCACAGTCACCGCTACCGGCTATCATCTGAACGCGGCGCCGCAGTGCAACCAAATCCCCATCGGCACCGCCAACGTCAACACCCAGCTGCTGATCCTGGATGACCAGCTGCAACCGGTGCCAGCCGGTGTGACCGGCGAGCTGTATATCGCCGGCGAAGGCGTGGCCCGCGGCTATCTGGCGCAGCCCGCACTGACGGCGCAGCGTTTTCTCGCCAATCCCTGGCATGACCCGGCGCAGTCACAGCGCGGCGCCAGCATGTATCGCAGCGGCGATCTGGTGCGGCTGAACAGCGCCGGCCAGCTGGAGTTTCTCGGTCGTCTGGACGACCAGGTCAAGATCCGCGGTTTTCGTATCGAACTGGCCGACATTGAACAAAAACTGAGTGCGCTGGACGGCGTGGCAGCTGCACTGGTGCTGGCCAAAGAGGCGCAACACGGCCAGAAACAACTGGTGGCTTACCTGCAAAGTGCAGGCGATGACGAGGTCAGCGCCATGCAGCTGCGGCTGTGGAAGCAACAACTGGCCGCGCAATTACCCGATTATATGGTGCCGGCGATGCTGGTCGCGGTGCAGCGCTGGCCGCTGACCCCCAACGGCAAAATTGACAAACGCGCGCTGCCAGCCCCCGATTTTACCGGGTGTCAGGGCGATTATGTCGCGCCACAGACGCCGACCGAAAACGCGCTGACGGCGATTTGGTCACAAGTGCTGGGCCTGGCGGCGGACCGCCTGAGCGTGGACGCGAATTTCTTCGACCTCGGCGGGCATTCGCTGCTGGCGGTCAAACTGCTGACGCTGGTGCGCAGCGAACTGCGCTCAGAAGTCAGTATGGCGCAGATCTTCAGTGCGCCCAGCATCCGCCAGCTGGCCGCTCTGCTTGACCAGACCACCAGCCAGCCGCTGCGCAGCCCGGTGACCGCACAGGCCATCGGTGCAGATGGCGCCCCGCTGTCGTTTGCTCAGCAGCGGCTGTGGTTTATCGACCAGTTGCATCAGGGCAGTGCCGAATACAACATGCCGGTGGCGTTTCGTTTTGACGGCGCACTCAACATTGCCGCAGTGGAGCAGGCGCTGGACCGCATCGTACAGCGCCATCAGGTGCTGCGCACTGAGTACCGCGAAACGCCGGACGGCGTGCGGCAGTTTGTCCGGCACGATGTGCAGCTGCGTCTGACACGCCACGATCTCAGCGCGCTCAGCGAGCAAGATCAGGCGCAGCAGCTGCAACAATTGCTGGCGCTGGACCGGCAACAGTCGTTTGACCTCAGCCAGGACCTGATGGTGCGTGCCAGCGTGATCCTGCTGCGCGAGGCGCAACAGCACAGCCCGGCTTGCGGCGTACTGCTGTTCAATATGCATCACATTGCGTCCGACGGCTGGTCGATGGCCGTGCTGACCCGCGAGTTTATGGCGCACTATCAGGCGGTGCTGCAGCAGCAGGACACAGCTTTGCCGCCGCTCGCGGTGCAATACGCCGACTATGCGCAGTGGCAGCGGCAATGGCTGCAAGGCGACGTTCTGCAGCAGCAACTGGACTATTGGACCCGGCAACTGGCCGACCTGCCGGCTGTGCATGGCCTGACGCCGGACTTGCCCCGGCCGGCGGTGAAACAATATGCCGGTGGCCGGCTCAGCAGCCAGCTGGCAGCGCCTGTCAGTGCAGGGCTGGCCGCGCTGGCCCGTCAGCACCAGCTGACCCCGTTTATGCTGCTGCACGGCGCGCTCGCGCTGGTGTTGTCCCGCCACAGCAACAGCCACGATATTGTGGTCGGCACGCCGATTGCCAACCGGCTGCAGGCCGAACTGACGCCGCTGATTGGCTTTTTCGTCAATACGCTGGTGCTGCGGCTCAATACCGACCAGCCGGACCTGGCCAGCTATCTGGCCCAGGTTCGCCAGGTGCATCTGGACGCGCAAAGCCAGCAGGATCTGCCGTTTGAACAACTGGTCGAGCGG
>CBINNO010000092.1:0-14041 GCA_966252055.1 uncultured Rheinheimera sp. | reverse complement strand
TTTTGCTGCAGGCTTTCTTCCAGTTGCGCTTTGGTCGGCGGCGTGTCGGATGCGGTGCTGCGCCGCAGCGCCAGCACAGTGGGTGCCGCCGGCGGGCTGGCAAAATAGACGGTAAAACCGGTGCGGTACGCCACAGTCGGTGTGGCTTCCAGCTTATCGAGGAATTCCGGCGTTTTCAGCGTGTGGTCGACGCCATCGGAGTAATTAAAAAAGCCCTGGGTGGTGGTGATTTTCAGGTCCGGGTCAAAGGCCTGCAAGGCGGCCCGCACCTGGGCTTCGGTCATACCCAGTTTGATGCCGGCCACGTCCAGCGGAAAATCACTGGCGGCCTGCAAAGTACCAGCCCAGAAGCCAAGGGCCAATAAGCCCATTTGTGGATATCGAATGTTCATCTGCGATCCTCCTGTAACAGCATGTCTGGCGACAAAGGCCAACACGGCGGGTTCTGCCTGGCTGGACCGCAAAACCGGCCGGCAAGCGGGCTGGTTTTCTCAGAGGCGTCGGTTACCTTAGCCAGAAAAGGTTGCCGCTGTAAAGCCACCAGCGCCGGTGCTGGCCTTTTTCGGCAGCGCTGGCACTGGTCGCCAGAGCGCTGGCTGCGGTGGGTCTTGCCGTGTAAGCTGTGCTTAGGAACCACATGCAGGCGGGCTGTCCCGGGCCGCCGCTGACACAGGAAACAGCAATGAGCAATTTAAACCAGGATGCCGGCACCGACTGCGATGTCAAAGATGGCTGTGCGGCCATTTTAAAAGTGATCACGCCCCGGCAAAAAGATTTGGGCGGTTTTCAGGTGCGCCGGCTGCTGCCGGTCGCCGGCCAGCAGATGATCGGCCCCTGGATCTTCTTTGATCATATGGGACCGGCGCATTTCCCCCCCGGCAGTGGTATCAATGTGCGGCCGCACCCGCATATTCATCTGGCGACTGTCACTTACCTGTTTGCCGGTGAAATTCTGCACCGTGATTCACTTGGCAGTCTGCAGCTGATTAAACCCGGCGATATCAACCTGATGGTGGCTGGCCGCGGCATTGTGCATTCCGAGCGTGAGCGGCCAGAAACCACCGCCGTGGCGCACGAACTGCACGGTTTGCAGCTGTGGCTGGCTTTGCCCGAAGCACTGGAAAACACTGAACCGGCGTTTTACCACTATCCGGCCGCCAGCCTGCCGCTCACCAATGTGAACGGCGTGCCGGTGCGGGTCATTATGGGCAGCGCTTATGGCGTCAGCTCGCCGGTAAAAACCTTCGCCAGCACTTTGTATATCGAAGCTTTTTTAACCGCTGGCCAGCAACTGGTGCTGCCCAAAGCGCCGCAGCGCGCGCTTTATCTGGCATCCGGCAGCCTCAAAGCCCGTGACACTGTGCTGGAGACTTATCAGCTGGCGGTAATGGACAGCGACACTGAAGTGACCGTGACGGCCCAGACCGACTGCCAGCTGGCGGTGATTGGCGGCGAAGTGATGAACCGGCGTTTTATCGAATGGAACTTTATCTCCAGCGACAAGGCCGCCATTGAGCAGGCCAAGGCCGACTGGCAACAAGGCAAATTTCCGAAAGTGCCGGGCGATGAGCAGGAGTTTATTCCTTATCCCTGACCGCGCCTGGTCTGTCAGGCCGGCGTGCATTGCCGCGGCGGGCCTGGCGCAAATCCACCGCTGGCGGGGTGTTGCTGTCGCAGCCGCCTGGCGGCTGTGACTGATTGGTGCGACTGATTGGTGCGACTGACGGGTTCTAATGACTGGGATCAGCGCGGCAGCAACAAACGGATATAACGGCTTTGCTCGGGCATATCGACGCCACGGCCACTGACAACGGTATCGGCCGAGGTTTCCAGACTGGCGCCGGCCAGCTCAGCACACACCGCCGCAAAGCCAAACAGCGCCTGATTGTCGCGGCCAAACTGCAGCGCCGTGGTTTGCTCTTTTTGTAACAAGGACCATTCCAGCACTTGCTGCGCCGCGACGGGTGTCAGGGCTGGTGACGCAGATTGCGGCGCCGATGCTTGCACCGGTGTTGGCGAAGACGCTTCCGGCGCCATGCTCAAAGAGCGCCAGCTCAGAAAAACCGTGCGCTGACGGCCTGCGCTGCCAAGGATCAGGAAACTGCTGACAGCCAGCCCAAGCAAAGACCAGAGTTCGGCCGGGCCTGGCAACAGCAGCGGGCTCGGCAGATGACTGCGTAAGGTCACATCGGCCCCCAACGTCAGCGCACTTTGATAGACCGCCTGTTCCAGCAAAGGTGTGGCATCCTGGTGTTTTAGCGGTTCGCCGCCAACGCCTTTCACTTCACTACCTTTCACTTCACTATCAGCATCTTGCGATTCAGCCCCTTGCGATTGAGCAGCAGTCGCTGACGCTTTCACATCCGCCGGCGGCGTCTGCAAAGCCAGCCATTCGGTTTGCTGGGCTATCGCTAATAAATTGGACCACAGCCTGACCAGTGTCGCGACCTGCTGAGACTGCACGCTGTGTGCCGTCACCTGCGCCAGCTGTTGCTCCAGCGTCTGGTGCCAATACTGGTACTGGCCGGTTAACAGCACAAATAATTCAGATTGCAGCAGCTTTGAGCGCACTGCCGGATTGGGCGTTAACGACTGACAAACCTGACTGAACAGCTGAATAAACCGCTGCTCGCTGACCAATTCGCGCCGCTTAAGCGCCTGACGGTCGCGTAATAATTTCAAATCATATTCAATGGCTTGCTGAAACAACGTCAACAAGGCGCGATGTTGCACCGCCCGGCCAGCGCTTGCGGTATCCAGCATGCAGACTGTGCCGAAGATTTGACCATCCGGCCAGCACAGCGGCAAACCGTAGTAATAACTGAAACCGGCACTGTAAGTCGGGTTGTCCGGCTCAAAGCAGGTGCCGCTGGCATTTTCCACCAATAAAGGCTGCTGGGTGGCAATCACATGCGAGCAGTAGCTGTTCAGCGGCAGCGGAATGCGCTCACCACCATGAAACGGCTGCTCGACAATGCTGCTGGCGACCTGCACGCAGATCTCCTGCTGTTGCACCCGATTGATCAGCACACAAGGCACCTGCGCCAGCTGAGCCATCAGATTGACCATGCACTGCCAGCGCTCCAGCAGCAGCGCGATGTCCAGCTGAATATCCACCGCAGAACACGACATTTGCATCAGCAGCCTCCTGTAGCGATGCCAGCCCCTGCTGCCTGCGGCTTCAGAGCCGCACCAGCCTTACTTTGACGTTACCGCGGGTCGAATTTGAATAAGGGCAGACCATGTGCGCCTGCGCGATCAGCTCGTCGGCTTCTTTGGGCGCCAGCCCCGGCAGTTTGATACGCAGTTCAATGTCGAGCCCATAACCCAGCCCCATGGTTTTCAGGCCGACGACGCCGGTCACTGTGCTGGCGAGCGGTAAACTGACTTTCGCCTTACCAGCCACCACTTTTAAAGCACTGAGAAAACAAGCCGAATAACCGGCGGCAAACAACTGTTCCGGATTGGTCGCGCCACCAGGCCCACCTAATTCTTTTGGCACGGCCAGTTTAACGTCCAGCAGGTTGTCGGCCGAAACCGAGCGGCCATCGCGGCCCGAGGTGGAAGTGACTTCAGTGACGTACAGCAGATCGGACATGTGCAACCCCTTGTGTGGTGTAATCAGACAATGTGACCAGAGGGGTCAGGCAGCCGGCCACAGGACGAACCGTCGATGCCGGCGCACCTTTTGAGCGCTTTCCGGGCACCTTCTACGCGCTTCGCGCTGCGGACAGCAACCAAGTGTAGCTGTTCATTTCGGCACATGCCGGGCCAGATTGCCGCATTTTTAAAAGTCTGCCAATTGCAAAAAATTCAGCTATATCAATAACAAAATTGCAATCTTCTGCGCTTTTCCGATAAGCAGGCAGCGCCGCGCGGTGCCGGGGAAAACCAGCGACAGCGCCGGCTTAACGGGCAGATAAACCGGCGTGCAGATACAGCGTATCAATCCAGCGCATCTGGGCTAAAGCATCCTGACCGCCGGTCAGCGGCGCTGTCTTGCCGTCGAGGCAATCGAGCAGATGCTGTAACTGATAATAATAGGTCGACTCCCCTGCCAACTGCTCGGTCTGAGCCACCGGCTGACCACCTTGCTTTAGCTCATCAGCATGCAACAACAGTTGCAGCTGATGGCCCTGCTGTGGTGCCACCAGATTTTGTACTTCAAGCGTGCCAAGGCTGCCTTCAAGCGTTAAATCGGCCTGATGTTTACGGCCCAGATGCGGCGCCATTGAAGCGCCGATAAACACCTGTGGGCCCTGGTTGTACAAAAGCCTCGCAGCAAAACTTTGGTCCAGTTCAGGCCGGTCACAGATCGCGTCGGCCCAGTCAATCGAGAAGTCGTCACCAAACAACTGGCGGGTCCAGTGCAGCGGATAACAGCCCAGGTCCATCAGCGCACCGCCGCCAAGCGCAACATTGTGGCGCAGTGAGCCGGGCGTTTCGTCGATGCGCACCGAAAAATGGCTGCGCACTGTATGCACAGAGCCCAGCACGCCGCTTTGCAGCAGTTGCTGCACCCGCGCAAACAAAGGATGAAAACGGTAATGATAGGCCTCCAGCAGCAACTGACCGCTCTGTACTGCGGCACACACCATCGCGGACGCTTCGCTGTGATTGCGGGCAAAAGGTTTTTCGCACAGTACTGCTTTGCCGGCATCCAGCGCTTTGACGGTCCAGTGTGCGTGCATCGATGGTGGCAATGCGTTGTAAATCACGTCGATATCCGGGTCGTCCAGCAGCGCCTGATAGCTGTCATAAGCACGCGGCAGCTGATGCACTGCGGCAAAGCTGGCAGCTTTGTCCGCACTGGATGCCCCAACCGCCAGCAACTCCAGCCGGTCACTGAGCGCGGCACTGAAATAGCGCGAACGCTGCCGCAGCGGCTGCAACACGGCTTTTTCGCTGATGCGCGAAGCACCCAGTAAACCCAGCCGGTAACGCCGGCCCGTCCCCGCGCCTGCCAGCTTCATCAATACACCGCCAGAGCCGGGGTAACCAACGGCAACAGGCACAGCAGTTGATAATGTTGGCCAGCCTCCGGGTTTTTCAGCAGTCCATCTTGAAGCAGCGCAGCGGCATTCGCTTCGCTGCCGAGGTAAACCTGCGCCGCGCTGACGCTGCTGCTGCGCTGATACACCACAGTGACCGTCGCGCCGCGGAACTGCCGCTGTGCACGAGCGTCGTGCCAGTGTGACGGCAGCTGCGGCGCAATGCGCAGATGCCTGCCTTCGCCTTTGAGACCAAACAGATGTTCAATCAGGCTGCGATACACCCAGTGCACAGTGCCGGTATTAAACAACTGGCTGGAGCGACCGGCGGTGCGCGGATATTGCCAATAAGCGCCGCGGTAATAATTCGGAATATAGACCGGCAACTGGCCACGCTGGCGCTGATCGGCCTCATCTTGCGATGGCAGCATCCGGCTTAACACCTGATAGGCGGTGTCGCTTTGGCCAGTCTGATAAAGCGCATACAGATAAAACGCTGCGGCATGGTTATACACCGAGCCGTTTTCGGCCGAGCCCGGGAATTTCTGCGTCACGCGGCCGACATCTTCGCGCATCGCGGTAAAAGCCGGTGCCAGCATCTGCACGCCGTAAGGCGTGTGCAGCTGCGCTTTCACCTGCGCCAGCAGCTGTTGTTGTTGATCCTGATCTGCAGCGCCGCTTAACAGCGCCCAGCTTTGTGGATTAAGCCAGATGCGGCCTTCGACATCTTTGCTGACGCCAAACACCACGTCATCGTCGGTGATACCGCGGCCATACCACTGACCGTCCCACAAGTGCCGGTTCACCGCGTCGTTAAACACCTGCGCTTTGGTTTCATAGAGTTCCGCCTGCGCCAGCTGGTCGGTTTCGCGGCAAATGCCGGCCCATAGTTTCAGCGCATAAGCAGCAGCCAGGCTGAGCCAGGCCGACACGCCTTTGCCTTTGTAACCGACCATGTTCATCGGGTCGCACCAGTCGCCCTGCTCGATGTAACTTAAGTTGCGCGCGTCTTTTTTCAGCCAGAGCCAGCCCATGGCGCGGCACAGATGCTCAAACACGCTCGCCTGCTCAGGCGTTTCACCGGCCTTGGCCGCAAAAGGCACTGTGGTTTGCAGCAGCGCATAATCGCCGGTTTCGTCCAGATAAGCGCGCAGGAAAATCGGCAGCCAGACACATTGGTCGGTGTGCGGCACCTGATTGATGTATTTGAGCTCGGCATCCTTGTGCAGCAAAATGCCATCCGGCATTTCGCCATTGGCGTGTTGCTGCGACAGTGCCGTCAGCAAGGCCTGACGCGCGGTTTGCGGCGCCAGATAGGCCATGCCCATATTGTCCTGCAGATAGTTACGCGTCTGCGGATCTGTGGTCAGCCGGTTCACCGCCCCGTGGTAATAAACCTGGCGCGGCAACCACTGGTTGATGAAGTTATCAAAAGCCGGCTCTGGCGTTTGAATCTCAATGGCGCTCTGGATAGCATCCAGCTTGGCCTGATACAGCGCCGCCGCCTGGCTGAAACCGTCCGCCGGCAAATTGGCTGCTGCCGGAGAATTGGCTGTCGCCGGGAAATAGCGGGCGCGCAGCGCCGCCACTTCGGCGTCGGTTTCGGCCGGACCAAACACAAAACGATAAAGCTCCAACGCACCGGCTTGCAGTTCAGTGCGATATTGCAGCACACAGGCCGGCGTTTCGTAGTCGGCGCTGCCCCCGCCCAGTAATTCAGCGGTGACGCCGTCTGGCGCATGCAAACCGCCTTCGCCTTCAAACGCCTGCTGGCGTACTTCAAAAGCGGCCGGCGTGCGCTCAGCCAGCAAGAAGGTTTTGTCTTTAAAGTGTTTGTTTTTAAAGTAATCCGGATATTTCTGGTAAGGCGTGACGCTCGAGCAAATCACCGCGTTCAGCGCCGCATCGAAGCGGCCGCCCTGATTCATCCAGGACATATAACCCACCGGAAAATATGGATACAGGCTGAGCCGGCGTGGGCCGCTGCCAAGGTTACGTACGCTCAGTTGCCACAATTCATGCGGCGCATCGGGCGCGAGAGTCAGTTGCCATACCAGCTCGATGGTATCGTCCAGGCGCAGCGTCCAGCGGATATCGGCCTGGCCGGCGGAAAATTCAAAAGCCGCCAGCTCGCGGCGTACCGGCTCATAAGGCGCCGACCACACAGCGCCGCTGTCTTCATCTTTGATATAGACAAAGCGGCCCGGATGATGCGCGTAGTAAGGCTGCTCCGGCTGCATAAAGGTTTTGGCTTCAAGATTCGGCGCATGGGCATATTTGGCCGGCTCTGGCTGCATGAACTGCGCGGTGGCATAACCGCGGCAGTTTTGCTGGATCATCAGGCTGTCGTTCCATAAAAAAGCACAAGCCATCGGCAACGCCGTGGGGCTGTTTAACTGATAACGCCGGCCATCCGCAGCCTGCATCAGCGGCTGCGTGACATCTGCGGCCGCTCCATTTGAAACAACATCGTTCATCTCAGATCTCTTTAGTTAAGCCACCAGCGGCTTTACGCTGGTCAAGTTCAGTTTGCAGTTGTTGTAAGCGCGCTTCGCTGAGCGGATAAAACCACATCACCGCAGCCGCCAGCAGCGCCACCAGGCCCGGGATCACAGTCATCAGCAGCACAATGCCCTGCTGTGAGCTGGCCGACTGTTCAGCGTTGGCGACATAACCCAAAAGCGCGAGCAGCCAGCCGATACAGGCTGAAGCGATAGCGCCGCCCAGTTTTTGTGAAAAGGTCGCGGCGGCAAAAGTAAGCGCGGTGGCCCGCCGGCCGGTGCGCCATTCATTGTAATCCGCGCTGTCGGCATACATCGAAAAGGCCAGCGGCGACTTAGGCCCCAGCACAAAACCAATCAGCAGGTTTAACGCGAAAATCAGCGTGGTTTGCTCGGGCGGCACAAAATACAGCGCACACGACAACAAACCGGTCAGCGTCATCAGCAACATCAGCAGAGGCTTTTTGCCCAAAAAGCGCGTCATCAGCGGGGTAGCCGCAGCCCCCAGCGCCAATGCCGTCATGTAAGCCGACAAAAAGGTGCCGACCAGCTCTGGCTGCTGCAGATAATATTTGAAGTAATACACCGCGCTGCTGGCGCGCATCGTGATGGTGATCATGATGATGAGCGCCAAAGCAAACAGCACCAGCCAGGGTTTATTGCCCAGCAAATCCCGCACGTCCTGAGCAAAATGCTGACGCTGCTCGACAACCGGTTCTACCCGCTCGCGGCTGGTTAAAAAAGTGGTCAGAAACAGCAGCGCAGCCACAATGCCAAAGACCGCCATCGTCAGCTGCCAGCCCAGCACTTCGTTGCCCTGGCCGAGCCACACCACCAGCTTGGGGGTGAAATAAGTCACCAGAATGCCGCCGGTAAAACCGCCGATAAAGCGAAAACTAATCAACGTGGTGCGCTGCTGGCTGTCGCGGGTCATCACGCCGGACAGCGCCGAATAAGGAATATTGATGCCGGTGTAAATCAGCATCAGCAGGCTGTAAGTGCCGTAGGCCCACAGCAATTTGCCGCCTTCGGGCAAATCCGGGGTGGTGAAGGTCAGCACGCCGGCACCGGCCAGCGGCAGCGCCAGCCACAGCAAATAAGGGCGGAACTTGCCAAAACGCGAGCGGGTGCGGTCGGCAATAGCCCCCATCATCGGGTCGGTGAAGGCGTCGATGATTTTAGTCACCAGCATCATAGTGCCGGCGGCGGCAGCCGAGATGCCAAAGACGTCGGTGTAAAAAATCAGCAGAAAGGCGGAAATATTGGCCCAATAAAAGTTAAACCCAATGTCGCCGACGCCATAACCGGCTTTTTCGCGCCAGCTTAATTTATCTGTACCTGTCTGCATCGTCTGTCTCTTGTCTGTTGATGTTGATGGACATTCCCAGCGGATTGTCGCAGCTTTTTATAATAGGTGATGCGTCGGCGCGCCTTGCTGCGGCCTCAACCGCAGCTGCCGCCGGTATGTTTTTAGCGACCGCCCGCGGCTGTATCGACTATGATTGCGCTATCATCAGCCGGTTCCGGCCGCACCAACGCCAGCACCCGCGCGGTGGCTACCGCTAAAGGCCAGCTCAGTTCGAGCCGGATCACCGCTTCGTCGGGCGTCGGTTCCTGCATTGTTGACAGCTGACTTTGCAGCATCGAAGGCGGCATAAAATGATCAGGCCGTGCTGCCAGCCGGTCCGCCAGAATTGCCGCATCGCCTTGTAAATAAACGAACAAAGGTTGCCAGGCCGCCGCGCGGATCTGCGCACGCTGGCTGGCGATGAGACCTGAGTAACTCAGCACACAACGGCGGCCGGCGTTTTTCTGGGCGCAAAGCTGCGCGCAAATCCGCTCTACCCATTGCTGACGCAGTTCAGGGCACAGTGGCTGCCCCGCCGCCATCATTTGTTTGCCTTCCTCGCTGTGAAAATCGTCGCCTTCCAGTAAATCCCAGCCCAGCGTGTCGGCCAGCGCTTTAGCCAAACTGGACTTGCCACTGCCCGCCACGCCCATCACAACCAGCGAATGACAGGCCGGACTGCCGGTTTGTCGCGGGGCCGCAGCCGGGCTTTGTGGTGCATTTTGCGGTATTAAAGGGTTCATTCCGGATCCATGCCAGAGTTTTTGTGATGACTGCAGCTTAATTCAGATAAAATGTTAGCGCAACCATTTTGACCATTGCTGCGGATTGCGTTAAGGTGCAGAAAGCGGCAGCCTTCAGCAAATCCGCCGCATCACAACGCGCAGGAACAGCACAAAGCCCATGACAAAACCAACCAATCTGCATAAAAAACCGAATCTGAAAGATGTGGCGCAACTGGCCGGTGTCAGCGCAATCACCGTCTCCCGCGTGTTAACTGATCCGGATAAAGTCTCGGACAAACTGCGGGTCAAAGTGGAACAAGCCATCAACGAGCTGGGTTATATCCGCAACCATGCCGCGAGCGCCTTAGCGTCCAGCCGCTCCGGCGTGCTGGCGGTGATTATTCCGTCGTTGTCCAATATCGTGTTTAACGAAGTGCTGCAGGGCATCTACAGCGCGGTGAAACAACATCAGCTGCAAGTGGTGCTGGGTGATTGTCATTATTCACCGCTGGAAGAAGAAAAGCTGGTCGCGACGCTGCTGAGCCAAAGCCCGGAAGGCATGATCCTGACCGGCACCGCCCAGACCGACTTTGCCCGCCGCCTGCTGCAAAATGCCGCCATTCCGGTGGTGCAGCTGATGGAGCTGACCGACCAGCCGATTGATATCAATATTGGTTTTTCTCATCTGCAGGCCGGTGAAGCCATCACCGCACATCTGCTTGGCAAAGGGTATCGCAAACTGGCCTTTCTGGGCGCCCGCATGGACCCACGCACCCAGCAGCGGCTGGCTGGTTTTAAAAAGGCGCTGGCGGACCATAACAGCGAAGGTGCGGCAGCTCAGCAGGCACGTCAGTACATCGTTACCACCAGCCAGTCGTCGTCGATTAAACTGGGCGGCCAGCTGCTGCAGGCCGCGCTTGCCGAATCCGAAGGCCAGTGCGACGCAGTGTTCTGCTGTAACGACGATCTGGCGCTTGGCGCCTTGTTTGAAGCCGGCCGGATGAATCTGCGTGTGCCGCAGGACATCGCCATCTGCGGCTTTAACGACCTCGAGTACTCGGCACTGGTCGAACCCGGCATCACCAGCGTGGCCGCGCCCCGCTTTGAAATGGGCAAACAGGCAGTCGAGCTTTTGATGCAAAAAATCGCCGGCAGCCCAACACCAGCGCCTATCGATGTCGGCTTTCAGGTGGTCACGCGCGGCTCGACCTGACGATTTGCCAAGGTGTGAACCCAACACCACTCAGATCCTGTCGTCCGTCTTAACCTGTCGCCCGTCTTAACCTGTCGTCCGTCTTAACCTGTCGCCCGTGCCAAGCCATATCGCAAAAAAAAGCCAGCAAAAGCTGGCTTGGGTTGTCACGCATGGCAGGACATGACCGGCGCGCCGGAGCAAATGCTCACAGCGGCCGGCAGGACAACAATGTGGACACCGGGTCAGCAGTGTCCACCGGGTAGCCTCACTCTGGCAGGACAGTCAGAGCGAAGAGACAACACAACATGGCGACGCTGTCAAGTCGCCGGTTTCAGCGCCAGTTAGTCAAAACTGACGTTAAAGCGCACGCCGAAAGTACGGGGCGACTGCCACATGAAGTTCGGGATTGGGTCGCCGTGGGTGCGGCCCTGATCGCTCTTGATGTCACGGTCAGTCACGTTATTGATAAAGGCTTCGGCGCCCCACTGGCCATCAGCCGGCTCGTAGCTCAGGCTCAGGTCCAGTTTGCTGTAAGCGGACTGACGGTCGATATCAGCAGCAAACGGCAGATTACGGAACCCTTGCGGCCGGTCACCCCGGTTGGCCGGGTCAAACCAGACTTCGCTGGAATAAGTGACGCGGGCACGCGGCTTGACGATAGCGCCACTTTGCAGCGAGAAGCTGTGCTCGTACGCCACAGAACCAGAGAACTCCGGCGCCAGCACTAAGTGGTTGCCGCTGAAATCCAGCAGGTTCGGCTGGCTTGGCACGCCGGCTGACGGGTTAAACACTTTGCCGTCGCCGCCGTATTTCGAATCGGTGGTGAGGAACTCGTCATATTTGGCATCCAGCACTGAGAATGAACCGCTCAGCTCGCCGTTGCTGCCCACCAGGTAACGGGCTTCCACTTCCAGGCCGTTGATGGTCGCTTTACCGGCGTTGGTTTTACGCAGTAAATCGGCGCCGGTGGCGGTCACCACGTTACTGGTCACCTGCAGATCGGTATATTCAGTCGAGAACATGGCGGCGAACAGCTGCAGGCTCTTGTCGAAGAACATGCCCTTCATACCAAGCTCAATGCTCTTGTTTTCTTCCGGCGCGACATAAGCGTTGGTGCCGGCCGCTTCGTTGTTGTTGGCCGCAATAATGGCGTCCAGCGCTGCCTGATTAAAAGGCGCAGTGCCTTTGTAAGTGCCGCCGTCCTGGATAGTGCCCGACTTAAAGCCGGTGGCATAAGAAGCGTACAACATCACATCGGAGTTAAGGTCGTGCTCGAGGCGCGCCATACCCGTGGTTTTATCCCACTCAGGGCTGGTGTCGTTGTAAGTGTCGACCCAGCACTGGCCTGGCTGCACCAGGAATTTGTTCGGCGCCAGACCACCGAGCAGGTTGGACGGATCGGCCGCGTTATTTGGGAATACCGTCAGTGGTTTGTTTTCGGTGCGTTTCACATCCGGACACATGATGTTGCGACCGCCGCGGTCCCAACGTTCGTCTTTGGTGTAACGCAGACCGGCACTGACCCGCCACTCATCGGTGATTTTGTAAGTGCTCTGGGCGTACAGGCTGTTTGATTTCAGGCCGCGGTCTGGCTGGCGATAAGTCGACCACAGGTTTTTGTTCGGCGTGCTGCCACCTTCGTAATCGGTGCCAGGGTGCACGATGTCAAAGTGGGTGTTGTTGTTTTCTTTGAAATAGAAATAACCGACCATCCACTGCAGCTGCGCGCTGTCTTCGTTTTTCAGCTGCAGTTCGTGTTGCACGGCTTCGTGGGTACATTCGACACAACCGCCCCACTCGTATTTGGTCAGGCTCCAGGTCCGGTCCCACACCGACACCCGGCTTGAATCGGTGTAACCGCCGATGTAGGACAGTTCCAGTTCAGAATCAAAACGATAGTTGGCGCGGGTGCGCACAGAATCGATGGTAAAGTCGTTAAAACCCGGCTCCTGCACATAAGAGCTGCGGTTCGAGCCACCGGTCAGCGTTGGGATATGACCAGTGCCTTTATCGGTGAAATTCTCATACGACAGTGTCCAGTCAAACTGGTCGTTTGGCTGATAGAAAGTGCTGATGCGGGCCGCCGCTAAGTCGGTCGAGCCGTATTTTTCGCCCATCGCTGAGCCTGGCAGGAAATCGACCACGCCTTCTGACTGATCAGTAGCACCGGCGACGCGCACGGCAAAAGTCTCTGACAGTGGCATGTTGATGGCGGCGCGCACCGCTTTGCGGTCATAGTTACCGAGCGTCAGTTCGGCATTGCCTTCAAAACCATCGAGGCGCGCTTTGGCGGTATGCAGATTGACCACACCACCGGTGGCGTTACGGCCAAACAGTGTGCCTTGCGGACCGCGCAGAATTTCAGCGCCTTCTAAGTCAAACATCAGCGCAGAGGCGCCTTGTGAACGGGCGGAATAGACGCCGTCAATGTGAAAAGCCACTGCCGGGTCGCCGCTTTCAGTCTGATCGGAAGAACCAATACCGCGGATATACACCATCGGCGTGTTCTGGGTGCCGTTCTGGGCAATTTGCAGGCTGGGTACTACCCCTTGCAGGTCGTCGAGCTGCAGGACGTGATTTTCATCCAGCGTTTTCTGGTCAAATGCGGTGACCGCCAGTGGCGTTTCACGTAAAGTGGTGACCCGTTTGGTCGCGCTGACCTGGATCACTTCAATTTCACGCTCTGCACTGTCGGTTGCCGGCGTCTGCTGCGCCTGCGCCTGTCCTGCCAGGGCACTGCCAAGCAAAGTCCCCACTAGAAGCGAAATCTGATTAAGCCGGAATGTATTCACGTCTGCCACCTATCCTGTTGATGCAATCTGATTGCGCTATCATTTTTATCGCGCATCAGTTTGTACTGTTATTGCTATTGTGAACTTTAAGGGTCTGAGCGCAGCGGACAAGCATTAAAGCTGCTGACTTTTTACACTGCTGCCGAAAAGTTTGCATAAGGTAGCGCCACTAAAATGTTAGCGCAACCATTTTTTGTAACCATCTGTCAAAACTCCGGTTGTTTTTCGTACTTTCGCTGGGATATCAGCCTGGTGACAACGCAACCAAAAACGCATAAAAACTGGCAAAAGCGCCGTTCTGCGCCACACTCTGACACGGCACTAACGAGGCTGCGACGGCTGCTGCTGCGCGAAGTTGCCCGTCAGCAACAACCTACTTTGGAGTGATGCGGCCAGACTGCAACGCGGCCATGCTGCAGAGCTGACGAACGGGCCAGACGAACGGCGCCGGAAATGCACAGCGCCTGCAGTTTGCTGTTGATCTGAATC
>CBINNO010000091.1:0-14044 GCA_966252055.1 uncultured Rheinheimera sp. | reverse complement strand
AGCAGCGGACTTTTAATCCGTTGGTCGATGGTTCGAATCCATCATGACCCACCACCTCCGCACATTTTTCTGAATTGGGTCATTAGCTCAGCTGGTAGAGCAGCGGACTTTTAATCCGTTGGTCGATGGTTCGAATCCATCATGACCCACCACCTCCGCACATTTTTCTGAATTGGGTCATTAGCTCAGCTGGTAGAGCAGCGGACTTTTAATCCGTTGGTCGATGGTTCGAATCCATCATGACCCACCACTTCCCCGTATGAATCGCCAAGTTTTTATCATCATCAAATCTGTGTATAATGCGCCACCCTTTTAAGCCCGGAGCTTAACAGCATGAATCAAGCGCTGCAGTTTAATGAACTTGACTTTGTATTCCCGAAAAAGCCTGAACCTTTGTCTGCTGATGACAAAGCAGCTTACAAGGCCCGGATTAAAACTTTATTAAAACAAAAAGATGCGGTTCTGGTCGCCCATTACTACACAGATCCGGAAATCCAGGCCTTAGCCGAAGAAACCGGCGGCTGTGTTTCTGACTCGCTGGAGATGGCCCGTTTTGGTAACCAACATCCCGCTAAAACGCTGATAGTCGCCGGTGTCAAATTTATGGGCGAAACTGCCAAAATTCTGAACCCGGAAAAAACGGTTCTGATGCCAACGCTGGAAGCAACCTGCTCGCTGGACTTGGGTTGCCCGGCCGATGCGTTTTCTGAGTTCTGTGACCAGCACCCAGACCGGGTGGTTGTGGTGTACGCCAATACATCGGCGGCAGTGAAAGCAAGAGCCGATTGGGTAGTAACTTCGTCTATCGCTTTGGATGTGGTAGAGCACCTCGACAGTGAAGGGAAAAAGATTCTGTGGGGCCCGGATCGGCACTTGGGTGCTTATGTCGAAAAGCAAACCGGTGCGGACATGGTGCTGTGGCAGGGCGCCTGCATCGTGCATGATGAGTTCAAAGCCAAGGCTCTGGTTGAGCTGAAAAAACAATATCCAGGTGCAGCAGTGCTGGTGCATCCGGAATCGCCAGCCAATGTCGTCGAACTGGCAGATGCAGTGGGCTCAACCAGCCAGTTGATTAAAGCCAGTCAGACCATGCCTAACGATACTTTTATTGTGGCAACCGACCGCGGTATCTTTTACAAGATGCAGCAGGCGATGCCGGATAAAACCTTTATCGAAGCACCGACCGGTGGCAATGGCGCCACTTGTCGCAGCTGTGCACACTGCCCCTGGATGGCGATGAATGGCCTGAAGGCCATTGAAGCCGCGTTGACGGATGCCAGCGGACACGAAATTTTTGTCGACAGCGAACTGCGTGAACAGGCGTTGGTGCCGCTGAACCGAATGCTTGGTTTTGCCAAAACCAACCGTGTGGCCGTCAAGGGTAATGCATGATGTTGTTCTGCTGCTGAAAAATGCAGCAGGCAGCAGCGCGGATACAATTTCCAGTTGCCAAGGCGGCTGAATTTACCTAGTATTGCGCTCGCCCTGTCATGGGGCTTCGGAGAGATGGCTGAGTGGCTGAAGGCGCACGCCTGGAAAGTGTGTTTAGGTTAACCCCTAACGAGGGTTCGAATCCCTCTCTCTCCGCCATATTCAGTGAAAAGCCCACGCCTTTGCGTGGGCTTTTTGCTTTTTTCCTTGCTGACGACCTCACTGCCACACTGGGTGTGACGACGTCTTCTGTTTGTTAAACTGCTATTTTGTTCCCGGATCTGAATTTGCTATGGTCTATTGCCCTTCGTTTGCCCGTGGTGATTGTCGCTCCTGCAGCACTATTGCCGAGCCCTATGCAGCACAGCTGGCAGCCAAGCAACGACAGCTGAGCGATTTATTACCAGTACCGGATTGGCTGGCGCCGGTTGCCAGTGAAGAACTGCATTGCCGCAATAAAGCCAAGATGGTGGTGCTCGGTAGTAGTGAGCAGCCAGTCCTTGGCCTGATGAACGAGAACAATGCGGTAGATTTGACGTCTTGTCTGTTGTATCCGCCGCCATTTCAGCAGGCTTTTACCCACATCCGGGATTTTATTCAGTTAGCCAGACTGCAACCTTATCAGCTGGACAGTCGCAAAGGTGAGCTCAAGTATGTGCTGCTCAGCTACAGCGAACTGGATGGCTGGTTGCTCCGACTGGTGCTGCGCTCGCAGCATCACCTTGCAGCGATCCGTAAACATCTGCCAGCGCTGTTGGCTGCGTGGCCAGATTTACGGGTACTGACCGTGAATCTGCAGAGCGAGCACAAAGCGGTGCTGGAAGGTGAGCAGGAATTTGTGCTGACCGAGCAGTCCATGTTGCGCCAGCAACTGAATGATGTGGTGTTATACCTGCAGCCGCAGAGTTTTTTCCAGACCAACAGCAAAGTGGCCGCAGCACTGTACCAGACCGCCCGGATCTGGACTGCGGAACTTGCACCGCAAAAAATCTGGGACTTGTTTTGTGGTGTCGGTGGCTTCGCATTACATTTGCTGGCGCCAGGCCGGCAAGTGACTGGTATTGAGATTTCAGCGCCCGCCATCGATTGTGCAAGGCGAGCCGCCGGCGAACTGGGCGCCGATATTGACTTCAGAGCGCTTGATGCCGCAGCTTTTGCCGAGGCTGCGGTGCAGGCTCCCGATTTACTGGTGGTCAATCCGCCGCGAAGGGGGCTGGGGCGCGAGCTTTGTCAGCGGATTGAACAACTGGCGCCGGCGAGTTTGCTGTATTCCAGCTGCAACCCGCAAACGCTGGCACGTGATCTCAATCTCCTTTGCGGATACCGGGCCAGCAAAGCGCAGTTATTTGATATGTTTCCGCACACCGAACACGCCGAAGTGCTGGTGCTGCTGCATCGTCAGCAAGGCTCAAACGACTGATTCAACGACAAGCCGCCGGTTTTGGCAGCTGCAGCAGCTGAAAAGCCCAGACGCTTTTTTCGCCCTGACCAAAGCGTGTCAACTGATAAACCCGGCCATAATCCTGTTCTGTCATTGCCGGCACTTGAAGGCCACTGAGCAAAGTCGCCAGCTCTGGCGTGGTATTGCTGTGACCGGCGACCAATACTGCACTTTCATGGCTGTGCAGTAAGCGTTCTGCCAACAGTTTTAAATCTTTCGGATCGTAAGCAAGCAGAGGCTGGCCGTGCTGCTGCAAAGCCGCCGCTGTCTGACGGGTACGCTGATAGTTACTGTGATAAAGCTGCTGCAAAGACACCTGGCCGAGCAGCTCTGCCAGCGCTGCGGCCTGTGCTTGGCCGCATGTGGACAGCGGCGGATCTTTGCCTTCGCTGGACTTTTCGGCGTGGCGCACCAGATAAAATTGCTGCACCTTGTGAGAGCTGCCAGCTTGGCTGGATGCAGCGCTGTTTTCGGCGGCTGTCTTTGACTGTGCAGGCATGGCGGCCAGCGTTAACAAGGCCATTGCAGGCAGGGTTTTCATCATCTTCATGAATATTTGCAAAATATTTCACCCCTTTTGGCGGGCTGTGTCGTCCAAGAATGGACTGTAAATGATTAGGAGCTCATCATGACAATTTCACTGCCTGCCAGCAAGATGCCGCTTGATGCGGATGATTCAACCACCAGGCCGCACGGCCTGCTGATGGCCGCGCCCTTGGCGTTGGTCGTGACCGCCGGTTTGTTCCAGTTGATGGCAGCCCTGATCGACCGCCCGGCCGCATTGGCATCCTTACCTCAACCCATCGTCGAAGTAGAGCTGGCAAAACCCAGAGACGAAACCAATCCTAAAATTCGGCCACAGCAACCGCCGCCACCGCCACCACAAGCGGCGCAGCCGCCCGTTTCGCGTGTGGTGGCCGAACCTGGTGGCACGCCGCTGGCCTGGTCTGCTGAACCTGAGTTGCCGGCAATTGATCAGGCGTTTAAGCTGGCAACCTTGCAACAACCGGATCAACAAGCCAGCCCGATAGTGCGGATTGAGCCTAAGTATCCCATCAAAGCTGCGCAAGATGGCATCAACGGCTGGGTTCGGCTGAGCTTTAATCTGACGGCAAACGGCGAGGTGACCGACGTGCGCGTGCTGGCTGCCGAGCCCGGACGGGTGTTTGACCAGGAAGCGGTGCGGGCGCTGAAAAAATGGAAATATCAGCCCAAACTTGAAAACGGTCAGCCGGTCGCGCAGAGTGGTTTGACCGTCCAGTTGGATTTTAAGCTGGAACAATAACGCCGCTGATTAAAATAATGACCTCTGCAGCTTTGAAGGAGGCGATATGGGATGGCGATGGAGACATGTTACAGCCAGTGCCGGAGCACTGGCCACCGTGGAGAGCAGTGTCTTACTGCTGCGCTATGGACAGGCGGCCGACCCCCAACTGCTGGCGCAATTATTTTTGCGCTATGCCGACGCGCTTTATCATTTCCTGCTCAGACACAGTGATGCGGACCTGGCGCAGGATATCAGTCAGCAGGCTTGGTTACAGCTGATGAAACATGCCGACAGCTATCAGGGGCAGAGTAGTGTCAAAACTTGGTTATTCAGTATTGCCAGGCATTTGTTGATTGATGAATTGCGCCGTCAATGCCGGCTGGTATCAGAACCTGACGCTGAATTGCCAGCTGGCGTCACCGCCCAACCGCTGATGCAACTGCTGGCGGCTGAGCGTGCGGCCAGCCTGGATCAAGCCATCATGCAGTTACCACATCTGCAACGTGAGGCGCTGATGTTACAGCTGGAGGATTTTTCATTGGCGCAAATTGCTGAGATCACGCAAAGCTTACCGGAAACTGTGAAGACCCGTTTGCGTTACGCCCGTCAGCAGCTGAAACAGCTTACAGGAGCTTATGATGAGCAATGAACATCTGTCACAAAAACCGGTGGCGGGCGAGACAGACGCGCTCGGCCCTGCTTCGCAGCAGGATCAGGCTTTCGAGCAGTCTTTAAAAGACTGGCACCGGCAGAGCCGCCGGCAGCACCCGCTGAGCCCTGCTGCCAGAGCACAGTTGCAGCAACTGGTGCAAAGATCTGAGCCGCCGATGCGGCGTTGGCAGCGCCGTCTGACGGAAGCAACGGCGCTGGCAGCTGCCGTGGGTTTGATTTGGTTCTGGCAACAAGGTGAGCAGTTATGGTACCGGATTGACCAGCAGCAGCAGGGACTGTACCAGGTGCAAGTGCACCGGCTGACAACCCAGGCCGGCTCTGAGGCCGCAGAATCGAGCGCTTCACCACAACTGACGCGTCAGGCGCTTTATCAGGCGGCCTATCAGGATTATCTGAAAAGTCAGCAGAACCATACCCAGACTGTTGCCCGGCTCTACAAGCGGCAGAGCACTGCGGACGGCTGGTTGCTGGTCGGCTGCACACCGTTTCAGCTGCAGTTGAAGCCGGACTTACTGGCAGCGCTTCGCCAGGAAAGTCACAATCCGCAGTTGTGGCAACAGCTGGACCAAAGCCGCTATGTCCAGGTGCGTCAGGGCGAGCAGGGCCAGATTTTGTCTTTGCAGCCAAGCGCCGAGGCCCTGCAGTGTGCGCCCTGATTTGTCGGTCGCAGGGGCTTGCGGCGGGGTTCGCCTTTGCTCGTTGCTGCTGAACAGGTAAACTGGCGGCTCATCGCATTGGCAGCGCATTAGCAGCCCTTAGTGGCGCTGAACACATTCAAGGGCGCAGAGCAGCAGAGCAAGATGGACGATTTACCTTATTTACGCCATTACCCGGAGACTATCCGTCAGCAAGTCAGTGCGCTTATCAGCCAAGGCCAGCTGGCAGCCACTTTATCGCGTCGCTACCCGGCAGCGCAGCATGACATTCAGACGGATGCGCAGCTATACCAGTACACCATGGCGCTGAAACAACAGTTTATGAAAAGCTCGGCGCCAGTCAGCAAAATCTGTTTTGACCCGAAAATCCACCTGATCCATAACGCATTGGGTTTGCACAGCCAGGTAAGCCGGGTGCAGGGGCGGTCGCTTAAAAGTAAAAATGAAATTCGTGTTGCAAGCGTATTAAAACAACTGCCGTTGCCGTTGCTGAAAATGGTCGTTGTACATGAACTGGCCCATTTGAGGGAAAAAGATCACAATAAGGCTTTTTATCAATTGTGCCAGCATATGGAACCCCAGTATCATCAGTTGGAACTTGATTTGCGGCTGTATCTGACCCTAAGAGCGCTCGACGAAGGAATCCCAGATGGCACCCACTGAGCACATTTTTGTCTACGGCTTACTGCTGTTTCCCGATATTGTGCAGGCGATCACCGGCCAGCGTTACCAGACGCTGGATGCCGTGCTTGCTGATCATCAGCGCATGGGGCTGAGTCAAAGCCCGTTAGAAGCGCCGGTTCCTGTGTTGGTCGAAGCGCCCGGACGCGCGCAGAGCGGGAAGTTATTGCTCAACGTCGGGGCGGACGCTATCCGGGCGCTGGATTTTTTCGAAGAAATTGATTCGGGTCACTACATCAAAAAAGCAGTCCGGGTCGAAGCAGCAGGTCAATGGTATTCGGCTTTTTGTTACGCGGCCGGCCCCGCTTTGTTGCCTTATGCCAGTGGGCAGTGGCAGCCGGAGTGGGTCAGCGCTGAACAAAAAGCGCAGGTGATTTCAGCAGTGATCCCGCAGATGTTACAGGTGTTGGCGGCAAAGTGAGCTCTGCTCGCTTAACCGACCACTTCTCAGGCTGGCCTGTGCAGCCACTGTCATCGGGGACAGGGAAAATATGATGTGGAAACTGACCGCGGTCGCTGTGGGCTGGTTATTTGCCAGCAATGTATTCGCAGCGCCGCCAATCGATGAGTTTGCCAAGGAGTTCCATCAGGAATTCCTGCAAAAAATGCAGAAAAGCAAAATTCCCGGTGGCGTCTACGCGATTGTCAAAGACGACCGGATAGTCCGGGTTGGCGCTTATGGCGTGCGTTCTGTCGGCTCGAAGGCGGCGGTTGACGCCAACACCGTGTTCCGGCTCGCTTCGGTCTCCAAAACTTTTGCCGCCGGTCTTGCGACACAAATTCAGCATGAAGGCCGCTTTGACTGGAATGACCGGGTGACCCGCTATGTGCCCGGCTTACAGTTTCGTAGTCCGGCGATGACGGCGCAGCTCAAAGTCGAGCATCTGCTGGGGCAAAACGCTGGCCTTATCGACAATGCTTTTGATGAGCTGATTGAAGCGAATATGACGCCGGCGCAGATCCTGCCCAAATTCCAGAACATCAATCCGCGCTGTGTGCCGGGCCGTTGTTACGGTTATCAGAATGTGCTGTTCAGCATGATTGAAACGGTCCTATTGAAAACGACCGGTATTCCATACGAAAAATTACTCGAACAACGTATTTTTAAGCCGCTGCAAATGCATACGGCCAGTGTCGGCTATGCCGGTTTTCTGGCCAGTAAAAACCGGGCGATGCCCCATATTGCGACCAGACAGGGCTGGGCTGAAACCAAAGTGGTGCCGACTTATTATCGGGTGAATCCGGCGGCGGGCGTCAATGCCAGTGCGATGGACATGGGCAAATGGCTGATTGCAAGGTTAGGGCACCGGCCTGCGGTACTGACGCCGGCAGTGCTCAAAGATATGCAAACTCCAAGGGTTAAAACCTCGGACAATCTGCAGGGCCGCACTTATGGTCCTTATGTGACCACCGCTCATTATGGCCTTGGCCTGCGGGTGTACCAGTTTGGTCAACATCAACTGTACCACCATGGCGGGCTGGTGCGTGGCTATCGCACAGATCTGTCTTATTCGCCGGAAAAAGGCCTTGGGATTGTGGTGCTGGTTAATGCGCAAAGCAATGCGGTGGCGGAGCTCGCCAGTTATTTCTGGTCCGAGATGCTCGATACGCCAGCTCAGGCAGCGCCACCGGTGAAAAAACAACCTGCGAAGCAGAATTTGCAAAAAAGCAGCAAGAAAAAAGCTGCCAAAAAGAAAGCCAGCAAGCGGACTCAGCCCAAACGAGCCGCACTCAATGAGCGCCTGCTGGATGACGGCCTGGTTAATGACGACCTGATTGATGAGGGATTGTTTGCAGAGACCATTCTGGTGCCTGCACTGCTGGCTGCCCCATAAAACCGTGCGACCAGACTGTTCAATACTTTTGATACAGGTCGAGGTAAAAATCCAGCGTAATCGCAGGTTTGTCCCGGCATAAATCGGCCCGCAGCGCTGGCGTCAGTTTGTAGGCCAGTGGGATCATGTCCATCAGCTGTAACATGCTGTCATCATCTGGTGCCTGCCATGGCCAGCTGAGCCGCCGCCGCTCTAAATGTTGCAGGCCAGGCTCTGGCCGAATTTCTTCGCTGTGCAGCCTGACTTGTGTATAAATGCGCTGTTTAAACTCAAGCAGATGTTGCGGCGCCGGGCTGACAGCGAGTAAATAACCGCCACTTTGTAACACCCGAACCATTTCAGCCGCTGCCGATGGTGCATAAATCCTTAGAAGCGCATGAAAACTTGCGGTCATAAAGGGTAATGCATAACTGCTGGCAACACACCATTGCTGCTGGCGGTACTTTTTGGCGGCATAACGAACGGCGGCTTTGGAGATATCCAGGCCCTGCAGCTGCAGATCCGGTCTGACAGCGGCCAGCCGGCCGCTGTAATAACCTTCACCGCAACCGATATCCAACACCGAACTGGTGGGTGGCAGCAGTTCGCTGAGCCATTGATTGACCGCGTCAGACAGCGGCGCATAATGACCTGCTTCCAGAAATGCCCGTCTTGCCTGCATCATGGCTGTGTTGTCACCAGGGTCCAGAGACTTTTTCTGTTGAACCGGCAATAAGTTGACATAACTTTCGCGGGCGAAATCAAACTGATGATTTTGCTGACAACGCAGGCTCTGACCGCTTGGTTGCAGCGGGTGTTGACATAAAGGGCAGCGGTACATCTGAGCTCCGTTCCGACACAAAGAGGCGGATTATAGCCAATTCAGCCGGCGTCACCCAGCTCAGTTAAGGATTTGACCGGTATCGAACTCCCGATCGTTCAGCTCCGCCATCAGGCCGGTCAGAATATGTGTCCAACCTTCAATAATTTGATGACTGAAAGGGTGCCAGGCCTCACTGGTCTGGTGCGTCAGTTCGAGCTCGCAGCCAAGCGGATGTGGCGAGAACTTCAGTTGCACCAGATCAGGTTCGCCCACCAGCGGTTGCTGCGCACTGGTGCTGCAGCTGAACAGCAGCAGGCGTGGCCGCTGTACCTGATGATATTCGCCGGTGTGCACTTTGAGCTGGCTGCCATGGCATTCGATGACGCGAAACTTAAAATCATGCAAGTGTTCCAGCCGGACTCTCTGCATACGGCCTTGTGGTGTGGCAAACAACCAGCGGCCGGCTTTGTGTTCCGCCAGCCAGTGATCAAACACGGTCTGGCTGCTCTGACGAAACAGATGGCGGACTTGCAGAGGCTGGACAGTGGCTGGCATTGCGGGCTCCTTGTGCAATGGTCATGGCAGGTGCTCTGCCAGAGCGTCAGCCAAGTGTAGTGGCTTGGCACGGCGCTCCCAAGTCGCCTCACACTTTTGTCACAGAAATATCATGGCACTTTGTGCGCAATCAAACCCCTTTGCGCTCAATCAAATCCCATAAATTGCCGTATAAATCGGCAAAGACCACCACGGTGCCATATTCCTCACTGCGCGGTTCTTCCTGAAATTTGACGCCAGCGCTTTTCATTCGTTGATAATCGCGCCAGAAATCATCGGTTTGCAGAAAAAGCCAAACCCGGCCGGCGCCCTGGCCGCCAATCAGTGCCTGCTGCTGTGGGGTACTGGCTTTTGCCAGTAACAAGGCAGAACTGCGCTGCACTGCGCTTTGCGCTGGCGCTACCACCACCCAGCGCTTCTGGCCCTGCGGGCTGTCTTCCTGCAGGCGGAATCCGAGTTTATTGGTATAAAAATCAATAGCCTCGTCATAATCACGCACCAGCAGGCTAACCAGTGCAAGTTGTTGATCCATCGTTTGTTCCTACTGAAGTAAACCTAAATCTATCGCTTTGAGTACTGCTTTGGTGCGGTCACGCACGCCGAGTTTGGCCAAAATCGCCGACACCTGATTTTTGACAGTGCCTTCGGATTTACACACACTCTGGGCAATTTCTTTGTTACTGAACCCGGCAGCCAGCAAGCGCAGCACTTCCAGCTCTTTGCCAGACAAAGCTTCGCTGTCGCCTGGTAAGTCATCACCGGATCTGTGCTGCAAAATCCGTTGTGTCATGGCCGGTTGCCACAGGTTGCCACCTGAGGCCACTGAACGCACGGCGTCCAGTAACTGCTCCAGTGCGACATCTTTAAGCAGATAACCGCGCGCCCCATGCAACATCGCCTGCATCACCAACTGATGGTCATCAAAAGTGGTCAGCAGCAGTACCGGTGTGCTGAGGCCCGCCTGTTGCAGCAGTTGCAGCGCGTCAATGCCGCTGACCTGCGGCATGCGGATATCCATCAGTAACAGATCGGGCTGATAATGACGCACCAGCGTGACGACCTCGCGGCCATCGCTGGCCTGTGCGACGACTTCGAGATCCGGCGCCAGCTGCAATAAATTGATAATGCCCTGACGCACCAGCGTCTGATCATCGAGCACTATCAGGCGTATCGGCATCGCTCACCTCCGGCAGTTCAATATCTATCTGTAAAGCGCCATGCTGGCGCGACAGCAGCAAGCGGCCACCGGCCTGTTCAATGCGCTCCCGCATGCCGGTCAGGCCATGACCTTCCTGTAATGGCCAGTGCGTGACCGTGCCGTTGTCGACATAGCGGTAATGCAGCGCGCCCTGATGTTGCCACAATTCAAGTGAAGCCTGGCTGGCCTCGCTGTGTCTGGCGCTGTTGGTCAGCGCTTCCTGGCTGACGCGAAACAGCAGCGCGGTGGATAAAGGATCGGCCGGCAGACCCGGCGGGATGCGACAATCCAGGCTGAGCTGTGGAAAATTCGCCGCCAGTGTTTTGCATTGCAGCGCCAGCTGAGGCCGGGCCGGCTCGCGCAGCTGCGACACCGTATGGCGGATCTCCTGCAGCAGATTTTTCGCCAGCAGGTGGCAATGTTCCAGCTGTGGTTTATGGGCGCTGTCACTTTGATAACTGGCCACCTGCAACTGGATCACCAGCGCGGTCAGATGATGGCCCAGGCTGTCGTGTAAATCACGCGAAATGCGCAGACGCTCGGCGTCGGCGGCTTGTGCTGCCAATTGCGACTGCGCGGCCAGCAAGGCCTGGTGGGTGCGGCTTAATGCTTCGCGCGCCAGTTTTTCTTCCCGCGCTTTGCTCATGGCGTACATGGCAAAAAACTGAAAAGTGCCACAAACCACCAGCATCAGCACTTCGCCCGTGCTGTAGCCATCCTGCGCTTGCGCCAGCACAACCGGCGCCAGTGAGGGCAGCAGCATCAGATATAAAAAGCGGCCAGGGACGAACCAGGGCAGCAGGCAGACCCACAACACGCCAAGGCCGGCGACAAAGCCATTGGGGACCAGCAGAGCGGTGCAGCTCATCGCCAGCCACATCAGGATTAATGCGCCGACAGGCGTGCTTTGTTCTTCACAGGACTGGCAATAAAAAAACAAGCCCAGAAAGGCCAGCAGGCTGGCGGCGGTCAGCCAGCACTGCCATTGTGTCGGGCCATACAGCTGCCAGGCGCCCGCCAGCTGGATATAGCCAAACACCAGCCAGCTCAGCACGGCGGCCAGATTTTCTTTTTGCAGCCAGCGCCGCGGTGCCACAGCGGGCAGGGCGTCGGTAGAAGCCGGCAGGCCAGCTTGAGCAGAAGAGGGAGTAATCACAGATCCCGGCATGGGCAGCTCCGGCAGGTCAGATGAACAGGTCTAGGCTTTGGAGCCGGCAGTATGCGGCAGCAAAAACGTGACGGCAATAGGCCAGAAGTCACAGCGGCGAAAGTGACTTCCGGCACTGTGAGCTGGGTCCTGAAACACGCATCATAGCAGCAACCGACAGAGCCGAAGGTGCAAAGGAGTTTCAGATGTTACTGTTTCATAAAACATTATTGTTCAGCCATATCATTGCCGGCAGTCTGGCGCTGCTGCTGGTCTGGCTGGCGTTGCTGGCGAAAAAAGGCAGCCCGCTGCATGTCCGCGCAGGTCAGTTTTACAGTTATCTGATGCATATAGTGGGCATTTCCGGTGTGCTGATGTGCACACTGGTGCTGACGGCGCCTTTGTATTTTAAGGCGGCCGATTTAGCTGTCGGTCAAGATCCGCAGCTGTTTGCGCAGCGGGTGCGTCTGTTTGCCGGCTTTTTATTGCTGCTGAGTCTGCTTAGCCTGATGAATCTGCGCCAGGGGCTGCTGGCCTTGCGCGCCGGTCCGGCCAGACAATCCCTGCGGCATGGTTCGCATCAGCTGTTGGTGCTGCTGACGTTGCTGGTGGCCTGTTATGTTGGCTGGCAGGGCATTCGGCACCAGCATCTGTTGTCGCAGATTTTTGCGGCCGTGGCGCTGTTGAGCGGTGTCGGATGTTTACGTTACAGCTGGCGTGGCGTCGTGGACCGGACGCTGGTGTTGCGTGAGCACATTGGCAATATGCTGGCCTCGATGATTGCGGTATACACAGCGTTCTTCGCCTTTGGTGGCCGCGCCGTGCTGGCGCTGGACCCGGCCTGGCAATTGATTAGCTGGCTGGCCCCGACAGTCGTTGGGATCAGCATGACGCTGTTTTACAACCGCAAATATGCCAGCGGCAAAGTGGCGGCCGGCAAGACGGCGGCAGCGCGCTGAGATATACTACGCGCAGTATCAGCCGAGGAATCACGA
The DNA here is from genome assembly GCA_966252055.1 of uncultured Rheinheimera sp. Classification (GTDB taxonomy): domain Bacteria; phylum Pseudomonadota; class Gammaproteobacteria; order Enterobacterales; family Alteromonadaceae; genus Pararheinheimera. Next base: position 1,364 of record CBINNO010000091.1, on the reverse strand, counting down.
TGACAGACGCTCTTGAACTCTGGACCACCGACGAACTGTGTGACCATGCCTTCAGTATTTTTGAGGAACTGGCCAGCGAAAATTTAAGCGCAGCCGACTATCAGTTGTACCAGCAACATTATGAGCAGCGGGCTTATGTGGATTTGGTGCCACCGGGTGAAGACTGGCCGGATTTGATTGGTGCCGATCTGGACCCTGAATTGCACCTTGAAGCGCTGATTGGCCTCAGTGGCGCTGATGGTGAAGCGGATTTGGTGCTGGCGCGCATTCTGCTCAGTCTGGAAAAACACGATTCACTGTGCCATGCGCAGTGGCGCGGTCAATAATTCCAGCATGTCAGGCCGTCTGATCAAAGCCGCCGACCAGGTCGTCAGCCAGTGGGCCGGTGGTGAAAGCCGGCAACTGGCGATTGAACCGGCCGGCAGCAGTCTGGCGGCGCGCGATTTCAGCTGGCGCTTCAGTAGCGCCATCGTGCGTCAGGACGGCGCTTTCAGCGATTTTACCGGCTACTGGCGTTATCTGGCCGTGCGGGAAGGCGGCGGTCTGGCGCTGCAGGTGGATGCGCAGCAGATCCGGCTGCAAAGCCAGCTTCAGCTGGCCAGTTTTGCCGGCCATGCGCGTGCCAGCGGCTTTTTGCCGGCTGGCCCGGTGCGTGATTTGAATCTAATTCACGACCATCACTGGCAAGGTGGCTTTTGTCCGGTGCAGCTAAGGGCCGGCCAATGGCAGCAGGTTGCTTTCGCTTCGGCCACTCAGCTGTTGATTTATGCCGACGACGTTGCGAATAGCGAGTTGCAGGTGCGTCAGGCAGGCCAGCATTGGTCTTTACAATCCGGTGATTTGCTAATTGCTGAAGGTAACAGCGCCGAACTTTGTGCCTCAACCGATCTGACGCTGATGCTGGCGTGGCTGGCTCCGGTGATTTCCCGCTAAAGAGTTTGTCGCACAGTCTTGTTATCACCGTAATGTCTAGCGGTGGCAAAATGGCTGGTCAGCGGTGCAGCACTTTGGCAGACTGAGCGCAACTCAACCATCCACCATGAGCCATCCACCATGGTTAAATCCGCGCTTATGTTCAGAATCTCTGCCGTCATTTTCTTCCGATTGCTGCTGTGTGGCGGTGCAGGGCTGATGCCTGTTCAGGCCATGCCGGTGGCAGAGCCCATCAAGCCGGCCAGCGAGATCATGCCAAGCGTAGTGACGCCCAGCGAGGTGTCGCCCAGCAGAGTGTCGCCCAGCGAGGTGACGCCCAGCAAATCAAAGGCTTTGCCATCGCTGAGTCCGCAGCTGGGGTTGCCGTTTCAGGCCCGCTGGCAAGCGGCGGCCACTTCATCTTTCATGACCTGGCAACAGCAAGGCAAACA
>CBINNO010000090.1:0-14098 GCA_966252055.1 uncultured Rheinheimera sp. | reverse complement strand
GTTTTCACCAGCTGAAAGTCGGCGCCGCGTACCGCCTGCAATGCTTTGACTGCCAGTTGATCCGGGTCCAGCCATTGATTCAGATCGGTACTCAGCGCATCACTGTTCAGCGCCACATTGTAGATAGCCGTTTCGCCGTCGCGGCGCAGGTACAGCTGGCGCAGGCCGGCTGAATCCCCGAGCCAGAGCCGCTGCGTGCCAGCCGGGCTTTGCAGGCTCAGTTGCCACTGATGGGCCTCTGACGTCACTTTGAAGCGGTGCTGACTGCCGCTGCTGTCGGCCACCGGCCACTGCAGCCGGACTTTACCAAGGTCGCTTAGCAGCGCGTCGATTTTCGCCGGTGCCGCCGCGACACGCAGGCCGTCGCTGTCCTGGTCTTTCGCCGGCAATTGCAGCCACCAGCGCTGACCCTGGCGGACCAGCGTCAGGCTGGCCGGTGCTGCTGGCGTGGCGCCGTCAGCTGCCTGCGCTGCGTCTGGGGCGGTACTTTGCGCCGGTCCTTGCTGTAACACCAACTGACTGATTTGTCCGTCTGCCAGTAAAGGCTCAGCCTGCGGCATGTTTTGCTGACTGAACCACAGGTAGCCGGCCACACCCAGCTGAACGGCCAGCAGCGCAGATAAAGTGGTTAATTTCATCGTCGTCCTCCGTTAAATAGCCAGTTGCCGGCGCAGCTGCGCTTTTTTACTGGCATACAGCAACCGCTCGGCGCCGAACAGCAGCGCCAGCAGCAACAGCGCCAGGGCGTAATTGAGATACTCCCAGTAGCTGCGTTCCTGCACCGACAGCGCCGGCAGTGTGCGGTTAAACTGGGCGCGGCTGCGAATGGATGCCAGTTCGGTGTCGGCCGTGGCGACACTGACCAGATTCTGCAGCAACTGCAGGTTATTGAGGTACAAACTGCCGTTGGCGCTGCCGGCCAGTTGCATCACCTGATCGCTGAACATCGCGTTGCTGGAAAGCAGGAACAGGCGGGCGCCGGGCGCTGATTTGCTCAGCAGCGTGGCCGGTTGTGATTCCACTGTGCTGGCCTGTTCACCGGGCTGTGCTGGCGCAGCCTGCTCGCTGGCCGGCTCATCAGTGGCTGCTGTCTTTTGCTGCAGTGGATGCGGTTTACCGGCAAAGAATGAGCGGAATTCACCACTGACCAGCATGGCGACTGTCGCCGCGGCCCGTGGACCCTGTTCACCGGGGTAGCTGGGCTGACCGTCGGCACTGACTACCGGCATCACCTGCAGGCTGTTGCTCTGCCAGCTACCGGCTGAAGTGCGCAGCAGCGCATTGTATTGCAGCGCCGGCGTTGGCTGACTGGCCGCCTGTGGGTCAGCCTTGCTGTTGTCGCCATCTTTGCGCTGGCTGTCAGCGCCGGCGGTCTGCTGCGGCAATTGAACGATCGGCGACGACCAGGCTGCTGTCAGCTGCGGTAAATCGCCAAACACCGCGCGCTGATCGGCGGCAAACTGGTCGGCGCGGATGTCGGCAAAGTAGGGGTAAGGCAACATCGCCATCTGCTGGAAGCGCATACCGCCCACTTCACGGGTGATCGGCACCGGCAAGGCGCTGTGCTGTGGGTCCAGCACCAGCTGGGGTTCAATCTGCAGGCCTTGCGCGGCCAGCCAGTCTTCCAACCCGGAGCGCACCTGGGTCAGCGCCAGCTGGCGCTGGCTGAGGCTGGCATCAAATGGTGAAGTGGCCGCGATGACAGTACCGCCTTGCATCAGGAACTGATCCACGGCAAACACTTGTTTCTCCTTCAGGTCTTTTGGTGCCAGTAACACCAGCACGTCCGCTTCGGCACTGACTTTACCGTCGCTTAAATCTTCGTTTTGCACATTGAGTTCGGTGCCGAGCAGTTCACGCAGCTGATTGAAGGTGCTGCCGTCATTGCCATAAGGTGCAGCGCCGCTGACCAGCGCCACCGTTTTCGTCAGACCCGGCACCAGCCGCTGCAGACTGGCTTTGATGGCGCGCTCAGCGCCGGTTTCGGTCAGATCTTCCAGTGGCACTGCCAGTTCACGCTCACCGGCCTGCACCGTCAGCAAAAACCAGACGCTCTGGCCGGTAGCGGGGTCAGCCAGCACAGGCGCAGCGCCAAACTGGCTGGCCAGCCGTTCGGCCAGCAAAGCATCGGCGGCCGGGTCTTGCCGGTTCAGCTGCAATTGGCTGGTGTGACGGCCACGCAGTTTGTCCAGCACAGCGCTCAGCCGGCCGGCAAACTGCTGCAAGGGTTGCGGTAAATGCGCATCGGCCGATAAATATGCGTTCAGCGTCACGCCGGCGGGTAACAGCGCCAGCAAATCCCCACCGGTCTGATATTGCGCCTGCAGGGTTTTAATCTGGCGGGTCAGGTCATATTCGGGGTTACGCAGCTGCACTTCGAGTTCTGTTTCACGGCCGCTTTTGACTCCAATCAGGTCGCGGAAACTCAGCACTTTGCGCTCAGAGCCATATTGCAGCAGCAGGTGAAAATACGAACTGACGATGGACGCCTGATGGCGGTCGGCCACCTGGAACGGTACCGGTTCAATGCCATATTGCTGATTGGCCTGTTGTTCCAGCGCCGGATCTGTGGTCGGGTCGACCAGTTCCAGCCGCACTTTGCCGCGACCGGCCACCTGATATTCTTTCAGCAGGTCCTGCAGCTGTGGCACCAGCGGCGCCAGCAGCGGATGGGTATTGGCGGAGAAATAGCCGCGGATCAGCAAAGGTTCCTGTAACTGCGCCAGCTGTTGCTTACTGACCTCAGACAAGGAGTATTGCGCGCCGGCAGTGGTGTCAAGCCGCAGCTGCGGCAACTGACCGAGCCATAAATTGGCGCCGGCGATGTTGGCCACCAGCAGCGCGGTCAGCGCCAGTTTCAGCCGCTGTGGTGCAGTGCGCCGGCCGGTCAAAGCCCAGCGCTCGCGGTCCAGCATCAGGCCGGTCAGCAGTAAAAACACCGCAATCAGCGCCAGGTAGTAATACAAATCACGCAGGTCAATGACGCCGCGGGTGATGGCATCAAAGCGGGCGCTGGTGCTGAAAAGCCGTAACCATTCGGCGGCCGAAGACGGCAGCAGGCTGCTGAGCAGCGGGGTGCCCGGCAGATAAAACAGCAGGCCGAGCAGCACAGCGCCAATCAGTGCCACAATGGCATTGTCGGTGCGGGCCGATATAAAAAGCCCGATCGCCAGATAAGCGCTGCCCAGCAACACCGCCGCTAGATAACCACTGAGCACCGGGCCCCAGTCCAGCGTGGCCAGTGCCGACAGGGTCAGCGGGATGGGCAGGGTCAGCAGCAAAGCCAGCGCCAGCAGGCACAGGCCACTGGCAAATTTCGCCACAATAAAATGCCACAGCGGTTGCGGGCTGGTCAGGATATGCTCCAGCGTGCCATGACGGCGCTCATCGCTCCACTGGCGCATGGTCAGGGCAGAGGCTAAAAACAGCAGTAACAGCGGTAGCCATTGAAACAGTGGTCGTATATCGGCGATATTGCGGGCGAAAAAGGCTTCGGCCCAGAAAAATACAAAGAGCTCAGCGGCGACAAAAGCAAACAGGAACAACCACGCCATCGGCGAGGCAAAAAACAGTGCCAGTTCTTTGCGCAGAATACGCAGGATGCTGTGACGGGCCGCGCCGGGGTAAGCCGCTGGTGTCACGCTCATCTCTTTCCCAATCATCTCAGGCTGCATGGCTGACCTCCTGCTGCTGGGGCGCTGGCTGGTTGCCGGCATAAAACAGACTTTCCAGATCGCGCCCCTGCAGGCACAACTGACTGACCCTGTGACCGGCCTGCACCAGCGCAGTTGTCAGCGCGGCGCAGCTGTCACGGGCGGTGGCGGCGTCTTTAAGCTGCAGCAGGTATTCACCGTCGGCGGGCGTTGACGCCAGCGCGAGCGCCGGCAATGTCGCCAGCACGGCAGCCAGTGCCGCCGGGCTGGCCGAGGTATGCAGTGACACTTGCTGGCCTTGTAAATCTGCCAGCGCGGCGTCCAGCACCAGTTCGCCCTGGCGCAGCAACAACACGCGGTCACACAAGGCGGTGACTTCCTGCATGATGTGCGTAGACAGGATCACTGTGGCATCGCGGGCGATTTCTTTAATCAGCGCGCGCATCTGCAGTGTTTGCGCCGGGTCCAGCCCGTTGGTGGGTTCATCGAGGATCAGTAAACGTGGTTTGCCAAGCAGCGCCTGAGCCACGCCAACCCGTTGTTTATAGCCACGCGACAAAGTGCTGATCGGTTGCAGCGCTTTGTCGCTGATTTGGGTTGCCTGCATCACCCGGCGGATTTCGTTTGCTTTGTCGTCACCGCTCAGCTGTTTGAGGGTGGCGGCATAATCCAGATAGTCAGCGACCAGCAGTTCGGGATAAACCGGCAGGCTTTCCGGCAGATAACCCAACTGACGCTGTAACAATTTGGGGTGAGTGGCGAGGTCAATATCGTCCAGCCGGACACTGCCGCTGTGCGGTTCCAGATAACCGGACAACATCTTCATCAGGGTAGTTTTACCGGCGCCGTTGTGACCCAGTAGACCGATGATTTCGCCGGGCCTGACGACAAAACTGAGCGGTTTGACCGCCAGATAGCCGCCATAACGCCGGCTGAGAGCATGGACTTCCAGCATAAGATCTCCTTTTCAGATTGAAAAAATCCGGGATCCCTGCCAGCGCTGGCCAGTCAGCGGTCAACACCTTGGTTGGTTCAGTTGAGGCTGATTCTGGCTCCGGGCGGCGGGGAGTTCCGCAAAAAATCAGGCTGCAAATGAGCTGTTGTGCACTGTATGGGCGGGCGCAAAAATTTCAAGGCGTGCTGTGGTGATGGCGCTGCATGGTGTCAGCATGGTGCCAGAAGACTGAGTTGGGCCAGGCCAAAGCGGCGCGGTGTCGCAGAGCAGTGCGGCATCGCAGGGCAGTGGCTGGCCCGCAAACGCCGGGTGAAACCGTCTCACCGCTTCGCGGACAAAAAAAGCGGCCGCAGACAGGCTGCGGCCGTTTCAACTCTGCAAAAGAGCGGATCAGAACGGCGACAGCAAGGTGCGCAGCACGGGTTTGAGTGCAATCAGCACAGTGTCGCGGTCCAGTGCCGGGTTCAGCACCCGGCGGATCATCAGGCCGCCGAACAGGGCAAACATCACGCTGATGCGGGCATTGAGTTCGGTTTCCGGCAAATCGCGCACCAGGCTGCCTTCGCGTCTGAGCAGTTGCATCATCAGCAAGCGGGCCTGACGGTCCTGCTCCTGCAACAGCTGGCTGACTTTGTCGTTGCGCGCCGCTTCGGAAATCATCTCCAGTTTCAGGCCGCTTTTGACCAGATCCAGATGTTTGTCGACGCCGTCTTCGCAGCCGGCCAGCATCACATCCAGCAAGGGCCCTTCGGCCTGTAAAAAGCCGTTAAACACCGAAAACATCTCTTCCATGTCACGCTGGATAATGGCTTCGATGATGGCTTCTTTGCTGTCGAAGTAGTTGTAGATATGGCCGGGGCTCATGCCGGCCGTTTTGGAAATTTCCGCCATGCCAGCGCCGTGATAGCCCTTGCGGCGGAAGCAATCAGAGGCGGCTTCCAGCACCTGATTTTTCCGGTTTTGTGCAAGCGCCGGGTCCTGGCGTCTGGTTTTTGTGGTCATGACATTACTCCGCGGTCACTGAGTCTGCGCTGGCATTGGCTGAGTCGGCGTGGGCGTGCTGAGCGCTGCCGTCCTGACGCCAGCCGCCGCCAAGTGCCTTATACAGGCCAACCTGCGCCTGCAGATAAGCCAGCCGGGCGTTCAGCTGTTGTTGTCTGGCGTTGTACCAGCTGCGTTCGCTGTCGAGCAGTTGCAGATAGCTGTCGACGCCCTGCTGATAGCGCGCCTGACTGAGCTGCTTGCTGTGAAAACTGCTTTGCTCAAGCTTTTCAACGGCTTGCAATTCGCTGCGATAACCTTGCAGGTCGGCCAGGCTGTCTGCCACTTCGCGAAACGCCTGCACTATGCTCTGCTGGTAAGTTTCGAGCGCGATAGTACGGTCGGTTTCGGCCAACTGCAAGTTGGCGCTGGTACGGCCCATATTAAAAATTGGCAGATTGAGCTGGGGCACAAAGCTCCAGCTGCCGCTGCCGGCTTCAAACAGGCCGCTGAGTTGCCCGGAAGCCGTGCCGGCGTTGGCGGTCAGGCTGATGGACGGGAAAAACGCCGCGCGTGCCACGCCGATATTAGCGTTGGCTGCTTTGAGCCGGTGCTCGGCCGCCTGCAGATCCGGTCTTTGTGTCAGCAGCGCCGACGGTACGCCGGCGGCCAGTTCCGGCAGCGCCAGCGTATCGCTGGACAACGGCAGCAAATCGGCTGGTACCGGCTGAGCCAGCAGCAGCTGCAGCGCGTTCAGGTCACGGCTGAGCAGACGCTGATAACGCGCCACGTCAGCTTCGGCACTGGCAGTCAGGCTGCGGGCCTGCTGCAGGGTCAGCTGTGACACGGCGCCAAGCTCAGCCTGACGCGCGGTCATCTGTTCGGTTTGCGCCCGGCTGCGGGCAGTGTGTTCAGCCAGCATCCGCAATTGCAGATTGCCGGCATAACTGAACCAGCGGGTCGCCACTTCAGCCAGCAGGCTGACCTGAGCGGCCTGCTGCTGCGCTTCGCTGGCAAACAGCTGCTGCAGCGCCTGCTCAGACTGGTTACGGACTTTGCCGAACAGGTCCAGTTCATAGGCCGTCACGCCGACATTGACGCTGGCCTGCTGCTGAATTTGCGCGCTGCCGCTTTGCGTCAAATCGGCCGGCAGCCGCTGCCGGCTCTGACTGGCTGACAAATCCAGTGCCGGAAAACGGCTGGCGTCAGTGATTTGATACTGCGCCCGCACCCGGTCCACGTTCAGCAGCGCCAGACGCAAGTCTTTGTTGTTGCCAAGCGCCAGTTGCTGCAGCTGTTGCAGTTTTTCCGGCTGGAAAAACTGCTGCCAGTCGGCCAGCACAGCGCTGCTATTTGCGGTGTTTGTTTCTGCCGCGCTGCTTGCTGCCACATGAGTGCCGGCCGCATTGGCCGGCCCGGTGTCATATTGCGCCGGCAACGGCGCTGCGACGGCGGGTAAGTCCGGTGCCAGCGAGCAGGCGCTCAAACCAGCCAGCAACAGGGCTGTGCCCAGTGCGTGCGCCAGTGGCGTCAGCGAAGCCCTGATCTGCGCGGCTGAAGGCGCTTTTGCAGGCAGCGCAGCCTGCATCTTGGTTGCCTTATTCATGTTGGGCTCCTTCTGTGTTCGCTTTGTGTGGGAACAGCCGGCGCACCAGAACAAAGAACAGCGGCACGAAAATCACCGCCAGAATACTGGACGCCAGGGTGCCACCAATCACCGAAATCCCCAGCGCATTTTGCGCGCCGGAACCGGCACTGGAGGCGACAGCGAGCGGCAATACACCACAGATAAAGGCCATCGACGTCATCAGAATGGGCCGCAGCCGCAAACGCACCGCTTCAATGGCTGCGTCAACCAGTCCCAGCCCTTGTTCCATCCGCGCGATGGCGAATTCGACAATCAGGATGGCGTTTTTCGACGCCAGACCAATAGTGGTCAACAGGCCGACCTGCAGGTAAATGTCGTTGGACAGGTGACCGAGCCAGGCTGCGAGCGCAGCACCCATCACACCGAGCGGCACTATCATCATCACCGCCGCCGGCACTGACCAGCTTTCATACAAAGCCGCTAAGCAGAGGAACACCACCAGCAAGGACAGCGCATACAACAGCGGGGCCTGACCACCACTCAAGCGTTCCTGATACGAAATACCAGTCCACTCGTAGCCGATGCCGGCCGGCAGTTGTTTCACCAGCCGCTCCATCTCGTCCATCGCCTGACCTGTGCTGTAGCCCGGTGCTGCGGCGCCCTGAATTTCCATCGCCGAAAAGCCGTTGTACCGTTCAAGCCTTGGTGAGCCATAACTCCAGTGGCTGCTGGCGAAGGCGGAGAAGGGCACCATGTCGCCTTTGTTGTTGCGCACATACCATTTGGCTAAATCTTCCGGCGCCATCCGGCTGTCCGGCTGGCCTTGCAGGAACACTTTTTTCACCCGGCCGCGGTCAATAAAATCATTGACATAGCTGCTGCCCCAGGCGGTTGCCAACGTGCTGTTGATATTGCTCTGGCTGACACCCAGCGCTTCGGCTTTGGCCAGATCAATGTCCAGTTTCAGCTCTGGCGTATCTTCCTGGCCGTTCGGCCGCACGCCTGCCAGCATCGGGCTTTGGCCCGCCATGCCGAGCAGCATGTTGCGCGCCTGCAGCAGCTGGTCGTGACCGACGCCGGCTCTGTCCTGCAGATAGATGTTAAAGCCGTTGGCGGTACCCAGTTCGACCACCGCCGGTGGCGGGAAGGCGAACACAAAGGCTTCTTTGATGGTGGCGAAAAAGCCCATGGCTTTGCCGGCGACGGCGCCGACTGACAAGTCTGGCCGCTGGCGTTCGTCCCAGTGTTTGAGATTGACAAAGCCGATGGCGGCGTTTTGGCCGGAACCGGCAAAACTAAAGCCCGCGACGGTGAAAATCGACTTCACGGCTTCGGATTGATCCTGCAGGAAATGCTGCTCCATTTTTTTCACCACTTCCAGCGTCTGCTCAGTGGTGGCACCGGCTGGCAGCACGACCTGATTAAACAGGATGCCCTGATCTTCGTCCGGTAAAAACGCCGATGGCAGCTGGCTGAAGATGTACACCATACCGCCGGCCAGCAGGCCGTAAATCACCAGGTAACGTTTGCTCTGGCGGATCATCCGGCCGACAAAGCTCTGCGCGCCCTGATTGGTTTTGTCAAAACCGCGGTTAAACCCGTTGAAAAAGCGGCCGGTCAGGCTGTGGTTGTTGTGCACATGGCTGGGTTTTAACAAAGTGGCACACAAGGCCGGCGTTAAAATCAGTGCCACCAGCACCGACAGCGCCATCGCCGACACCAGCGTGATAGAGAACTGGCGGTAAATCACCCCGGTAGAGCCGCCAAAAAATGCCATCGGCACAAAGACCGCCGACAACACCATCGCGATCCCGACCAAGGCTCCTTTGATTTCATCCATCGACTTGCGGGTCGCTTCCAGCGGCGACAGTTTTTCTTCGGTCATCACCCGCTCGACGTTTTCCACCACCACGATGGCGTCGTCGACCAGCAAACCAATCGCCAGCACCATGGCAAACATCGTCAGGGTATTAATCGAATAACCAAAGGCATACAGAATGGCAAAGGTGCCGAGCAACACCACCGGCACCGCGATGGTTGGAATGAGCGTGGCGCGGAAGTTCTGTAAAAACAGATACATCACTAAAAACACCAGCACGACGGCTTCAATCAGCGTATGTACCACTTTTTCAATCGACAGCGCGACAAAAGGCGTGGTGTCGTAAGGCACTACGGTTTTGAGGCCTGCCGGGAAAAACGGCTCTAAATCGGCCAAGGCTTTACGCACGCCATTGGCGGTATCGAGCGCGTTGGCGCCGCTTGCCAGTTTAATACCAATGCCCGACGCCGGATTGCCGTTGTAACGGGCTACCACGTTATAGCTTTCACCGCCCAGTTCAACAGTGGCCACATCGCTTAAGCGCACGACGGAGCCGTCGGTGTTGGTCTTCAGTAAAATGGCGCGGAACTGCTCCGGCGTTTGCAGCCGGCTTTGTGCGGTGACTGTGGCGTTCAGCTGCTGACCGGCACTGGCCGGCAAACCACCGAGCTGACCGGCCGACACCTGGGCGTTTTGCGCCACGATAGCGGCGCTGACATCTGCCGGCGTCAGTTTATAGTTTTGTAAGCGGGCCGGGTCCAGCCAGACGCGCATCGCATATTGCGAGCCGAATAACTGCACTTCACCGACGCCATCCACGCGCGAGATGATGTCCTGCACGTTGGCCGCCACATAGTCGCCGATGTCGATGTTGGTCATGCTGCCGTCTTCGGACACAAAACCTACCACCATCAGGAAGTTACGTGCCGATTTGGCTACCGCAACGCCCTGGCGCTGCACTTCCTGCGGCAACAGCGGGGTGGCGAGCGCCAGTTTGTTCTGCACTTGCACCTGCGCGGTGTCCGGGTTGGTTTCGGCGCTGAAGGTTAAGGTCAGCGTGACTGAGCCGCTCGACTCGGACGTCGACGACATATACATCAGGCCGTCGAGGCCTTTCATTTTTTGTTCAATCACCTGGGTGACGGTATCTTCCAGCGTACGGGCCGAAGCGCCCGGATAACTGGCGGTGATACTAATCGCCGGCGGCGCGATGGACGGGTACTGGGCAATAGGCAAACCGCGGATCGCCAGCACACCGGCCAGCATCACGACGATGGCCAGTACCCAGGCGAAAATCGGTCTGTTAATAAAAAAACGTGACATCACAACCCCCTGTTACTGACCAGCTTTCGCTGCGCCGGCCTGATTCTGCGTGGCGGCACCAAACTCGGCGGCGGGCACGGCCTGCACTGGCGCGCCTGGCCGGATCTTCTGCAGACCTTCAACAATCAGCTGATCGCCGGCCGCAAGGCCGCCGGTGACCAGCCAGTTGCTGCCAACGGTGCGGCTGGTTTGCAGCACCCGCGCTTCCACTTTGCCGTCTTTGCCGACCACCATGGCGGTGGCTTCACCTTTGGCATTGCGGCTGACACCGCGCTGCGGCACCAGCACGGCGCCGGCTTTGACGCCTTCATTGACCGTGGCGCGCACATACATGCCGGGCAGTAACAGCTGGTCCGGATTGGGGAAGCTGGCGCGCAAGGTCACCGAGCCGGTGTCCGGATTGACCGTCACTTCAGAAAACTGCAGCGTGCCGGTATGCGGATACAGGCTGCCGTCTTCCAGTTTCAGCTGCACTTGCGTCTGGCTGGCGGCCGTGCCGACCGCGCCGGAAGCCAGCGCCTGCTTGAGCGCCAGCAGCTCAGTGCTGGACTGGGTTAAATCGACATAAATCGGGTCCAGCGTGGTGACTGTGGCGAGCGCTTCGCTCTGACCGGCGTTCACCAGCGCACCTGTAGTGACGCTGGATTTGCCAATCTGGCCGCTGATCGGCGCCTGCACTTTGCTGTAAGTCAGGTTGATTTGGGCGGTTTTGATTTGCGCCTGGGCGGTCAGCACGTCGGCTTTGGCCTGCTGATAAGCGGCCTCTGCTTCATCCATTTCCTGCTGGCTGACGGCTTTGATTTTCAAAAGCTCTTTATAACGGCCGGCTTTGGCCTTGCTGCTGGCGAGGCTTGCTTTGGCGCGCGCTTCGGCGGCTTTGGCACTTTGCAGGGCGGCTTCAAAGGGCGCCGGATCGATTTGATACAAAGTGTCGCCGGCTTTGACCGCGCCGCCTTCGGTGAAAGCGCGGGTCAGGATAATGCCGCTGACCTGCGGGCGGATCTCGGCGATTTGCACGGCGCTGGTGCGGCCCGGCAGTTCGCGGCTTAAGGTCACATCGCTGGCGGTTAAGGTCACAACGCCTACGGGCATGGCGCCGGCGCTGCCTTGTGCGGATGGGGCCGGTTCGCTGCAGGCGGTCAGCAACATGCTGCTGAGCAATAAAGCTGTGGCACTGAGTTTAAACATGGGGCGGCGAAAAGGCTGCATCTGGAAAATCTCCTTTTTAGAGTGAACGTTCATTCTAAATTGTGAAATGGCTTTTTGCCAGCCTGTTTTATCGCCAATTTTTGGCTTTTGGTCTTGCCGGTACAGAATTAGCATCAGGTAAGTGAGTGATTTTTAATTGAATAATGGCAAGTGTCAGCAGATGCGCAGCCTGTGTAAAAATTTCTAAAGAGGGCTGATAACTGGCTTTTTATCCAGTTGTTTTTCTGCTAGCCTGACTTTTGTATTGAACACCTGAGACAGTCCGATGCCGGCGCCCGTGCAGCTTGCCACCGATTATTACCTGCAACATTTTGACGACTTGCTGCAACAGCTGCAGGCGCGTTATGCGCCGCTGTTTTCGCAAGCAGAACAACAGTTTATCGCCGATTTTGCCGCGTTGCCGCTGGACGCCAAACGGCTGTGGCTGCGCATGCTGAGCCGCAAAGGCCGGGTTTTTGCGCTGGCCGACCTCGCTTATGCCGAAATCAGCGACCAGGCCGGCGCAGTGGCTGCGTTAGTCGCCAGCGGTTTTGCCGCGCCACCACAAACAGCTGACGAGCTCGCCGACTGGCTGCAAAAATCGCCCAAAGCCAGGTTATGGCGCTTGCTGGAGCTGGCCGCAGCGGCCGGGCTGCACAGCCTGGCGGATGTCAAAAAATCGGCCGACAAAGCGGCACTGCAGCAGGCGGTGCAGGCCGGCCAGTTGCTGAGTGCTTCGTTACTCAATCAAACCGAACCCTTGCTGGCACTGCGACGGCTTGAACCATTGCAGTATCTGCTGTTTTTGTATTTCGGCCGCATCGAAGCCGATTTGTCGGCTTTTACGCTGCGTGATTTGGGCTTGTTGCCGACCGGCGGTTTTAAGACCGACTACCGGGCCCGCTATCTGGACGCCGAAACCGCCCGCGGCGCCTACTTTTATGCGCTGCTGCGCCAGCAACTGAGCAGCCAGCTGCCGAAAAAAGGCAGTCAGCTGAGTCCTCTGCAATTGACGCAGTGGCAACAAAGCCGGGCCGACTGGCCAGAGCCGCCGGACGAGCGCACGCTGCAGCACAAAGAGCAGCTGTGTTATCAGTTGGGCCGGCAGGCGGAAAAAGCGGGCCTGACTGAACTTGCCATCGATTGGTATCAGCACAGCGCCGCCTTTCCGGCGTCGGAGCGCCTGCTGCGGCTTTATCACAAACAACAACGCAGCAGCGAACTGGCCGCTTTATTGGCGCAAATGCAGCAGGAACCCTGCTGCGACGACGAATATTATCTGGCGGTCGATTTCGCCCGCCGTTATGTGCCGGCGCTGCTGGTCGCGCCGACGGAGACGGCCACAGCCGCCGCCAGAGAGGCGCGCCGGTTGTCCGATCTGACGCAACTGCTCAGGCAAGCACAGCCGCTGCAGCTCGATGAGATCTGGAGCGGCCGGCCGGAAGCCGGAGTCTGCCGTCAGTTGCAGGCGCAGGGTTTCGAAGCGGTGCATCTGGAAAATAACCTGTGGCTGGCTTTGTTTGGTTTATTGCTCTGGCATGAGCTGTTTGAAGCCGGCCAAAGCGCCATTTTTAACGAATTTGAGCGCCGGCCGCGCAACCTGACCACCCGTGATTTTTATCAGCAGCAACAAGCTGCTATCGAGCAAAAACTGGCGCTGTTGGACCAGCCGGCGGCCGCCACCCAGTTTTTGTTACAACAACTGAGCCGGCACTATGGCAAAGCCAATGCCGTTTTTGTCTGGCAGAGCGAACTGGCCGAACCTTTGCTGGCGCTGGTACAAGGCGCTGCGCCCGGCGCGCTGGCCAAGCCGCTTCGGAAAATGGCGCAGGATTTTCGCCGCCACAGCAGCGGTTATCCGGATTTAATGTGCTGGCAGCGCGACGCGCAGGGTAACATCAGCCAGTTACAATTCATCGAAGTCAAAGCGCCCGGCGACAGCGTCAGGCGCAATCAGCTCAGCCGCTTTTTTGCGCTGCAGCAAGCCGGGTTCAGCGTCAGGCTCTGTAAAGTCGAATGGTTTTTAGACCCGGCGCGCGTGTATGCGGTGATCGACGTCGAGACTACCGGCGGCACCGCGCAAGGCAGCGACCGCATCACCGAAATCGCCGTGGTCAAACTGCAGCAGGGCCGTGTCATTGAACGCTTCAGCAGCCTGGTCAATCCAGGCCGGCGCATTCCGGCTTTTATCAGCCGGCTGACCGGCATCACCGACGCTATGGTGGCGGACGCGCCCACTTTTGCACAGCTGGCGCCAGCGCTTTGGCAACTGTTGGACGGCTGTTTGTTTGTCGCCCACAACGTCAAATTCGACTACGGCTTTGTACGCGCCGAATTCGCCCGCGCAGGCTTCACACTGTCGATGGCACAGCTGTGCACCGTCGTCGAAAGCCGCCGCTATTTCCCGGGGTTACCGTCTTACAGCCTCGCCAATTTATGCGCACATTTTGGTATTGCACTCAAACAACACCACCGCGCGCTGGCCGATGCCGAGGCTTGCGCGCAGCTTTTGTTGCTGGTGAATGCGCAGCGCGGGGCGGCGGGTGTTTCGGCAGCGCCGGTGGATTTGGCGGCTGCGCCGCCGGCTGATC